>NZ_JBTOQG010000012.1:0-416262 GCF_055283955.1 Pseudomonas sp. HP_12
TCAATTTGCGATTCTGTACGGAGATCGATTTATCAGGCCGACCTGGTAAAAGCACGGCCTGCCTAACGGCAGGCCGCTACCAGCCCGCACACAAAAAATCTGACAGTCCCTCGTCCGACGGTTTTGCATCGCTGCGGTGGGGATCAAGATCAAGAGCGTCGGCCTAACGGCCTCAGTTTCGCCTTCGGCGAGTTACTTGGAAAAGCACCCCAAGTAACCAAAGGTGCTTGCTCCTGGCTAGGTCCCTCCTTCGTCGGGATACCCTCACTTCGACGACGCTCCGTGGGCCCGCGCCAAACGGACATCCATGTCCTGACGGCGCTCTCGCCGCATCCATGCGGCTCGACCCACTCCGCGTCGTCTGCGTTCGGCCTGCACCCAAGTCGCGTTTTGTGGTGTCTGGGCTTTTTGCGTAGGAAGATCAAAGGCAAAAGCTTCCCGGCTAAAGCCGGTCCCACTGACTGCACGCGGTGCCCTTGTAGGACCGGCTTCAGCCGGGAAGAGGCCGGTGTGACCACCACCCATTTCGCTGAATGCACGCGCTGCTTTTTGTAGGACCGGCTTCAGCCGGGAAGGCGTCAGATGTGACACCGCAAATCATCAAGGGCAAACGACGCTCATGTGGGAGTGAGCTTGCTCACGAAAGCGGCCTTCCAGACGCTAGATGATTGGCCGATCGTTCCCCCGCTCCGCGTGGGAATGCCGCCCTCGACGCTCCGCGTCTTCTGGTTCAGATCACTTTGACGGCCCGCCCGATGAATTGAATCGGGCCGGTCGGCTTGCCGGTCGGGGAGCCGTTGGGGTTTTCGAGGGTGAGTTCGAAGAGTTGGTTGGGTTGCAGCGGCGGCAGTTTGTTCACCGGTACGGAGAGGGTCTGGCCGGGTTTGACCAGGCCCAGGGACACGGGGCCCTGCCAGCCGTCGGCCTTGGTCCAGAACTGGAGGGCTTTGTCGGCGGGGACTGGGGTGGCGCCGAGCGGTATCAGCTGGATTTCTTCCGGGTTGCTAGCCTGGATGACCCAGCCAGGCACCTGGTTTTGCGGGGCAACGAGCACGACGAGGTAGGTCGTGGGGTTCACCGGGGCGGTTCGGGTCAGGAGCATCGAGCCCAGCAGCAGGGTCGCAACGAGTCCTGCGCCGGCCAGTCCGCGCCACAGGGGCAGGAGATCCCACCAGGAATGCGACGTCACGGCAGGCGTTTGTACGGGAACTCGGCGGTCGTGGCTGCCGACGCTGCGCTCGATCCGGTCCCACAGCCGTGGGCTTGGGGTGTGCGGTTCGGCGAGTTCGGTCAAGGCCAGCAGGCGCCCTTCCCATGCGTCCACCGCCGTACGCAAGTCGGCGTCCGTGGCGAGGCGGTTTTGGACATTGAGGCGTTGCTCGGCCGGCAGTGTACCTAACACGTACTCGCTGGCCAGTGCGTCCAGTTCATCGGCGCTGCCTTTCGACGGATAGCCTGTCATCCCATGCACTCCCGCAATGCCACCAGACTGCGTTTGATCCAGGCTTTAACCGTGCCCAGTGGCGCGCCGATTTTCTGCGCTATCTCCGAATGCGAAAAACCGTCTACGTACGCATGAAGAATGCAGTTGCGACGCGCCGGTTCCAGTTGTTCGAGGCACCCGTAAATACGCCCCGAGCGGGCACGGTATTCGAAGGTGTCGGCGTCGGTGGCTGCCTCCAGAGAGTCCTCGGCCAGTAACGCGCTTTCGCTCTGTTCGCTGACCTGAACGATGTGCGCGTTGTCACGCATGAAGTTCAGCGCCAGGTGCCGCGTCACGCTGAAGATCCAGCCACGGGCAGTGCCTCGCGCCGGGTCGAAGCTGCCGGCGCGGGTCCAGATTTTGAGGAAGGCGTCGTGCACGATGTCCTCGGCCAGCGCGTCGCTGCGGGCGATCCGCTTGGCGACGCCGAGCAGACGTGCGCTTTCTTGCGTGTAGAGCGCGTGCAACGCCTGCTGCTCACCTCGGGCGCAGGCCGCCAGGCAGGCTTCGTAGTCAAAACAGTCTTCAGGTAGGGACAAAATGTTCAACCGCCAACGAAAAGAAATACCCCGACCCAAAGGCCGGGGTTGCGTCGGTGCAGCGTAGATGACTTTGTACGTCGGCGACGCTGCCTGACGTGGGACGTTGGTCTACTTGGTGGCCCAGAAAATATAGTCCGCCTGATATTTCACGATTTCCTGCTTGCCCTTGGTCGCCGTCGAGCACTCCATCTTCGGCGCGACACCGCCTTTGGTCGCCACCCGCTGGATGTAACTGACGTTGCTCATCGCGCCCTTGCCTTCCGCAGGGTTGGCTTTCACCAGCTGATACGGAATGTCGCCCGTCCCGGCGGGTGCCACAGCGAGCTGCGTACCGGTGATCTTCGAACCGTCAGCGGCCTGCCACGTCGCCGGTGGCCCGAAGTAGGTGCCGACCTGCTTGCCGCTGCGATCATTCAATACCGCTTTCGGGCCGACGAATGTCCATTCGGTCTGGCCGGGGGCGTTGGGCTTGTCGCGGCATTCGTAGGTGATCTCGCCCACGCCTACCGTCTCCATGGCGATCTTGTGACCGTCCGGTACCTTCACCGCATCCGGCAACGCCATCTGCGCGAAAGCCGCCGGCGCCGTTGCCAGCAGGCAAGTGGCAGCCAATGAAACACCGAACGAACCCAGTAATTTTTTAGCGTTCATGCCATCTCTCCATTGGATAAACAGGTCAGCAGCCATCGCTACTACTTGTACTACCCGGGGGAAAGGGAACTGGATGCAGGGATTTGAAAATAAATCTGTGCGGCGAGTGGCGGGGATACGGGGAGGATGAGCAGAAGGGCGCTAAGTCGATCGACATGGCGCCCGCAGAAAGGCCAGGCCATGGAGCCGGCGGACGGAATGAGCGTCCGCCGGGTACTGCAACGATCAGGTCAGCGATTACGGCATCATCACCGAATCGACCACGTGGATGACGCCATTGGACTGCATCACATCAGCGATGCTGACCGCGCTTTTGCCGCCTTTCGCGTCCATCACCCAGAGCTTGCCGTCATGGGGCATGACGGTGAGGGATTCGCCCTGTACGGTTTTCAGCATCACCTTGCCGCCGTTCATTTTGGCGTCCGCCATCAATTGTTTGGCGGTATGGGTGCCAGCAACAACGTGGTACGTCAGAATTTTGGTCAGGTCAGCCTTGTTCTCCGGCTTGACCAGCGTTTCGACAGTGCCGGCCGGCAGCTTGGCGAATGCCTCGTTGGTGGGGGCGAAGACGGTGAACGGGCCTTTGCTGTTGAGGGTGTCTACGAGACCTGCAGCTTTGACCGCCGCCACCAGGGTCGTGTGGTCCTTGGAGTTGACGGCGTTCTCGACGATGGTCTTGGTCGGGTACATGGCGGCGCCACCGACCATGACGGTATCGGCGGCAAAGCCGGGGGATGCAGCAAGACAAAGGGCAGCGAACGAGACAGCGGCGATGCGTTTGGCGAGGGTCAACATGGTAGTTCTCCCGGATTCTTAGGTCCTTCGGATGAAGGTGGGAGATATACGAAGCGGGCGCCGGAACGGATGCATCAGAGTGAGGATATTTTTCCCTGGGCGACGACCGGTCCGGTCGGCAGCCCGCTCGGTGACCCGTTCAACGGCTCAAGGGTGATCGCGAGCACTGCGCCGCTGGCGAGCAGGTCAGCCAGTGGCGGCGCTACGCTCAATGTCGCGGGGGTATTGGCCGGCAGCAGGCCCAGCGACCGAGGCTTGCCATCGGCAGCGATTACCCACGCCTCGGCACTTTTACCCGGCCAGTCTGCGCGGCCCGTGTTGACGAACAGGACGCTTCGCCGGTCAGGGTTGATCGTCGCGGCAAACAGCGTATTGCCATCGCTCTGTTCGAGACGCGCCAACAAGGCCGGCCCCGGCGTCGGTCCAGGAACAGGTTGTTGAAGCGTCAGCACCGACGCCAGCAACCCGGAAGCCAGCGCCGCCGTTGTCCAGCGCCAGACCCCTAGGCTGTTCCACCAGCCTGACACCCGTGACGGCGAATGACTGGCACCCGCAAACAACCGCTGCTCAATCCTGCCCCAGGTGCCCGCGGGAGGACTGGACGCGGGCAATTGACCGAGCCACTCGGCGAACTGCTCCTGCCATTGCGCCAGCGCGCGTTGATGGCGAGGCTCCAGCGCAATCATCGCCTCCACCCGCTCACGCTCTTCGCGGCTGAGCACGCCCAGCACGTACTCGGCGATCAGCAGGTCCGGGGTCTCGTCGGGCGGCACGGGATGCTCGTTCATAGGCCGAGGCACAAGCGCAGTCGAAGCAGCCCGCGGCGAATCCAGCTTTTCATCGTCCCTAGCGCAATACCGTGGCGCTCGGCCAGTTCGGCGTAGGAGCAACCCTCGAAGAACGCCACGCGGATATAGCGTTGCTGCGCGTCTTCCAGGGTTTCAAGGCAGCGGTCCAGCTGACTGCCCTGCTGCTCGCGCTCGAGGGCGTCCGGGATGGGGTCGTCCTGGGTGGGTAATTCGGGGATGGTTTCGAGGGGATCGTGACGGCGATGGGCCCTGCGCCGGTCAATCGCCTTGTGGCGGGCCATGGTCGAGAGCCAGGTGATGGCGCTGGCCCGTTGCGGATCGAATCGAGAGGCCTTCAGCCACGCCATGATGTACACCTCCTGCAGCACCTCTTCCGCCTCGGCCCGATTGCCGGAATAGTGCAGGCAAATACCGAACAGCCTGGACGACGTCGCGTGATACATCGCTTCGAACGCCAACCGATTGCCTGTGGCGCAAGCCAGCAACAGGACATTCAACGCTTCGGCGCTGGACTGAGCGTCAGACAGTGGCGCTGCATTCGATCGAATGGTCAAGTGGCGAGGCCTTGAAAGGGACTGAGGTCACTCTAGACGCTTTCGGTTTGCGCTGTCATCAAGCTGACGTCGGCCCTCCGTACGAAGATCAAGAGCGTCTGCCTGGGGGCAGACCGTTTCGCCTTCGGCGAGTTACTTGGAAAAGCACCCCAAGTAACCAAGGGTGCCTGCTCCTGGTTGGGCCCTTCCTTCGTCAGGGTGCCCTCACTCCGACGACGCTCCGTGGGCCCGCGCCGAACGGACATCCATGTCCTGACGGCGCTCTCGCGGCATCCATGCCGCTCGACCCACTCCGCGTCGTCTGCGTTCGGCCTGCACCCAAGTCGCGTTTTGTGGTGTCTGGACTTGCTTCGTAGGAAAGATCAAAAGCAAGGCAAGGCAGATCAAGAGCAGATCGAGGGCAGATCGAGGGCAGATCAGTCGCCAAGGACTTGTGGGAGTGAGCTTGCTCACGAAGGGGTTGGTACATCCACCGAATTTCTGGTGTTTCAAATGCAGCATTCGCGAGCAAGCTCGCTCCCACAGGGAGGGCGTCTGGTCCGCAAAATCGCCAGCGCCCCGACCGGCCCCTTCCCGGCTAAAGCCGGTCCCACTAAAAAGCAGAGCGTGCAATCAGCGGGAGTGGCGATGACTGTAGGACCGGCTTCAGCCGGGAAGCTTGTGATGTGCTTTTGATCTTCATACACAAAAGGTTCAGTCACCGCCAATGGCGACTTGGGTGCAGGCTGAACGGAGGTCTCGCGGAGTGGGCCGAGCCGCATGGATGCGGCGAGAGCTGCCCCCCGCCATGGATGGCGGATGGCAGCGGGCCCACGGAGCGAGACCGGAGTGAAGGAACCCTGACGAAGGAAGGGCCCAACCAGGAGCAAGCACCCTTGGTTACTTGGGGTGCTTTTCCAAGTAACTCGCCGAAGGCGAAACAGTCTGCCCCCAGGCAGACGCTGTTGATCTTGATCTCAACAATCTAGAAGCCCTACGAATCACGCCTCAAATCCGGCGGAATCGGCAGATTATCCCTCAGCGGATCAGGCCGCTTGCCACGCCCCGCCCGATATTGCCGAATCTGATACACATACGCCAACACCTGCGCCACCGCCAGATACAACCCCGCCGGAATCTCCTGATCCAACTCCGTGCTGTAATAAATCGACCGCGCCAACGCCGGCGACTGCAACAACAAAATCTCATGCTGCGCCGCAATCTCCCGAATCTTCAGCGCCATGAAATCACTGCCCTTGGCCAACAGAATCGGCGCCCCGCCCCGCTCCGCGTCATACTTCAACGCCACCGCATAATGCGTCGGGTTCGTGATAATCACATCCGCCTCCGGAATCGCCGCCATCATCCGCCGTTGCGACATCTCCCGCTGCAACTGACGAATCCGCTGCTTGACCTCCGGCCGACCCTCACTGTCCTTGTGCTCATCACGCACCTCCTGCTTGGTCATCAGCAACTTCTTGTGCGACTCCCACAACTGCACCGGCACATCGATCGCCGCGATGATCAAAAGGCCCAGTGCCATCCACAGCGTGCTCCAGCCGACCAACTGCAAACTGTGCACCACCGCCATTTCCAGCGGCTCATGGGCGATGGACACCAGGTCGCCCTTGTCCTTCATCAGCACCACCAGCGCCACCGCCAGCACAATCAAAAACTTCGCCAGCGACTTCAGCAGCTCGATCAGCGCCTTGGGCGAGAACATCCGCTTGATCCCGGCGGCCGGGTTCATGCGGCTGAACTTGGGCGCCAGGGAGCCTGCGGCAAACAGCCAGCCGCCGAGGGAAATGGGACCGACGAACGCCGCCACGGTCAACGCCAGCAGGATCGGCTGCACCGACAGCAACGCCGCCTTGCCCGAGGCCATCAGCATGATCGCCATGCTGCGCTCATCGAGAATCGCCTCGCGGGTGATGGTGAAATTGTCGCGCATCAACTGCATCATCATTTCCGCCATGGAGCCGCCAAACGCCAGCAGCCCCGCAGCGCCCACGATCATCACCACGACCGTATTAAGCTCCTTGGAGCGGGCAATCTCGCCCTTCTCCCGGGCGTCGCGTTTGCGTTTGTCCGTGGGGTCTTCTGTCTTGTCCTGACCACTCTCGCTTTCGGCCATGTCAGCGCGCCTTGACCAGGTCTCTGAGCAACTGCAGGGCGTCGACCGCCAGCGGTTGGTATTGATTGAGAATGTCGCCGAGGGTGATCCACAGAATCACCATCCCCAGCACCAGCGTCAGCGGAAAACCGATGGAAAAGATATTCAGCTGTGGCGCCGCGCGGGTCATCACGCCCATGGCGATGTTCACCACCAGCAGCGCAGCGATGGCCGGCAGCACCAGCACCAGTGCCGCGCCAAGCACCCAGCCCAGACGCATCACCAGCAGCCAGATGTCCGAGGTACTGATGCCCTGCCCCACCGGCAAGGTGGTGAAGCTCTCGATGAGGATTTCGAACACCACGAGGTGAGCATTCATGGCCAGGAACAGCAGGGTCACCAGCATGGTGAGAAACTGCCCGATGGTCGCCACCGACACGCCGTTGACCGGGTCGACCATGGACGCGAAGCCCATGCCCATCTGAATCCCGATGATCTGTCCGGCGATCACGAAGGCCTGGAAAAACAGCTGCAACGACAGGCCCATGCCGGCGCCGATGAGGATTTGTTGCGCGATCAGCAGCAGCCCGCTGAGGTCCAGAGCATGGACGGCGGGCATGGGCGGCAGGCTAGGCGCGACGACCACCGTGATCGCCAGCGCGAAATACAGCCGCACCCGCTTGGGGACCAGCGTGGTGCCGATGATCGGCATGGTCATGAGCAGCGCGCCGATGCGGAACAGCGGCAGCATGAACGCCGCCACCCATGTGCTGATCTGGGTGTCGGTCAACGCCAGCACAGGTTCCATCGAGGGGTCAGCCGATCACTTGGGGAATGCTGGTGTACAGATTGGTGATGTACTCCATGAAGGTGCGCACCATCCACGGGCCGACCACGATCAGCGTGACCAGCATGACCAGCAGGCGCGGCAGGAAGCTCAGGGTCTGTTCGTTGATCTGCGTGGCGGCCTGGAACATCGAGACGATCAGGCCGACGATCAGGCTCGGCACCACCAGAATGGCGACCATGGTCGTGGTCAGCCACAGCGCTTCGCGAAACAGGTCGACGGCTACTTCCGGGGTCATGCTGCGCACTCCACGTCAAACAGGTTCATACACCACCAAAACTGCCGGCCAGTGTGCCGATGATCAGCGCCCAGCCATCCACCAGCACGAACAGCATGATTTTGAACGGCAGGGAAATGATCAACGGCGACAGCATCATCATGCCCATGGCCATCAGGATGCTCGCTACCACCAGATCGATGATCAGGAAGGGGATGAAAATCATGAAGCCGATCTGGAACGCCGTTTTCAGTTCGGAGGTCACGAACGCCGGCACCAGAATCGTCAGCGGCGCCGCATCCGGGGTCGGAATGTCGGTGCGCTTGGACAAACGCATGAACAGCTCGAGATCGCTGGAGCGGGTCTGCGCCAGCATGAAGTCCTTGATCGGCACTTCGGCCTTGGCCACGGCGTCCTGGGCGGTGAGTTTTTCCGCCAGGTACGGCTGCAGCGCATCGTTGTTCACCCGGTCGAACACCGGCGCCATGATGAACATGGTCAGGAACAGCGCCATGCCGGTGAGAATCTGGTTGGACGGCGTCTGTTGCAGGCCCAGGGCCTGACGCAGGATCGAGAAGACGATGATGATCCGCGTGAAACTGGTCATCAGCATGACGAACGCCGGGATGAAGCTCAGCGCGGTCATGATCAGCAGGATCTGCAGGCTGACCGAATATTCCTGCTGGCCGTTGGCGCCGGTGCCCAGCGTGATGGCCGGGATCGACAACGGATCGGCGCCGAACGCCAATGGCGCTGCAAGCAACAGCAGCAGCGTCAAAACAATGCGCATCAGTTCATGTCCTTCTGATCCGAAGTATCTGGCTTGCCCGTCGTGCCTGGCGTACCTGCTTTCTTGCCGGCGGCACCGAAAATATTCATGCCTGGGCGTTGCCCCGCCGCGCCCTTGTTGCCCAGCGCTTCAAGCAAACGCCTGGCGAACTCCGGCTGCGCGTTTTGCGCGTCAGGGACCTCGACCGGCTCATTCATCACGTGCAGCGCAGTGATGCTGCCGGGCGAGACGCCCAGCAACACCTGTTCGTTGCCGACCTGCACCAGCACCAGCCGATCACGCGTCCCCAACGCGCGGGAGCCCACCAGCTTGATCACCTGATTGCCGGCCGGCCCTGCGCGCTGCACCCGGCGCATCAGCCAGGCCAGCACGAAGATCAGCCCGATCACCAGCAGCAGCCCCAGCACCAGTTGCAGCAACTGACCGGCCATCCCGCCGTTCACCGAACCGGCGACGGGCGCGGCGACCGCAGGCGTTGCCGTCGCAGTCGTCGCAGCCGTCGTCGCCGTCGTTGCAGCAGGCGCGGCAGGCGTCGCCGGATCGGCCGCCATCACCGCCCAGGACAACGCCAGCAGCGGCAGGCTCGACAGGGTTCTGATCACGCCGCGCACTTAACGCAGCTTCTTGATACGTTCGCTCGGGCTGATCACGTCGGTCAGACGGATGCCGAACTTTTCGTTCACCACCACCACTTCGCCGTGGGCGATCAGGGTGCCGTTGACCAGCACGTCCAGCGGCTCGCCGGCCAGACGGTCCAGCTCGATCACCGAGCCCTGGTTGAGCTGCAGCAGGTTGCGGATGTTGATGTCGGTGCTGCCCACTTCCATGGAAATCGACACCGGAATATCCAGAATCACGTCCAGGTTCGGGCCGTCCAGCGAAACTGCGCCGTTGCTTTTCGCCACGCCGCCAAATTCTTCCATCGTCATGCGATTGGCGTTGTTGCCGGCGTCGGCCGCCAGCAGCGCGTCGATGTCCGCTTGCCCGTCCCCGGATTCACCCAGTGCAGCAGCCCACTCGTCGGCCAGAGCCTGGTCGTCTGCAGAAGTCATATCGTTGTCATTAGCCATGGTTGTCCTCGGGGAACATTGATTCGTTTACGCAGCACATTCGTTTTGCCGGCGACGAGCGTCAGCGGCGTTCTATGGGTTCGACGACTTGCAGGGCCAGGTTGCCCTTGTGCGAACCCAGTTTGACCTTGAAGGACGGCACGCCGTTGGCGCGCATGACCAGGTGTTCCGGGAGATCGACCGGGATCACGTCGCCCGGCTGCATGTGCAGGATGTCGCGCAGCTTGAGCTGACGCGTAGCGACCGCGACGCGCAACGGCACCGACACGTCGAGCACGTCCTGCTTAAGGGCGTTGACCCAGCGTTCGTCCTGATCGTCGACGTCCGACTGGAAACCGGCGTCGAGCATTTCGCGCACCGGCTCGATCATCGAATACGGCATGGTCACGTGAAGATCGCCGCCACCGCCGTCCAGTTCGATGTGGAAGGTGGACACCACGATCGCTTCGCTCGGGCCGACGATGTTGGCCATGGCCGGGTTCACTTCCGAGTTGATGTACTCGAAGTTGACTTCCATGATCGCCTGCCAGGCTTCCTTCAAATCAATGAACGCCTGATCCAGCACGATGCGCACCACGCGCAGCTCGGTCGGGGTGAATTCCCGTCCTTCGATCTTGGCGTGGCGACCGTCGCCGCCAAAGAAGTTGTCCACCAGCTTGAACACCAGCTTGGCGTCGAGGATGAACAGCGCGGTGCCGCGCAGGGGTTTGATCTTGACCAGGTTCAGACTGGTCGGCACGTACAGCGAGTGCACGTATTCGCCAAACTTCATCACCTGCACGCCACCCACGGCCACATCGGCCGAGCGGCGCAGCAGGTTGAACATGCTGATGCGGGTGTAACGGGCGAAACGCTCGTTGATCATTTCCAGGGTCGGCATGCGTCCGCGGACGATGCGATCCTGACTGGTCAGGTCATAACTCTTTACGCTGCCAGGCTCGGCAACACTATCGGTCTGTACCAGACCGTCGTCGACGCCATGCAGCAGCGCGTCGATCTCATCCTGGGACAGCAGGTCTTGCACGGCCATGTCGTGGTCCTACTGCAGTACGTAGTTAGTGAAAAGTACCTGTTCGATCACGCTCTTGCTCAGCTCTTTCTGGCCCACTTCCTGGACCACGGCTGCCGCCTTCTGGCGCAGCATTTCCATGCCCACCGGCGTTGCGATGGTATCGAATGGCTGACCGGAGAACATCATCACCAGGTTATTACGGATGACCGGCATGTGCGCTTTCAACGCTTCAAGGTCGGCGTGGTCACGGGCCAGCAAGGTGATGCTGACCTGCATGTAGCGCTGGCGACCGTTGACGTTGTAGTTGACGACGAAGGGCGGCGTCAGCGGTTCGAAGATCGCCTCTTTTTTGGCATTCGCCGCTTCCGCAATGGCGGCGGCGTCCGGCTTGCTTTCGGCCTTGTGCATGATGAACCAGGTCGCGCCTACCGACACACCAATGGCCAGCAGCAGCCCCACCACGATGAGGATGATGACTTTCAACTTGCCCTTTTTTGCAGGGTCCGCCACTGCTGCGTCGTCACTCTTCGCCATGCCAATAATCCGTCACTATCCAAGGGGTTCGGTGTTGCGTGACAGAGGAAGAGCAAGGGTTGTGCCAGAACGGCAGCCGCAAGCTGCAAGGGGTGAGCTAGAACCGCAGCTTCAAGCTGCAAGAGGTAAGCGGCAAGTTAAAGCAAAAGGCGGCAGAGCCCGAGAAACCGAGGTCTCCCATGCACTGCCGCCCTTGATCCTGCTTTTACTTGCCGCTTGCCGCTAATAACTTGAGGCTACTGAAAACGCCCAGGCGTTTTCAGGCGTAATAATCCACCGCGCTGGAACCCACAACGGTCAGCGGTGCGCTGGCAGCCGCCGAGGCGGCGTCCACCGGAGCACCGTCGGCGATGAGGTCGCTGCCACTGGCACCGTTGACGCGGCTGCCGCCGCCGTTGCGCTGACCATCGCCACCAGACTGCTGCTGAGCCTGTTGCTGCCAGCCCTGAGACTGGTCAGAAACGTTGACGTTGACCTGGCCCATGCCCTGCTGGACGAAGGAATCGCGCAGGCGAGACATCTGGCTTTCCAACGCTTCACGCACGCCGACGTGGGCGCTCATGAAGGTGACCTGGGTCTGCTGGTCCGCCGCCATATTGACGCGGATGTCCAGACGGCCCAGTTCAGCGGGCTCCAGCTGGATGTCCGCCTGTTTGAGGTTCTGGCTCGACAGGTACATCACACGGTTGACCACGCCTTCAGTCCATCCCCCCTGATTCATCGCCAATGGCTGATTGAGCAATGGCGTGGCAGGAGCCGACGTCGACGTGTTTTTCACTTGCGCGGCCTGGGACAAGGCCGCCAGTCGATCGGCGAAGTTGTCCACTCGCGTATCGCTGGTGGCGGCCTTCACGTCTTTCAGGCCGTCAGCCAGCAAGCCGCTGAAGGCTTTGTCGCCGCCGCCTTCGGTGGTGCTCTTGTCCACAGGCTGGTCGCCCAGCGCCGCCAGGTTGGTGGCCAGCAGTTGCGAAGGATCGGCGTTCGGGTCTTGCTTGCCCCCACCTTTGCCGTCGCCCTGCACACCGTTGTTCTGCGCCGTCTGCTGGGCCTTGTTTTCCAGGGCGACCTGCACAGCGGTCAAGCCTTCCAGCGGATCGGCGTACGGATCGAAATCGTCGCCGGCAGCGTCGGTTGCGTCGGTTGGCGCCTGCACCGCAGGCGGCGGCATCACGGGCAGCGGGCCGGCGAGAAGCGCCGGATCTACCACTGGCTGAACGGGAGGCGCGACGGCCACTGGCTCTTGCACCGGAGGCGTGACGGCCAGTGTCGGGTCCGGCACAGGGTCTACCGGCGGCGCATCCGCGAGGGTCGGGTCTTTCCCATTGTCAGTGCCGTCATCCTTGTCGTGAGCATCGCCTTTGCCCGCGCCGGCCTCATCGTCGGCCTTGCCGTTGACCGGCTTGGCAGGCAAGCCATTGCCGTTATCGGCAACGGTCTTGTCGGCGGCGGCAGACGTATGGCTGGCGGCAGGCTTGTCGTCGGCTGCCGAACTCTTGGCGCTTGCCGGCTTGGGCGCCGGATTATCCGCACCGTGAGACTTGACCGGCGCCTGTTTGGCGAAGACGTCAGAAAAGCTGGAACTGCTGTGCTTGACGGGTTCCGGCGCCTTGGTCGGGGCATTATTCCCGGCTTTCTGGGCTTTGGCCGCTGTCAAAGCCGTCAGTAATGGGTTGGTGGCGAGCGCCATGTGAATCTCCGCAAGAGCACAATTACAGAGAGACAAAGCAAATGGCGGGCCAGGTAGCGAGAGAGGCTGGATAAAACGTGAGTCCGAGGCAGAAAGCCGGAGGGCAACACCCGGCTCAGTGGTTGGCGTGGCAGAGTTGCAGTTCGTCTTCGAAAACCTTCCTGACGGCGCAGAATTCCTCTTTGATCTCGAACACCAGCCGCCTTATCCGGGCGTCATCCGCTGTCACCATGCCGCGACCCTGCTCTTCGAGTTGCAGGCACAGTTCTGACAAATGCGTGGCGCCCATGTTGCCGGTGCTGCCTTTGAAGCTGTGGGCCATCAGGCCGAGGCGTTGCAGCGAGGCGCTGGAGGAGGCAGTGAAGGAAGGGTCACGCAACAACAGGGTCATGTCGTTGACCCGATTGATGGAATCGGAAATGAACACCTGCAGCAGCGCCGGGTATTCAGCTTCCATCACGTCACGCAGCGTGCTGAGCACGTTGAAGTCCACAGGATTATTCGACACTTGTTCACTCCTTGATCAAGACGCGGGGATTATGCCAGACCCTCCCAGGCAAATTCCACGCTGGCCGTCCGGCCATCATCGGACCACCGACAGCGGTCGCTGAGCTGCCGGACCAGCGCAAGGCCGCGCCCGGACAATTGGGTGACCGCAGGCGGCAGCGCCAGCACGCGATCGGAATCGAAACCCGCACCACTGTCCTGCACCCGCACCGTCAGGCGACCGCCCTCGCCGTCCGGGACGATCTGAAAATCGATGCGGATAAAACCGTCCACCAGACGATCGAGGCGTTCGGCGCGTTGCTGGTAGTAAAGCCCAAAACCTGCGGCGTCGCGCTTCAGCGCCGAGTCGAGCCCGAGCACGCCATGCTCCAGCGCGTTGCTGTACAGCTCCGACAACACGATATACAGCTCGCTGCTCTGCATGCGCAAGCCGTGTACCTCCTGCAGCAGTTGCAACAGATACGGCAGCGGGTTGAAGCGCTTGAGCGTTGCCGCGCGGTACTCGAACGACGCGGACCAATCCAGCGGGCTGGAATCGCCGCTGTCGGTATAGATGACCGAGGGCGGGCCAAGCAGGTCAGGCTCGGTGAAGGCCACTTCGACCATGCTCACATCGTCCCGCGCCTGGCCGCGAAAGCGCGCCAGAGCCCACTGCACTTCTTCGATGAGCAGCGCCGGGTTGCGGTTGCTCACCAGCACATTCTGCAGACGCCGGGCGCCGAACAGTTCGCCGTCCTGGCCGGTGCTGTCGACCACGCCGTCGGACAGCAGAAACACCCGGTCCCCCGGCCCGAAGGGATACACCTGGGTGTTGTCGTCAAAGCTGGCGGCGCTCAAGACACCGAGGGGCACGTTCGACGAAATCAGCGGCGTGTGCGGCCGGTCATCGCCATGCAGCAGGTAACCATCCGGCAGGCCGCCGTTCCAGACCTCGACCAGCTGCTGCTTGAAGTTCAGGGACAGCAACGCGGCGCAGCAGAACATGTCGACGGGCAGGATGCGTTTGAGCTTGGCGTTCATCTCCCGCAGGGTTTCGGACAAGCCGTACCCCTTGGCGGTCATGCCGTAGAACACCTCGGCCAGCGGCATCGCGCCCACCGCCGCCGGCAACCCATGGCCGGTGAAATCCCCCAGCAGCAGGTGCATGTTGCCGGACGGCGACCACGCAGCCAAAAGCAGGTCGCCGTTGAACAGCGCGTAGGGCGATTGCAGGTAACGGATGTTGCGTGAACTCAGGCACCCGGAGTGGGCGATCTGGTCGAACACCGCCTTGGCCACGCGCTGTTCGTTGAGCAGGTATTTATGGTGGCGGGTGATCAGGTCGCGCTGGTGCAGGACGGTTTCCTGCAGCACGCGAAGGCGGTTCATGGCGTTGATCTTGGCGGCCAGCACCACTTGGTTGTAGGGCTTGGCAATGAAGTCGTCGCCGCCGGCGTCGAGGCAACGGGCAAGGTCTTCGCCTTCGGTCAGGGACGTCAGGAAGATGATCGGGACCAGCGCGTCACCCGCGAGTGTCTTGATCTGGCGCGCCGCTTCGAAGCCGTCCATGACCGGCATCATGGCGTCCATCAGCACCAGTTGCGGCCGCCGACGCTCGAACAGCCCGACGGCTTCGGCGCCGTCGCTGGCGGTCAGGACGTCATGGCCCTGGCGGCTGACGATGGCGGACAGGAGCATCCGGTCGCTGACGTTGTCATCAGCGATGAGGACCGTCAGGCGATCGGAGGCAGGCGAGATCATCAGGCGATTTTGAAGAGTTTGGAGAAGCTGGAGATGGTGAGGATTTTGTGGACGTCGGCGGTGCAGTTGACCAACTGGACTTCGGCTCTTTCGCCGCCGGCATGGTCGCGCAGCAGGAGGAGCATACCGAGCGCTGAACTGTCGAGGTAGGTCGTGTCTTTCAGGTCAACCGTATAGCGTTTGGCCTCGTGTTCTTTTTCGTAGGCGCCACGAAAGTCCTGGTGCTTCGAGAAGTCGAAGCGTCCTTTGATGGTGATGGTCAGCTCTTGGCCATCTTTGGAGCGTTCGGAGGTAACTGACATTGGCAAATTCCTTGTATGAAACAGCGCCAGACGCTTGAGTTTTAGCAGCCCTTGTGAGGCGTGGCAAATCGTTAGCTTTTACTTGGCTTTCAGGATCAAGAGGGCCCGCCTAACGGCGGACGTTTCGCCTTCGGCGAGTTACTTGGAAAAGCACCCCAAGTAACCAAGGGTGCTTGCTCTCGGTTGGGTTCCTCCTTCGTCGGAATACCCTCACTCCGACGACGCTCCGTGGGCCCGCGCCGAACGGACATCCATGTCCTGACGGCGCTCTCGCGGCATCCCTGCCGCTCGGCCCACTCCGCGTCGTCTGCGTTCGGCCCGCACCCAAGTCGCGATTGGCGGTGTTTGGGCTTTTTGTGTACGAAAATCAAAAACAGATCAAAAGCAGATCAAAAGCTTCCCGGCTAAAGCCGGTCCTACGGTCAGAGCCACAACCAATCCCACGGGATGCATGCGATGACTTAGTGGGACCGGCTTCAGCCGGGAAGACGCCGGCTTGGTCGCCATCAGTTTTGCAGTGTGTCTTCCGACGCCTTCCCGGCTAAAGCCGGTCTCACTATGTCGTCGTCCTCACCATTTTCGTTGCCGTTGCTTTTGCTCTTCCTACACAAAAAGTTCAAACACCGCAAAACGCGACTTGGGTGCAGGCCGAGCGCAGGTTTTGCGCAGTGGGCCGAGCCGCATGGATGCGGCGAGAGCGCCGTTGCGGACATGGATGTCCGTTCGGCGCGGGCCCACGGAGCAAGACCGGAGCGAGGGAATTCCGACGAAGGAGGAACCTAGCCAGGAGCAAGCACCCTTGGTTACTTGGGGTGCTTTTCCAGTAACTCGCCGAAGGCGAAACAGTCTGCCCCCAGGCAGACGCTCGTGATCTTAAGGGTCTTGATCTTGATCTTGATCTTGATCTTGATCTCAAGCTCCTAAAACTGCTCCGTCCTGGGCAACCTCTGCACCAGCTCATCCAGCAGCTTTTGCTCGCGTTTATCTTCCAGCGCACGCGCCTCATCGATATACCGCTGCACCAACTTACGCAGCCCCTCCACCCGCGCATACGCCTTCTGCCACTCGCCGCGCGCCTTGTTCAGATTATTCTCATGCCACGCCAGACTCTGACGCTGCTGCGCCACCGCCGTCTCCAACTGATTGAGAAAGCGCTGATAATTCATCAGCCACTGACCCGACACCCCATGGGCGCCCTTGTCGATCCACTGCTGCTGATAATCAGAGCGAAACTTATCCAGCTCGCCCAGCTTGGCCTCGGCCAGCCGCACCTGACCCTGAAAATGCCCCAGGCGCTGCACGGCGGCCTTCTCGACCTTCTCGGCCATCTCCACCACCGGCGCCAGACGGGCTGCGCGACTGACTGCCATGACCGATTAACCCCCAGCCTGAGGATTGAAAATCTTCGCCAACTGCTCCTCACTGCTCTGCATGCTCTCGTTCTCCTGCAAGCCCTGGCGCAAATACTTCACCAACTGTGGCTGCAGTGAAATCGCCAGGTCAGTCTCGCGATCGCCGCCGGCCACGTACGCACCGACGCTGATCAGATCGCGGCTCTGCTGATAACGCGACCACAACTGCTTGAAATACTGCGCCTGAACCATGTGCTGCGGATCGACCACGGACGGCATCACCCGGCTGATCGACGCTTCGATATCAATGGCCGGGTAATGGCCCTCTTCGGCCAGTCGCCGCGACAGCACGATGTGGCCGTCGAGCACGCCTCGGGCCGAGTCGGCGATCGGGTCCTGCTGGTCGTCGCCTTCGGACAAAACGGTGTAGAACGCCGTGATCGAGCCACCGCCCGCTTCCGCGTTACCGGCGCGTTCCACCAGCTTGGGCAGCTTGGCGAACACCGACGGCGGATAACCCTTGGTCGCAGGCGGCTCGCCGATGGCCAGGGCGATTTCCCGCTGGGCCTGGGCGAAACGGGTCAGGGAATCCATGAGCAACAGGACGTTCTTGCCCTTGTCGCGAAAATATTCGGCGATGCGCGTGCAGTACATCGCCGCGCGCAGACGCATCAACGGCGCGTCATCCGCCGGAGAGGCCACGACGACAGAGCGCTTGAGGCCCTCCTCGCCCAGGCTGTGCTCGATGAATTCCTTCACCTCGCGGCCCCGTTCGCCGATCAGCCCGACGACGATGATGTCGGCCTCGGTGAAGCGGGTCATCATCCCCAGCAGCACGCTCTTGCCCACCCCGGTACCGGCGAACAGACCCAGACGCTGACCGCGGCCGACCGTCAACAAACCGTTGATGCAGCGAATGCCCACGTCCAGCGGCTGGCTGATCGGATTGCGATTGAGCGGGTTGATGGTGGGGCCGTCCATCGGCACCCAGTCTTCGGCTTTCATCCCGCCCTTGCCGTCGAGGGGGCGACCGGCGCCGTCGAGGACGCGGCCCAGCATGGTCATGCCCATCGGCAGACGGCCGGTGTCCGGCAGCGGAACGACGCGGGCGCCCGGTGCAATGCCGGAGACGCTGCCGACCGGCATCAGGAACACCTTGCCGCCGGAGAAGCCCATGACCTCGGCTTCCACTTCGACCGGGTGATGACTGCCGTCGTTGATCACCATGCAACGGCTGCCCATGGCCGCGCGCAGGCCCTCGGCTTCGAGGGTCAGACCGACCATGCGCAGCAGTCGGCCTTCGACGATCGGCTGCGTAGGCAGGGAGATGGCGTCGGGATACGTGCTCAGACGCTTGGCGAAACTGGTGCGTTCAAGGCGCATCGACAGCACCCAGCGGGTAAGTGGTTTTCTCGGCGCTCTGAATCGCCTCTTCCAGTTCGATGGTCACATCGGGCGGCGCCGGATGAAGGGCCTGCTCGTGCAACTGGTCGAACATTTTGCCGAGGGCCTGACTGATCCGCGCCTCGACCGTGGCGTCGATGCGGCTGTGCTCGCTCTCGACACGGCAACCGCCCGGCTGGATCGTATCGTCCTCGAGAATGCGCCAGGTTTCTTCGTGACGCTCACGCATGGCTTTGACCAGCGCGAAGTCCTGCGGGTTGACCAGAATGCGCACGTTGGCCGCGCCCATCGGCAACAGTCGCAACGCTTCGCGCAGCACCGTGCCGATTTGGCTGGAGTCGGTTTTCAGTTCGCGCTGGATGACCTGCCGGACCACGTGTTCGACCAGTGACACCATGGCTTTCTCGATCTGTGCGTCCTGATCGGCGATGGGCTCGAACAGATGCCCCATCAGGGTTTCCATGCTTTCGAGCTTGGCCGCTAGGGCCACTTCCGCTTCCTGACGAACCTTGAGCTGGGTGCTGTGGAAACCCTCTTTTTCGCCGATGGCAAACCCTTCGTTGTAGGCGTCCTGGCGGATGCTTTCCAACTCTTCCAGGGTCATCGGCTGGACTTCCTCCAGCGGCACTTCTTCGCTTTCGGCGAGCTCGGCTTCTTCGATGACCGGTTCCGGCTCGGGCGTTTCCACCTGCGGGTCGAAGCTGGGCAAGGCCCAGACGTCGAGGCCTCGCAAATCCTGGGCGCGGATGAGCTCACTGGGTGCTGCTTTATCGGAGCTGGACATCAACGACACCTACGCTTAAATCATTTCCTCGCCACCTTTGCCGCCAAGAACGATCTCCCCGGCCTCCGCCATACGACGGGCAATGGTGAGAATTTCTTTCTGGGCGCCTTCCACGTCGCTGACGCGAACCGGGCCTTTGGCTTCCAGGTCGTCGCGCAGCAGTTCGGCGGCACGTTTGGACATGTTCTTGAAAATCTTTTCCTTGATGGCGTCGTCGGAGCCCTTCAGTGCCAGGACCAGCACATCTGAGGAGACTTCGCGCAGCAAGGCCTGAATCCCGCGGTCGTCGACGTCGGACAGGTTGTTGAAGACAAACATGAGGTCTTCGATCTGCGTCGACAGGTCTTCGTCCACTTCGCGGATCGAATCCATGAGCTGGCCTTCGATCGAGCTGTCGAGGAAGTTCATGATATCCGCCGCACGCTTGATACCACCCAGGGTGGTACGCGACGTGTTGGCATTGCCCGAGAACTGCTTCTCGAGGATCTGGTTCAACTCTTTCAGCGCCGCCGGCTGCACGGTGTTCAACGACGACACGCGCAGAATAATGTCCAGGCGCACCTTGTGGTCGAAATGGCTCAGCACTTCACCGGCCTGATCGGCGTCCAGGTAGGCCACGACGATGGCTTGAATCTGCGGGTGCTCGAAACGGATGACGTCGGCCACCGCGCGCGGTTCCATCCACTTCAGGCTGTCGAGACCGCTGGTGTTGCCGCCCAGCAGAATCCGGTCGATCAGGCCGTTGGCCTTGTCCTCGCCCAGTGCCTGGGTGAGCATCTTGCGGATGTAGCCGTCCGAGCCGATGCCGACACCGGTCTGATCGCCGACGACGTCGACGAACTCGCTCATCACCTGCTCGACCTGCTCGCGGTGCACATTGCGCATCTGCGCCATGGCCACGCCCACACGTTGAACCTCTTTCGGCCCCATGTGGCGCAAGACCTGCGCGGCATCGGTCTCACCCAGGGTAAGGAGCAGAATCGCGGCCTTGTCCACGCGGGTCAATTTAAGCGCAGCAGCTCTATCACTCATCAGCGTTGATCCACTCTTTGACGACCTGCGCTACACGCGCCGGGTCCTCGGCCACAAGGCTCTTGATTGCGTTGAGCTGTGCGTCATAGCCCTCGGTAGGGCTCGGCAACAGAATACTTTGCGGACCGCCCAGACTGACGCGGTCGTTTGCCAGTTCACCGTCCATCCCGATCATGCCGCCCAGCTCGGAGTCACCGTCAAGGCGCTTGCCTTGAGGATTGGTGATGCCCTTGAGCACCGGACGCAGTACACCGAACACCAGCACCAGGATGAACAGCACGCCCATGGCCTGTTTGACGATGTCCCAAAACCACGATTGCGAATAGAACGGAATGTCCGGGATCACTTCGCCGCGATCAGTGGAGAACGGCACGTTGATCACGCTGACGCTGTCACCACGGCTGGCGTCGAAGCCGACGGCGTCCTGCACCAGACGGGTGAAGCGCGCCAATTGATCGGCGGTCCACGGCACCATCGTCGTTTCGCCGTTGGCCGGGTTGACCTTGACCTGATCATCCACCACCACCGCAACCGACAGGCGATTGACCCGGCCCTGCTGCTGCTTGGTGTGGCTGATGGAACGGTCGAGCTCGAAGTTCTTGGTCGACTGGTTACGCTTGTCGGCCGGGTATGGCGCCAGCATCGGCTGACCGGTGGCCGGGTCCATGATCTGTTGACCGTTGGCGTCCAGCAGCGGTTGTCCCGGGGCGATAGCGCCCGCGGCACCGGCAGCACCGGCGGTGGCGTTCTGTGGTGCGGTCGCCGGGCCTGGCGGCTGGTTGCTCAAAGCACCCGGTACGCCACCTGAACCGCTGCCGCTGGAGCGTTGTTCGTTGACGGTCTGCTCGCTGCGCAACGCAGGCTGGTCCGGGTTGAAGCTTTCGGCAGTGGATTCGACGGCGCTGAAATCAACGTCTGCCGAGACTTCTGCCTTGTAGCGATCATTGCCCAGCACCGGCTGCAGGATGTTCTGTACACGCTGGGTCAGCATGCTTTCCATGCGACGGGTGTAATCGAATTGCTTGCCGGCCATGGACAGCTCGGAGTTCTCTGCCTGATCGGACAGCAGGTTGCCCTTCTGATCAACGACAGAAATCTGCGACTTGCTCAGCTCCGGCACGCTGGTGGCGACCAGGTTCATGATCGCCAGCACCTGACCCGGCTCCAGCGAACGACCGGCATACAGCTCAACCAGAATGGAAGCACTGGGCTTGCGATCGTCACGCACGAACACCGAGCTCTTCGGGATCGCCAGGTGAACGCGGGCGCCCTTGACGTTATTGAGGCTGGAGATGGTCCGCGCCAGTTCGCCTTCCAGGCCACGACGGTAACGAGTGGCCTCCATGAACTGGCTGGTGCCCAGGCCTTGATCCTTGTCGAGGATTTCGAAACCGACGTTGCCGTCGCTCTGGGCAATGCCGGCGCCGGCCAGCTTGATGCGGGCACGGGACAGGTCATCGGACTTCACCAGCAGCGCGCCGGAATTAGGCTCGACGGTGTAGGGAATGTCGGCCTGGGCCAACGTGTCCATCACCTGCTTGGTGTCGACACCCGACAGGCTGCCATAGAGCGGCTTGTAATCAGGCTGTTGCGACCAAAGCACGACGGCGAAACCAATCGCCACGCTGGCAGCCAGACCGACCATGAGGCCGACCTGACGCAGCATGGTCATCTCGGAGAGATTTTGCAGGAACGCCAGCCCGAACATCGGCGGCTTGCTTCCTGGCGCACCCGTTTTGGCGGGTACGTTATCGACGGCGGCTTCGGCCATGACTTAAATCGTCCTCAAACCGGCATTTGCATGATGTCTTGGTACGCCTGAACCAGCTTGTTGCGTACCTGGGTCAGCGCTTGAAACGACACGCTGGCTTTTTGCGAGGAGATCATCACGTCGGTGAGGTCCACGCCGCTCTTGCCCATCTCGAAAGCGGTCGACAACTGATTCGACGCCTGCTGGGTGTCGTTGACCTTGTTCACCGCCATGCCGAGCATGTCAGCAAAACTGCTCGCACCGGCCTGTTCTGGCGCTGCGATGGCCTTGGGCTGAGCCATGGCGTCCATTTGCATGGAGCGCATGTCCAACATCAAGCGATTAAATTCAACACCTTGGGTCATGACGTTTCTCTCAAAAGGGCCGCAGATTTTTGACACGGATTCAGCGGTTACCTAAGCATTAGCAACAAGGGTGCCAGACCAATAGCGGCGATGTGCCACGTTTGATGAAAGTGTTCGGATGAGTATTTGAACGGACACATAAACGCAGAGGCGCTTCACGCATTGACACCGCGCGATGCCCTATCAGACGCGGTCCCTGTGGGAGTGAGCTTGCTCACGAAGACGGCATCACACCCACTGAAAAATCAGCGGGTTGTCGGAGACCTGTCGTCAGCTCCAGTCAGGCAGGCATCCATTTCACCGACACGCGCGCCTGCTCAGGAGGCAAACAGAAACCTTTCGACATCCATCCCTGCATCACGCATCTGCGCCAGCTTGTAGCGCAACGTACGCGGGCTGATACCGAGACGTTCGGCGGCCTCTTTGCGACGACCGCGCTCGGCACGAAGGGTGTCGATGATCATCTGGAACTCCCGCCGACGCAGGTCTTCACCCAGGGCGCCGGCCCCTTCCCCGCCGCCGGTATCGGGCGACACTTCCATGGCGCCGGTCGCGACCGTCGACGCCTGAGGGGTTGGCGCGGCGGCGAACGTGACCGGCCCGGCAAGACAGAAGTCCTCGGCCTGAATGACACCGCCCTGCTGCAGAATCAGCGCCCGCTGCACCGCGTTGTCCAACTCTCGGACGTTGCCCGGCCAGGCGTAGCTGACCAGACACTTCTGCGCCTCGGCGGACAGACGCACCGGCCCGTGCTTCATTTTATTGACGTGCTTGGCCAGCAGACGCTCGGCCAGCGGCAGAATGTCGGCGGGACGCTGGCGCAAGGATTGCCAGGCGAGCGGGAACACCGACAGTCGATAAAACAGGTCTTCGCGGAAACGCCCGGCCGCCACTTCGCCCGCCAGATCGCGGTTAGTCGTCGCCAGCACGCGGATATCCAGTTCGATAGGCTTGCGCGCACCGACCCGCTCCACCTCCCGCTCCTGCAGCACACGCAAGAGTTTGGCCTGCAGACCCATGGGCATTTCGGAAATCTCGTCGAGCAGCAGGGTGCCGCCTTCGGCCTGCTCGAACTTGCCGGCCTGGGAAGCAATGGCACCGGTGAACGAACCCTTTTCGTGGCCGAACAGGGTAGCTTCGAGCATGTTGTCCGGGATGGCCGCACAGTTGATCGCAATGAACGGCTTGCCGGCGCGCGGCGACTGCTGATGAATGAAACGCGCCAGCACTTCTTTACCCGTGCCCGATTCGCCGGAAATCAATACCGTCGAATCGCTCTTCGCGACACGACTGGCGAGGCTGAGCAGCTGCACGCTGGCAGGCTCGACCGCGATCGGCCCCTCGCCATCGGCCGGCCCGAGGCGACCCAACGCATGGCGGGCAACCAACGCAACCAACGCCTTGGGCTCGAACGGTTTGACCAGATAATCGGCGGCGCCCTGACGCATCGCCTCCACCGCGCGGTCGACCGTGCCGTGGGCGGTCATCAACAGCACCGGCAACTGCGGGTAGCGGCTGCGCAACTGGCCGAGCAATTGGTGACCGTCCATGCCGGGCATATTGACGTCGCTGACCACCAGGCTGAACGACGAATCGGCAGCGGCGATCAGCGCCTCTTCCGCCGAGCCGACCGCCTGATAATCATGGCCGGCCAACGCCAGGGTTTCGCCCAGAGCTTCGCGCAGAGACGGGTCATCCTCAACCAGCAGCACCTTGATGGTCATGAGCGCTCACCTGCCGTTATCACCGACGGACCAGACGCCGTGTCACTACCAGCGCCAGGAACCAAAGGCAAGGACACGATGGCGCAGGTGCCACGGCCCGGACGTGAGCGGAATTCGACACGCCCCTGATGCGCCCGCGCCACGGCGGTGACAACGGCCAGACCGAGACCGGTGCCGGTGGTTTTGGTGGTGAAGAAGGGCTCGCCAATGCGGGCCAGGGCCGCAGGCTCGATGCCGCTGCCACTGTCGCTGACACACAGTCGCAACGTGTTGCCGCGGTTGTACGCATGAATCTTGAGGCGGCGACGCCCGTCAGGCTGGCCGGCACTGGCCTGGACCGCGTTTTCAATGAGGTTGAGCAGCGCGCCGACCAGCGTGTCGCGGTTGCACAGCAACTCACCCGACGGGCTGTCGCACTGCCAGCGCACGGCCACATCACGCACATGGGTCTGGGCGGCGGATTCGAGGGCGGCCACCAGCGCGGCCGGCGTCACTCGGTCGGTCAGCGGCAGTTCGCCACGGGCAAACACCAGCATGTCGCGGACCTGATGCTCGAGCTCGTGCAAACGCTCTTTAAGACGTCCGGCAAAGCGCTGATGGGTTTCGACGTTCAAGGCCTGTTCGGCCAGGTGGCTGGCGTAGATCATGGCGGCGGACAGCGGCGTACGGATCTGATGCGCCAATGACGCGACCATGCGGCCCAGGGACGACAAACGCTCATGGCGCGCCAGCTGGCTTTGCAGGTGACGGGTTTCGGTCAGGTCGTTGAGCAGCACCAATTGGCCCGGCTCGGCGTCCAGCGAACGGGTGGCAATGGACAGCCGGCGCCCGTCCTTCAGGGAGATTTCGTGGCCATCGTCCTCGCGCGGCGCAAAGCAGCGGGCGATGACGTGGCGCCAGAGCATGCCGATCAACGGCTCGCCCAGCAGATCCAGTGCGGCAGGATTGGCCTCGCGGACCATGCCGGTGCCGTCGATAACAATGACGCCGCCGGGCAGCAGATCGAGCAGATGCTGCAAGCGGTTCGCCAGACGCTCTTTCTCCGCCAATTCCTCCATGCGCTGGGCGCTGACCACGGCCAGCTCGCCCTTGAGCTCGGTGACCCGCGCTTCGAGCAGGCCGTAGGAATCGGTCAGTTGGGTCGACATCTGGCTGAACAGCGCGAAGGCCTGTTCAAGGCCTTGCCTGCTCGCCACTTCCGGGGACTGCTGCACTAACGAACCAATGGCTGAACCGGGTTCGGAAGACATCTGAGCGGCCTGGGGCATAGTTGATCTCTCGGGTAGCGAACCGTCAGTAAACGGTATGTTCCCAGAGACATAGCAATCCCCGTGCCGAAAAAAAACCGCTGAAAAATCAGCGGTTTATTTTTGACGCGTCAAACGACAGTCAGTCTTCGACCTGTTCGTCGCCTTCGCGACGGCTCATGCCGTACTTGCGCATTTTCTCCACCAGCGTGGTGCGGCGGATACGCAAACGCTCGGCGGCGCGTGCCACGATCCCGTTGGCATCGTCCAGCGCCTGCTGAATCAGGCCCTGCTCCAGACCACCGAGGTAGTCCTTCAGGTCCAGGCCTTCAGGCGGCAGCAATGCGCTGCTGGCGAAGTTCGGCGTATGGCCGTTGATGGCCACGCGCTCTTCGAGATCGCTGCGCAGGCTGTCGACCAGTTGCTCGTCTTCGTCGTCGACGTAGCGGAATTTCTTCGGCAGCTCGGAGACGCCGATGACACCGTACGGGTGCATGATCGCCATGCGTTCAACGAGGTTGGCCAGTTCACGCACGTTGCCCGGCCAACCGTGACGGCACAGGGACATGATGGCAGCGGAATTGAAGCGGATCGACCCGCGCTTCTCATGCTCCATGCGCGAAATCAGCTCGTTCATCAGCAGTGGAATGTCTTCCACACGCTCACGCAACGGCGCCATCTCGATCGGGAACACGTTCAGGCGGTAGTACAGATCCTCGCGGAAACTGCCGATGACGATCATGTCTTCAAGATTTTTATGGGTCGCGGCAATGATCCGCACGTCGACGCTCTGGGTCTTGTTGCTGCCCACGCGCTCGAAGGTGCGTTCCTGCAGGACGCGCAGCAGCTTGACCTGCATCGGCAGCGGCATGTCGCCGATCTCATCGAGAAACAGCGTCCCGCCGTTGGCCAGCTCGAAGCGCCCTGCCCGGCTGGTGATGGCGCCGGTGAAGGCGCCCTTCTCGTGGCCGAACAATTCGCTTTCGAGCAACTCGGCCGGAATCGCGCCGCAGTTGACCGGCACGAACGGCGCATCGCGGCGCTTGGAATGGTAATGCAGGTTACGCGCGACGACTTCCTTGCCGGTCCCGGATTCACCGAGGATCAGCACGCTGGCGTCGGTGTCGGCGACCTGCTGCATCATCTGGCGCACGTGCTGGATCGCACGGCTGGTGCCGACGAGGCTGCGGAAAAGATTGGGTTCGCGCTGACGCCCGCGTTCACGGGCCTGGTCGTACATCTCGCGATAGACCTGGGCGCGGTGCAGGGAGTCCAGCAGTTTGCTGTAGCTGGGCGGCATCTCGACGGTGGAGAGGACCCGGCGGCGCAGATCGTCCGCCAGTTCGGCCGAGGAATTCTCGCCCATCAGCAGGACCGGGAGAAACTCGTCCCACGCGGCCACGGTTTTGAGCAGGCCTTGAAGGCTGCCCGGGGCGTTCACGCTGCCGACCAGCACGCAAAGCACTTCTCGGGTGGATGTCAACGAACCCACGACTTGCTGCCAGTCTGTGCTGGAGCAAGACAGGTTCTCATCACCCAGAAAATTCAGGATCACCGCCATGTCACGGCGGCGCTGGCTATCGTCATCGATCAGCAGGATTTTGATTTCACGCCACATGCAATAGCAACTTCCCTAGTCAACTCGATGCCCGATCACGGGCAAGCTTGGCTTTCGTTTCGTCCGTTGAGACGCGTCAATCACCGAAATTAGTGAACTTCACTAGTTAAGTCAAAAAACCGTACACAGTCAATTTTATGGCGTACATATTTTGGCTATGGACCAAGTGTCAACCGAACAGATGGTAAACCTTTGCCGCGCTTTTCGCTCGCTGGATCTGCGACATTTCGTCGACGATCGCTTGACGTTCGCCCACAGCAACGTCAATAAGCTTGCGATAGACGCCTAGCAGCTCTTCCAGATTATTTCGCAGCTCAGGCTCATCGTTGCTTGCCTGGCTGATGACCTCATCGACACAGGCCCGGCAGGCCATATCGAGCTGGCCGATCGCCTCCCAGTCACGCTGCTCGAGGGCATCGACCAAGGCTTCACGGGTTTCTTCGATTCGCTTGAGTGCAGCGCTCATGGGGTTCTCCTTCAGAGCACGGGTTGCTGTTCGCCGATCCCGTCCCAGCCTTCCTTGACCGTGGTCAGCAAGCCGCTGACTTCATCGAGGATCTTCGGATCGGATTTGATGTTCGCTTCCGCCAGACGCTTCATCAGGTAGACATAGAGGTTGTCGACATGGGCCAGGGCTTCCGCCTGCTTTTCCATGTCCAGACCTTCACGCAGGCCGCCGATGATTTCAATCGCCTTGCCGATCAACAGCCCTTTGGCGGGGATGTCCTTGCGCTCGATGGCGCCTTTGGCCTGGGCGATACGGTCCAGGCCGGCTTCCATCAGCATCTGTACCAGACGGTGTGGCGTGGCCACGGCGGTCTGGGCGTGTGAGTTAACCTTCTGATACTGACGAAGGGCTGCCATACGGTTCATTGTCTTACCTCGCGCAACGAAGTTTCTATAGTGAGGGTATCGACACGGCCCGGGGAAACTTTAAGGCCAGATGCCAAAAACCCGGCACTGGGGGCCGGGCCTTGATCAGCTCGTCAACGGTCAGCCGCTTTGCTGGGCATTGAGCGAATCGAAGAACGAGGTAATGCTCGTCGCAGAGGCTTTCAACTGCCCCACCAACAAGTCCATCGCGTTGTATTTGGCGGTCAGTGTGGCGGTCAGCGTGGTCACGCGCAGGTCGAGCGCCGTCTGCTGGTTCTGCAGATCAGTCTGCTGTTTGTTGAGGCTGCTGGTGCGCGTGGACAAGATGCCGCCGGTCTGGGTGTACGGCGTGATGGCCGCCTTCATCCGAGACAGCAAGCCGTTGGTGCTGTCAGTGCCGCTGAAGAGCTGCTGCACGTCGCCCGCAAGTCCCTGATCCATCGCGGCGGAAAACTTCTTGGCATCAAGGCTGAGCGTACCGTCGGACTGACCGGTGGTAATACCCAATTGAGAGAGCACGGAAATACCGCCGGGTGCCCCTGACGTTACCAACTGATCACGAATCGCTGAAAGGATCGAGCGCGGCAACGCATCGCCGGTCAGTGCGGCCGGGGTCACTGTAGCACCGGTGGTTTTATCCGGGGTGTCGCTGATGGTGGCCTTGGTGACACTGGCCACGGCTTTGACAACGGTGTTGTAGGCATCGATGAAGGTTTGCAGCGAGGCTTTCAGGCCATCGTTGTTGCCGGTCACCGCAACAGTCGAAGCACCCGGCGCCAACAGGGTCATGGACAAGCCACCGAGGCTCTTGTCCACGGTATTGCTGGCGCTGGTGATGGTCAGGCCGTTGACGGTCAGACTGGCGTCGACCGCTTGCGCGTCGATGTAGCCCGCACTGGTCTTGCTGGCCGGATCGAGCTTGGCGCCAGCGACGATATTGAATTCGCTGGACGTCGTGCTGGAGGCCGTGATGTCCGTGCCTTTGCCCGTCACCGTGGAGCTGAATACCAGGCGTGAGCCATTGTCATCGGTGATGATGTTGGCGCTGATGTTCGACGTCGCGGTTTGCGCATTGATCTGCTTGGCGACCGACGCCAGCGTGGCACCGGTCGGAATGGTGATCTTGGTATCAATGCCATTTTGAGTGAGGGTCAAATCGCCACTCGGAATAGCACTGGTGGTCCCGCCGGCAAAAGAAGCACTGGCGACACTCGAAGCCGTTGCAAGGTTTTTGACGGTGATGCTGTAGGTACCGGGTACGGCCGAGTTGTCGGACGTGACGGATAGCTTGGTCGCATCGGAAGCTTTTGCCGCATAACCGGCGAACGCAGGGGTGTCGGTCTTGCCGAGGTTGGTCAGCGCGGTCTGAAAGGCGGTCATCGCACTCGTCAACGTGCCAATGCCGGAGATTTTGGTGGTGACCAGCTTGGTCTGCGTGGTGATCTGAGTTTGCTTGGCCAGCTTGTCGGAGTTGACCAGCGCAGTGACGATGTCACCGATTGCCAGGCCCGAGCCGAGGCCGGTGGAGGGGGTAATAGGACTAGCCATGTGAGTCTCCTTTCAGTTGTAGTCGGCATTTTGACGAGCCCGCAATGCCACAGGCACAGCGTTCACCTTTCATGCCATTTAAACTTTCGCGTCGAATAACAGGCTGTTTGCATTCTTCAGGCTGTCGGCGAGCTTCAAGGCTTCGGCAGACGGCAATTGCCGCACCACTTCACCGGTTTCCGTGGCGATCACTTTCACCACCACCTTCCCCGATTTATCGTCGATGGAAAATTCCAGGTTGCGATGAACCGACTGAAAGAACTTTTCCATTTGTTTGACGGCTGCTTCCAGTTCTTCGGTTTTCTTTTCCGGGTCTGAGTCTTTACTTGTCGACGTGCCTGACTGCGATGAAGCCGCCGGAGCAGGAACGACTTGAGGCGCCACGGCTGGCTTGTCAGCAACCACAGGCACCGCGGGCAACGACTGGACCATCGAATAAGACACGTTCAGCCTGCTACTTATGTCCATGTCCACTCACCTCTTGAAAGTAAAAAGCGGGAGAGCACGCAAGCATACTCCCCCGCCAAAACTCTAGCCGTTATTACTGAAGCAGTTTCAGAACAGCGGATGGCAGCTGGTTAGCCTGGGCCAGAACAGAGGTGGAAGCTTGTTGCAGAGTCTGTTGTTTGGTCAGGTTAGCGGTTTCAGCGGCGAAGTCGGTGTCTTGAACGCGGCCCAGTGCTGCGGTGGCGTTTTCGTTAACGTTTTGCAGGTTGGAGATGGTGCTGGTCAGACGGTTTTGCGCGGCACCGAGGCTCGAACGGGTGCTGTTGATTGTTGCCAGAGCCGCGTCGATTGCCGAGATAGCGGCGTCGACGTTGGTGTGAGCAGTAGCGTTATCCGCGCCGCTGATCGAAGTAGAGCCGCTTGCAACGCCCAGAGCCGAAGCAGTGAAGCTGCCAGTCAGAACCAGGTCGATGTGGTTCGAAGTACCGGTGTTGGAACCGACTTGCAGGGTTACGGTGCTAGCCGAACCGTCCAGCAGGTTCTTGCCGTTCAGGTTGGTCGAACCGGCGATACGGGTCAGTTCGTCCGACATTTGGGCGTATTCGGAGTCCAGTGCGCCACGGTCAGCAGTACCGTTCGTGTCGTTTCGGGACTGAACAGCCAGTTCACGCATACGCTGCAGAATGTTGGTCGATTCTTGCAGAGCGCCTTCAGCGGTCTGAGCGATCGAGATACCGTCGTTGGCGTTCTTGATGGCAACAGTCTGGCCGCGGATTTGCGAAGTTTCGCGGGTTGCGATCTGCAGGCCGGCTGCGTCGTCTTTAGCGCTGTTGATTTTCAGACCGGAAGACAGACGAGTCATCGAAGTCGACAGTGCATCGGAAGCTTTGGACAGGTTCTTCTGAACAGCCAGGGAAGCTACGTTGGTGTTTACGCCTAAAGCCATGATGAATTCCTCGTGAGTTGTTTGCTGCGGCTATCCGGCCCTGGCAAGCGCCGGGTGTGGCCTAGAGAACCTACGTAATGTTTATCGTCGCGGTTGCCAGGAGCTTGAGGGCTTTTTCAAATTTATTTGCCACCAGAGCGCCACCCCCGCAGTTTGTTGTCCGGGGATACACAGCGTTTCGGCGCAACCCCTGGAAGCTTTAACCTCACCCGGCGATTTGTTAACCAGTTCTCAAAAAGACGGGCGCTCCCTGCGGCGCGCCCGTGCTTTGGTTGGCCTTATCTATAGAGGCGGTTGTTTATTGGAGAAGCTTCAAAACGGCGGACGGCAGCTGGTTCGCCTGGGCCAGCACTGCCATGGAGGCTTGCTGCAGGGTTTGTTGCTTGGTTAGCTCCGCGGTTTCGGCGGCGAAGTCAACATCCTGAATCCTGCCACGAGCAGATTGAGTGTTTTCACTCATGCTCTGCAGGTTGGCGACCGTCGAGGTCAGTCTGTTCTGCGACGCCCCCAAGGCCGCCCGGGTAGACGTAACAGACATCAGAGCTTTATCGATTGCTAGCATCGCTGCGTCAGCATTCGTATGGGCGTCGGCAGTGGTCGCTCCTGATAACGCCAACGTGGGGGAATCCACTCCCATTGAAACAGCATCGAACTTAGCGCTTAAATCCAGAGTAATTCGAGATGCGGCGCTCGTGTCGGTACCAATCTGCAGATCCATGCCCCCCGCAGAACCGTCAAGAAGCCGCCGACCATTGAGCTTCGTATCTTCGGAAGTTCGGGTGAGCTCGGCGCTCATCAAAACAAACTCATCATGCATGGCGGCGCGCTGAGCAGTACCGTTATTGTCATCACGAGCTTGAATCGCCAGCTCTTTCATCCTGGTGAGAATATTTGCTGTCTCGTTGAGCGCTCCTTCCGCTGTCTGCGCCATTGATACTCCATTGTTAGCGTTTCTCAACGCGACGCTTTGCCCTCTTATCTCATTGGTCATCATCGTCGCGAGCTGCAGCCCGGCTGCATCATCCTTCGCGCTGTTGATCCGCAACCCCGATGACAACCGTGTCATAGAGATACTCAGCGCATCGCTCGCACGATTGAGTTTGGTTTGAATAGCAAGCGACGCAATATTGGTATTTACGGTTAAAGCCATTTTGAATTCCTCGTTGATAGAAACGGAGGGTTCTCTAATATCGGGGAAGTCCATTTCTCCCGGAGAACCTACAGTCCCGGTATCGACGATTTGCATAGTGGCTTTAACAACAAACATGGCGCGCGGGATGCGCCATCACGACAGTTGAAGGGTAATAAATTGGCTAACGCATTAATTGAAATAGATATTAAAAAAACATAAAAAAACGGCCGCTGCGGGCCGCTTAATTCAGATCAAACTGAAACTACTGTAGGAGTTTTCACTAACTTCCCGACAATAGGAAAGTGTCAGACTTCAAGAAACTCGACTTCCAGCCAATCCGCCACCCCCAACCAATCCTGCCGCTCCTGGCACGCCAGAATCGCACTCAACACGCTCCCCCATTCAGCCTGTCTCTCCGCAGAAACCCCATCCATCAGCGGCAGCGATCGATCAATCAACTCGACCATTTTCAAGGCCCCTTCGATATCCCGGCCAAGACGGAACAGCTTCGCGCAGTCGCGGGCTTCTTCTACAACGTGTTCAGGCAGGGTCATGGCGCGGTCCAGTCCGGGTCGAAGTCGGCGCCGGCGATCAAAGCACCGTCGCGGCTGGTATTGAGGAACGTGACCTCGGGGTGGCGGGCGATGAAGCGTTCGAGTTCGATGAGGTAGCTGCGGAAATTGAGCTGCGTCTTGACCTTGTTGCCCCGGCCGTCACGCACCCAGTGTTTGGCGATGCTCAGGGCAGGCCCCAGATCGCCGTCCTGCCAGCCGGTGTGGGTCTTGCCGCCGGGAAAGGCGAAGTCGGCGCCGAAGAGGGTGATCCGCGCGGCGCCCATTTTGACCGCGAGATCGACGGCCGGATGAATGACGCTGCCCCCCACATGCAAGGTGGCCTTGGGAATCTGCTCGCGCAGGTGGGCATACAGCGGGCTGGTGGAATAGCCGACGTAGCGCGGGCCTTGCCATGCCTCCAGCATTGCGGCGTCCTGGCCCGGCACATAGACCAGCGCGATATGTGCAGAACCCTCGGCGGGGAGATGTCGCGGGGTGATGCGGTGGTCGATGCTCACCACCACATCCGGGGTGATGCCCTGGTTGCGCAGCGGCACGTAGGCCGTGTCGACGCAAATGATCAGGGGCCGGTTGGCGCTGTTTGACGTGCTCAAGAGGCGCGGCATGTGCTGTTGCAGACTCGGCCCCGTGGCGATGACGAACACGTCGCACCCGGATTGAGTGTCAAACAACTCGGCGACATCGGTGTCCTGTTGCAGCAGCGCCCTGCCCTGCTCCAGCAGGCGCGCGTTGTCGGGGGTGTCGGCGGCGAACGCGTGATTGTTGAAGTCGACATGCACCTCGCTGACCAGCCGATCGCGGATCCGTGCGCTGCTGTCGTCGGCCAGCACCAGTTCGGCCGGCAGCGCGAAGAATGGCAGGAGGATTTCGCTCTGGGCATCAGCGTACGCGAGGTTCACGCGGGGGTCGGACAGCCAGTCATCCTGTTCCAGCAGTTGCAGCACCAGGGCGAACAGCGCGCCATTGAGGATGTGGACGTGCAGCGTTTGCAGGGAAGCGTCGGCCAACAATACCCGCTGCAGATCGCCGAGGGCGGTGCCGTAAAGGTGAACGACGGGGCTGTTGGCCGGGAGGCTTTGTGCCTGAGTGTGCGCTTCGGCGAGGCGATCATGGCGGCTGGTGAGCTGGATGCCGCCAATGCTGAGGGTCGATTGTCGGCCTTCGATCAACTGCGCAGGAATGGATTCGATGTGTTCGGCGCTCAACCGCTGCGCCACTTCAGGCCAGCGCTGTTGGATCACGGCGAGATTGCGCTGGAAAAACTCGCTCATGACGGCAATCCTTTTCCTATTGGAAGTGCAGAACGCAAAACGGCGACCTGAGAAATCAGCGTCGCCGTTGTGCAGGCTGGGATCAGCCTGGTGACGCGATGTCAGGGACGATAAAGGATCGCCGAGCCCCACGACAAGCCCACGCCGAAACCACTGACCGCGATGCGCTTCCAGGTGGCGTTCATGACGTGTTTTTCCAGCAGCAGCGGAATGCTGGACGACACGGTGTTGCCGGTCTCGAGCATGTCCTTGACGAATTTCTCCGGCGACTTGCCGTCCTCGAACCGACGGGCGACCGCATCGACGATGGCCGCGCTGCCCTGGTGGATGCAGAACGCATCGACGTCGGAGGATTGCAGGCCGGAGTCTTCGAGCAATTCGTTGAGGTGCGCCGGCACTTTGACCAGCGCGAAGTTGAACACCTGACGCCCGTTCATGTAGAACGCGCCGTCGGTGGTCTTGAGGAACTCCGCCCCCGAGCCGTCGGTGCCGAACTTGGATTTGCCCAGCTGCCACGGGGCGTCGTCGCTCATCCAGGTCGCGGTGGCGGCGTCGCCGAAGAGCATGGTGGTGTTGCGGTCTTCCGGGTCGACGATCTTCGAATACGGGTCGGCGGTGACCAGCAGGCCGTTTTTCAACCCGGTCGCTTCCATGAAGCCTTTGAGCGCATAGATGCCGTAGACGTAGCCCGAGCAACCCAGGGAAATGTCGAACGCGGCGACGTGGGTCGGCAGGCCGAGTTTGTGTTGAACGATGGCGGCCGTGTGGGGCAAGCCCTCTTCGTCGCCGTTCTGGGTGACGACGATCAGTGCATCGATGGCGTCCCGCGACAGACCGGGGTTGTTGGCGAACAGCTGGTTGACCGCTTCGACGCACAGGTCCGAGGTTTCCTGTGTGTCGTCTTTGCGCGGCAGAAAAGCAGAACCGATCTTGCCAAGGATGAAGTCTTCATCCTTTCCGAATTTGGCACCCTGGGCGTAATTGTCGACGCCGGCTGTGGGCACATAACTCGCTATGCTCTTGATGCCAATCATCATGGCTTCCCAATAAAAAACTGCTGAACATCACCCGGCGCGGTTAGGCGGGGCGTTGAAAATCCGGGGCTTGCGGCCTGAAAAAAGGGCAACGTACAGGTCATGGCCATACCAGAATCGCTCTGGAATCAGCCCGACGACGTCACGGCCCGCCAACACGATACAGTGAAGATGCCCGTTATGACCCACAGGTCACCAAAAGTTTTACAAGCTTTTAGCTGACCGACAGGTACGGCGCAACATCAGATCGCCGGTCAGACAGGCAATTGACATGAAGATGTCACGGGATTGTGGCGGGTGGTTTCAGTGTCATCGGCATTGCGTCAGACGCTAATTCATCGGACGACACGTGACATTGTGGGAGTGAGCTTGCTCACGAAGGCGGCATTCCAAGCGCTGAAAATGCGGCGAATGTACCGGCCCCTTCGCGAGCAAGCTCGCTCCCACCGATTTTGCGTGCGCTGAAGATAATGGTCCCTCTCACAAGCTTAGTCGGTCGCGCGAGTGCTAACCCACCCCATCCCAACTCAGCGCCGAGCCCCGTTTCAGCGCGTGGCGGGCCTTGCGCCCGAGGACGGCGTCGATGTGTTTGGGCGCCAGGCCAAGGCCGGGGCGGATGGCGCGGATGTTGTCCGGGGTGAAAGCCTCGCCCTCGGCGATGTCCCGCACCACATACAACGAGCGGCGGTATTGCAGCGATTTCTGTTCGGCTTCAGTGGCGCCGTATTGCACGTGGCCCATGCCTTGCCAGGCGCGCTCGGTTTCAATGACCAGGCTGGCCATTTCTGCTGGCTCCAGCGAGAAACTGGCGTCGACCCCGCCGTCGGCGCGTTCGAGGGTGAAGTGCTTTTCGATGACCGTCGCGCCCATGGCCACCGCCGCCACCGACACGCCAACGCCCATGGTGTGATCGGACAAGCCGACCTGGCAGCCAAACAGCCCGGCCATATGCGGAATTGTGCGCACGTGGCTGTTGGCCGGTGTCGCCGGGTAGGTGCTGGTGCATTTCAGCAGCACCAGATCCTTGCAGCCCGCCGCACGCGCAGCGCGCACGCTTTCGTCCAGCTCGGCGATGCTGGCCATGCCGGTGGAAATGATCATCGGTTTGCCGGTGGCCGCCACTTTGCGAATCAGCGGGATGTCGGTGTTCTCAAAGCTGGCGATCTTGTAGGCCGGCACGTCGAGGCTTTCGAGAAAATCCACGGCGGTCTCGTCGAAAGGCGTCGAAAATGCCAGCAGCCCCAGTTCTTTCGCACGGGCGAAGATCGGCGCATGCCATTCCCAGGGCGTATGCGCCTGCTCGTAGAGCGCATACAGCGAGGTCCCGGCCCACAAGCTGTTGGGGTCTTTGATGAAGAATTCGCCCTCGGCGATGTCCAGGGTCATGGTGTCGGCGGTGTAGGTTTGCAGCTTGAGGGCGTGGGCACCCGCCTTGGCGGCCGCCTCGACGATGCGCAACGCCTGATCCAGCGACTGATTATGGTTGCCGCTCATCTCGGCAATGATGAACGGCGGCGCGTCGGGGCCGATGGTTCGGGAACCGATCTTGAAAGAATTCATCGTTGCTCACTCGCTGCACTGACATCGGCCGGCACTAGGCCAAACGATAAAAATAAGAACGGGCAGTGGCTCATGCGCCCTGCCCCTTTGCCGCGTTATCGGCAACCGTCGCCAATGCATCAGCGATGCGCCGGGCACCTCGGCCATCCACCAACAACCTCGATTGATCGGCAAACGACTGGCGTAACGGGGCGTCATCGCAAAGCCGCTCGATGGCGTCGTGCAAACGCCCGGGCTCAAGCTGCACATGGGGCCCGAGATACTCATGCACACCCGCCTCGGCCAGCAATTGCGCATTGAGCTGCTGATTGTTCGCCACCGAAATACAGATCGTCGGCAAGCCCAGCGCCGCACGCTCCCAAGTGGTGCCGCCGCCGGCGCCGATAAACAGATCGGCCGCCTGCATCAGCGCGAAAAAATCACCGGTCAGCGTGTGCAGACGCCACTCAGGTCGAGAGACCGCCAGCTCGCTCATCGCCTGCCAGTGGGGGTTGTGCAAACCGGCGACGAAATCCACCTGCAGATCGTCGAACCCCTGAAGCGCCAGCATCGTGGCGTACACCTGCCCGGCCGCATCGAAGCCGCCAAAATTGACCAGCACCCGCTCTACCCGAGGCTTGATCGCGATGGGCTCGCACTGAAACTCCTCGCGCAGCAACGCAAATCTCGGCCCCAGAAAGGTCTGGCTCTCAGGACCAACCCAAGCGGCATAGGGCTGATCCAGCGCCTGAGCGCTGTAATTCTGGTCCAGCAACACTTCGACCGCATGGGGCCGATTGGCCAGATCGTCGATCGCCATGACCCGATGGGCGAGACCGCGCGCCGCCGTTTCCCAGCGTGCATCCAGCCCGTAATGGTCGACGATCAGCCAGTCAAAGGGCGGCTCATCTTCAATCTCTTCGGCCAAGGCAGACAGGTCCGCCTGCCACGGCAACGCCGCTTCGATGTCCGAGTCTTCTTCAGCGCCATAGCGTGCGGGCAGCACATGGGTGACATAGCCCTGATCCGCCAGCCGCTGGAGTAAATGGCCCGGCAATTCGCGGCAGGCAAAATGCACATCGGCCCCATCTGCACGTAGCGTGTTCGCCAGCGTCAGGCAGCGGGCAATGTGGCCGCTGCCGATGGTCACCGAGGCGTCGGCGCGGATCAGCACGCGCATCATTGCAGTTCCCCGCCGGCCTTGAGCGCGGCGTACAGGTATTCGGCGCGCAGCCAGTCTTCCGGGCTATCGATGTCCTGCACCAGATGCCGGGGCAGGATCACCGGCAGGCTCAGTTCGGAAAACACCGTGTCGCCGCGCCGCCAGGCATCGCTGCGGCCCCAGTAGAACTGGCCGGCGTCCTGATAGGCGACGGGTAGATCCTGGGAGCGGACGCTGCGAAATTCCGGGTGCATCGCGCCCAGGCAGCCGTCGCTGTCGATCAACAGCGCACGCTGCACCGGGAAGCCGAAGCTGCACACCGAGAACGCATAGGATTTTTCGGCTGCTGCTTCGAGCGCTTCCAGGCCCTGACGCAGATAACGCGCCTGCAACAGCGGCGCGGTGGCGTAGAGGCAGCAGGCGTAATCAAAGGAACAACTGAGGGCGCCGAGGGCATGCTGGATTACCGCCGCCGTGCCGGTGAAGGCATCGGCCAGGTCCGCCGGACGCATGAACGGCACCTCGGCACCGAAGTGGCGGGCGACGTCGGCGATTTCTTCGTCGTCGGTGCTGACGACGACCTGATCGAACACCCCACTCGCCAGCGCGGCGCGAATGGAATGGGCGATCATCGGCTCGCCGTTGAACAGCTTGATGTTCTTGCGCGGGATGCGCTGGCTGCCGCCCCGTGCGGGGATGATGGCGACGGCGCTCATGCTCGTGGGCCTGTCATGGGTTCGCTCGCATCAGTCGCTGGCCCGCGCCGTTTCGCCAAGCAGCCGGCCAAGCTGCTCAACCACGTAATTCTGTTGCGCGTCGGTCATCGTCGGGTACAACGGCAGGCTGATGGCCTGGGCGTAATAGGCTTCGGCTGCGGGAAAATCACCCGGTTTGTAGCCCAGGTCGCGGTAATAGGGCTGCAGATGAACCGGGATGTAATGCACGTTCACGCCAATGCCGGCCGCGCGCAGCCCTTCAAACACCTGACGATGGCTCACCGAAAGCATGTCGGTCTGCACGCGGACGACATACAGGTGCCACGCCGACTCGGCCTCGGCCTGAAGGGTCGGCAAGGTCAGCGGCAGGTCGGCGAGAAGCGTCTGATAGCGCGCCACCAGCTCTCGCCGACGGGCCAGAAAACCGTCCAGTTTGTTCAGCTGCGAAAGCCCGAGCGCGGCCTGCATGTCGGTCATGCGGTAATTGAAGCCCAGTTCGACTTGCTGGTAATACCAGGGGCCGTGACTCGGCTCGTCCATCTGCGCCGGGTCACGGGTCATGCCGTGGCTGCGCAGGCGGCGCAGATGTTCGGCCAGCTCGGGCCGATTGGTCAGCACCATGCCACCTTCGCCGGTGGTCACGATCTTCACCGGATGAAAGCTGAACACCGTCATGTCAGCGAACTCGCCGCAACCCACCGGACGCCCGGCGTAGTGCGCCCCGACCGCGTGGGAGGCGTCTTCGATCACCACAAACCCATAACGCCGGGCCAGTTCGCCGATGGCGCGCATGTCGCAGCTCTGGCCGGAAAACGCCACCGCCACCAACACTTTGGGCAGCGTGCCGGTTGATTCGGCGGCTTCAAGTTTTCGCGCCAGAGCATCGGTGTCGAGGTTCCAGGTCAGCGGGTCGATGTCGACAAAATCCACGTCGGCGCCGCAATAGCGCCCGCAGTTGGCCGAGGCCAGAAAGGTATTCGGGCTGGTCCACAGCCAGTCGCCCTGCCCCAGTCCGGCCGCCAGACAGGCAATGTGCAGCGCCGCCGTGGCGTTGCACACCGCCACCGCGAAACCGGCTTCACAGCGCTCGGCCATGGCGGCTTCGAAGCGCTCGAGGGTTGGGCCCTGGGTCAGCCAGTCGGACTTGAGCACCTCGACGACGGCATCGATATCAGCCTGATCAACGCTCTGCCTGCCGTACGGAATCATGGCTGGACGTCAGCGTGGAGCTCGCCGATCTGGCGGATCGACAGAAAGTCCGGGTTGGTGTCGGAGCGGTATTCGAATTCGTCATGGACCGCCCTGCCCTGTGCGCCGGTGGCGTCGACGGCAAAATCGGTGTCGACATTGTTGAAGCGGATCGACGGCACGATGGTGTAGTGATCGTCGAATTCCAGGGTCATGCGCGCGTCGTCCTGGGGCACCATCAGCTCATGCAGTTTCTCGCCGGGACGAATGCCGACGATCTTGTGCGGCAGGTCGGGGGCCATGGCCTGGGCCAGATCGACGATGCGCACCGACGGAATCTTTGGCACGAACACTTCGCCGCCGTGCATGCGCTCGAAGCTCTGCATGACGAAATCCACACCGTGGTCGAGGGTGATCCAGAACCGCGTCATGCGCGGGTCGGTGATCGGCAATTCAGCCGCGCCGCCGGCCAGCAGCTTATTGAAGAACGGCACGATGGAGCCCCGGGAGCCGGCGACGTTGCCGTAGCGCACCACGGAAAACCGCGTCTGCTCCTCGCCACCGATGTTGTTGGCGGCGACGAACAGTTTGTCCGACAGCAACTTGGTGGCGCCGTACAGGTTGATCGGGCTGGCGGCCTTGTCGGTCGACAGCGCGACGACCTTCTTCACGCCGTTGGCGATGGCCGCGGAGATGATGTTTTCCGCGCCATTGACGTTGGTGCGGATGAATTCGGTCGGGTTGTATTCCGCCGCCGGCACGTGCTTGAGCGCCGCCGCGTGGACCACGTAATCGATGCCGCGCATGCCCTGCTGCAAGCGGTCGGCATCGCGCACGTCACCAAGGAAATAGCGCATGCACGGGGCGTTGAATTCCTGCTGCATTTCGTATTGCTTGAGTTCATCGCGGGAGAACACCACCACGCGCCGAGGCTGATAACGCGCCAGCAGCGAGCGGATGAACATGCGACCGAACGAACCGGTCGCGCCTGAGATGAACACTGATTTGCCGTTGAACATGACGTAGTCCTTTAACCCGGAGGCCTTAAGCGAGCAGCTCGGCCCAACTGGAACCGTCGGCCTGAGCGAGGGTGAAGCCCTTGCCGGTCAGTTGCAGATTCTTGTTGTACGCCAGGTCGTGGGCGAACGCACCGGACCATTTGTCCTGCAGCGCCGCGAGTGTCTGTGGCGCGTCGGGCAACGAGCCCGAATGGACGAACTGCACGTGAGGCGTCCACACCGTCAGGTACCCGGCCTGGGCCACTTTCAGGCAAAGATCCACGTCGGCAAAGGCGTCGGCAAAATGACCTTGATCCAGGCCGCCGACGTCGTCGAACAGCGCCTTGCGCACCATCAGGCAAGCGTCGGACACCGCCGAGTAATTCTGGTCCAGCAGCAAACGGCTCATGTAACCGGCAGCGTCTTTTGCTTCGCCGACGAACGCTGAACCGACGCCGCCGTTCATGCCGAGGATCAACCCTGCCTGACTGACCGTGCCGTTGCGTTCAATCAGCTTGGCGCCGACCACGCCGACTTCCGGGCGCATCGCCTGATTGAGCAAGGCGTCGATCCAGTTCGGGCTGATGACTTCACCGTGGGCCGAGAGCAGCGCCAGGTATTCGCCCGTGGCCTGCGCGCCCACGCCGTTGATCAGCGTGGCGTGGTTCAGCGGTTGATCGAAACGAATCACCCGCACGCGGCCTTTTTCCTGGCGGCCCAGCCATTCGCTCAGCTCCGCCGACACGCTGTGATCGTCCGCAATCAGCACTTCGTAATTCGCGTAGCGCGTGCGCAGCAGCACACTGGCCAGGCAGCGCTGCAGCACCGGCAGGTCGTCGATGCCGTGCAGGATGATCGACACCAGCGGGCGCTGGATGTGGCGGTAATCGATGCGCCAGGCGCCGGTTGCCGCCGGACTGATCTGGGCCTTGAAGCCGCGATTGTTCAGGTGCCGGGTCAGGGCCAGACGCTGCTGGGGGTTTTCTTCCAGCGGTTGCGCGTCGGTGACCAGCAGCGGCTCGTCCAGATGGGCCAGCCAGCCCATGCCGCCCTGCTCGATGATGCGCAGCAGCAGTTCGAATTCGGCAGCCTGGGCGAAGTCGGCGGAATAACCGCCGGCCTCGACCAGCACGTCGCGGCGGACCAGCCAGTGGCGGGACATCAGCGTCGGGTTGCTCAGCAGCAGGTCGAGGTTGAAGCCCGGGCGCATGACATGGGTCAGCGCACCGCTGGCCTCACGTTGAACTTCATCGGCGAACACGGCGCGGCACTCAGGGGCGGCCTGCAGCTCCAGCGAGGCGCGCAACAGGCCGCCGGCGGTGAAGGCATCACCGACTTCCGCCAGCATCAGCCAGTGGCAGGTGGATTGGCGGGCGATCTGGTTGACCTTGTCGACCCAGTTGCTCTTGCTGACCTTGACGAAATGCAGGGTGTTTTGCGGGCTGGTCGCTGCCGGTGGTTCGCCGCTGGTGAACACCACGACCTTGAACGTCTTGCAGTGGCCTTCGACCAGGCTGTCCAGGGTGACCTGGAGTTTGGTCATGTCATCGTTGAGGTCCAGCAACAGAATGCCGAACTGCGGCCCGCCGCCGAGGCTGTCGATGCGGCTGAGGATGGCCTGTGCATCGACCGGGCTCGGCTGGCGTGCGTCCAGCCATTGCAACAGCTGGCCCGACGGCATGTCGGCCAGGCGTTCACGATGGTCCTCGCGATGGACCGAGTTCAGGCGCTCGAGCCAGCGCGACATTTGCGCGGCTTCTTCGGGGTCGCCCTGCCGCGCCATCAGACCGGCCAGCGGCTCGACGATGTGCGGGTTGAAGATGTTCAGGGCCATCGCTTCCCACATCCGGTTGGCGATGGTTTCGGGGTTGTCGTTGGCGTGGGTGCGCAGCAGCACTTCCTGCTGAACCCAGGTGCCTTCGAGCTGTTCCATTTGCAGCTTGCCGGCTGGCAGCGCGTGGATCAGGAATTCGATCTCGGTCAGCACATCGAAAAAGGTCTGGTTGTAAAACGGCATCTCAACGAACTGCCGGGGCCCGAACTGACGATCCACGGGTCTGAAGACATCGTTCCAGCGGGACAACACGATGCTGGTCAGGCCCAGGGAATGTTGATCTTCGAGACAGACCTGCAGGGCGGTGTAGGCCTTTTTGACCTGCTCGATGCCGTCGGCTGCATTCAGGTCGCGGTCGGCCGTGGTCAGGGCTGCCAGAAAACCGGCGAATTCGTGGCGTTCGAGGACAGCTGACGGATCGCTGTCACTCAGCTTTTTCAGCATGTGGGTCGGGCGGTCGGAGAGCCGGTGGTGGAGTTCGCGGACCACGTAGGGGATCGGCAGGATTCGCGCCTTGGCGGCCGAGAGCAGGAAGTAGGCGTGGCCGAACTCTTGCAGTTCGCCGCTGATGCCCTGGGGCAACGCGGCAAACCACTGCTGCAGCAACGCCGTGCGGGTGACGGCGTAGAACGGCGGAATGTAGTGGTCCATGAAGCTCAGGACGCGCTCACCGCTGGTGTCGGCGGCGAAGTCTTCCTGGCCCTTTTTGTCGCGGCGGAAGTATTCAACCTTGTCGCCGTGGGCCTGGTACATCAGGCAATAGCCGTGGCACAGGCCGTAGTCCGCGTTGGCGGCGAGGAATTCCACCGACTGGGCCAGGGCGTCATGCATCAGAAAATCTTCGTCGCCCACGAACGCCATGAACGGCGTGGCTACCTGGGTCACGCCGTGGGCGATCCTGCTCTGGACCCCGGTCTCGGCGAACTGAGGCACATGGCGGTAATCCACCTGCGGGAACAGCGCGGCGATGTCTGCGGCTGACTGCTGCGAAGCATCGAGCACCAGCACGTGAGCCGACGAAGAACTGTAGTACTGCAATGTCCGGCGCAGGAGTGCGGGCCGGTCATGGGTGAGGACCACAAGCGTCAGTTGGGCATCGAGCGGCATGGTGTTTCCCGGAGATGAATGAGGGTGCATTACGTTTTCCCTGTGATGCGGCCAGGCGTCAAAAAGATGATCAATGGCGATATCGGGGAGACGAAGCAGGAAGCACGCCAACTCTGGATGGCGGGACTGCGCGCAATGGGCAGGAGGGGTTTTAGCCGGGAAGGAGGCTGGCGATGATGCGGCGGACACCGGTCATGTGGGAGTGAGCTTGCTCACGAAGGCGGCATCTCTACCGACGGATATTCAGCGGATGTGCCGGCTTATTCGCGAGCAAGCTCGCTCCCACACGTTCTTCATCTGCCGGAAGCTCGGCGACGTCAGTAGGACCGGCTTTAGCCGGGAAGGCGGCATACGTCATGCCGCAAAAGTGAGGGTGCAGGTGCGGGCCTCTTCCCGGCTGAAGCCGGTCCTACATTCACACCGCGTACCGTCAGTAGGACCGGCTTTAGCCGGGAAGGCGGCAGGCGTCACACCGCGAAATTGAGGATGCACATTCAGGCCCCTTCCCGGCTGAAGCCGGTCCTACATTCACACCGCGTACCGTCAGTAGGACCGGCTTTAGCCGGGAAGGCGGCATACGTCATGCCGCAAAAGTGAGGGTGTGCATGCGGGCCCCTTCCCGGCTGAAGCCGGTCCCACTAAAACACCGTGCTTAATCCGCCAGCCACCCGTTGACCCAGTGCTGGAGGTTGTCGCCGCGCAGGACGTAGTCGCGCATGACCACTTCTTTCAGCTCATCGCCCATGCGGTAGCTGGCGTCCGGGTCGGCCAGGTGCATGCGGATCGCTTCGAGCCATTCGGCGGTGCTGTTGGTCATCACGCGGGTGCACGGCAGGTAGCCGTCGTACGCACGGGTGTCGGTGCAGATCACCGGGTAGCCGCAGGCGCCGTATTCCAGCAGGCGCAGGTTGCTTTTGCAGTCGTTGAAGATGTGGTGTTCCAGCGGCGCCAGCGCGAGGTCCAGGTTTAGGGCCGCCAATTTGGCCGGATAGGCCAGCAAGCCCACTGACGGATGAAACTCGTGCACGTACGGGCGCAGCGACTCGGGGCACATGCCGAAGAACACCCAGTCGACCTGATCGGCCAGCTCGCGCACGACCTCGGCGATGATCTCCAGATCGCCGGCATGGCTGGTCCCGCCACCCCAGCCGACACGGGGCTTCTTCGAGGTACGGCGCTGGCTGCGCAGACCGGTCCAGAGCTGTGAAGCCAGCATGTTCGGGACCACGCGGATGTCGTGGTGCATCCCCGACAGCGCATCGGCCAGCGTCACCGTCGACACCACCACCCGATCACACAGGCTGGTGCCCAGACGCACCATCGCTTCCATGTTCGACGGCATGCTGCGCAGATGGCCGTTCTTTTTCGGCACGCTGATCACGTAGTCGTCCAGCTCGTAAATGCGCCGGGCGTTGGAGTACGCCTTGAGGCTGGCGACCTGATCGATGGAATTCTGACTGTAGCGGCACTGCACGACGATCACGTCCGGCGACTGACGCTCCAGCTCGATGATCGACGGCAGGTCGTAACTCATCCGCCCTTCGATTCGGCCATCGGCTTCCAGCTCCAGAAACGGCTGGGACACGCGGTAATGACCCACCGCCGTGCTGTTGACCGGGATCGCCAGCACATTCGGCAAACGCCGCGATGAATAAGGGTTCCAGCCTTTTTTAAGGCCCGGTTCCAGGCTATAGAACGAACCGGTCAGGCGCAGGTTCGGGTTGTAGGCCGGGTCGCGGGCGAGGATCGGCAGCCAGCGTTTGTAGAAGGCGTGTTGATCGTCGACTTGGGATTGTTTTTCGCGCACCTGTTCCGCTGGCGTCGAGGCGCCGATCGCCAGCACGGCACGGGGTGCCCAGACCACCAAATGGCCGGACTCGCGCACGCGCAGGCAGAAATCCACTTCACTCAGGCTGCCGGTGAATTCATTGCTGTTCAGGCCACCGAGCTGCTCGAACAAGGCCCGGCGCACCAGCAGGCAGTGGCCGCCCACCGCGCTCAGATCCTGGGCCGCTTGCAACCGCAGCAGATGACCGGGCGCGTGCAGTGGCTCGCCAAAAAACGCAGGGCCGGCCGGGCCGTGGTAACCCAGAATCAGCCCGGCCTGCAGGATGTAGCCTTCGGGGGTGAACAGCTTGGCGCCGACCACGCCGACTTCTTCCCGCCGGCCGTGATTGACCAGTTCGCCCAGCCACGCGGAATCGGCCACCACCGCGTAAATGCTGAGCATCAGCAGGTGCTCGCCGCGGGCGTGGGCAGCGGCGAAGTTGCGCACGTCGGCGCCGTTGCCCTGCCCTTCGTAATGCAGCACGCGCAGTGTATCGCCGCCGATCTGCTGCATGTCCGCCAGCCAGGATCGCGCTTCCGGGTTTTGACTGGCGCAGTCGACGATCAGTACTTCGAACGGCGCGTAAGCGGGCTTCGACAGCAGCGATTCGATGCAGCGCTGCAACGCCGCCAACTGGTCCTGATGGACGATGATGATCGACACCAGCGGACGCGCGTCGCTCAGGTAATCAATGTGATTGACCCACTGCCCTTCCACCTCGCGCAGCTGATGGGCGATGCCCATGCGCTGCAGATGCGCATCAAGCACCGGAGCGTTTTGCGCCATGACCTCATCGAGCGCGAGCCACGCCTGGAACGGAAACTGCGACTCCACGAGGATTTCCGAAACGTGCTGAACCACCACGCCATGGGCTTCGGTCAGGCGCCAGATGGCGTCGTGGGGCGCCAGTTCGCCGTAGGTGGAATCGAAACCGCCAATCCCGGCCAGCGCGGCGATCTGAAACGCCAGCACCCGGCCAACGTAGGGGTAACTGCGCAGCAGGTCGAGGTTGAAGTCAGGCCGGAACACCGGCTCGGCCGACTCGCCTTCGTGCAGCGCGCCTTCGTCGCCGTACAGGCACAGCACGTCCGGCGAGTGGGCAACGCGTTCGGCGAGGATCAGCAGCGCGCAATCGGTGAGCCGATCCCCCGCCCGCAGCAGGTAGCACCAGTCGCCGCGCTCAAGCTGAGGCAACAGGTCATTGAGTTGCGCCAGCCAGTCGGGCTGCAGCGGCAAGGTGAACACACGGCCTTCGAGCACCGGCGCGTCACAAGCGCTGGACAGCACCAGGGTCAGTTCGGCGGCGTACAACTGCGCGTCGAGACTGGCCAGGGTCAGCGCCACACCGGCGGCACTGGCGTGTTCGTCGAGCACCACCGCCACCATCTTCGGCTGCGACGGCCATGTCGCGACGTTATCCGCCACGCGCAGGCGATCGGCGCCAAACAGGGTGCGGAAGCTCAACCATTGCTGGTACAGCTCGGCAAAACTTTCGCTGTCGGTGCCGACTCGCCACGGCAAGGCGGCCTGTCGGTCACCGAGCATGCGGCTAAGGGGCAGTTCTTGCCAGACACGGGGTTGCTCCAGCGCCTGAGTCAGCGGCACGAAGCGCACCCAGCCGTATTCGGGGGCGTCTTCGCCGGTGCGGGCCTTGAGCATCTTGCCCAGCCATTGGCGCTCGTCGGTGATCAGATCCCTGACCCACTGCTGACGGCTGAAGCGCTCCGGGTGCAGGCGCTCGGCGCTGAGCACGTCGTTGAGCATGACCATGTTGCCGCGCTTGAGCAGACAGACGTAGAGCACGAAATCCACCAGCGCGGTGAAGCCGTCGCCCACTTCACGGAGCGCCGGCAGAATCACCTGCACGTCGCTGCGGCGCATCAATGAGCTGCTCAAGCCGCCGAGGAAGTTGGTCGGCGAAATATCGAATACGGAGAGCAGATCGGCGCCGTAGAACACCGAGCTGGATTCGGCCAGCGGCGCGTTCTCGATGCGCACCGGCAGCTGAATGTCCTGGGGGTCGCAGAAATAACGCTGGGCCAGCACCAGGCTGACGTCATCATGCTCGACGAGCACGCTGGCCTGACGCGCGACAGCCGCTGGAAACAGCCGGTCATCGTCGCAGAAAAACTTGATGAACTCGCCCCGGGCTTCGCGCAGGCACACCAGCAGGTTGCCGACGAACCCCTGTCGCTTGGGGTTGCGCACATAACGCAGCGGGACCGGGCTTGAGTCGAGGTATTTTTCGACCGTGCGCTGGATCTCGTCGGTCGCGCTGTCGTCGCAGACCACCACTTCAAGGGGCCTATAGGTCTGGGCCAGGGCGTCCTGAAGAGCTCGCTGGAAAAAGCGCGGGTTGTAGGCGGGAATGACGAGGCTGACGAGAGGAGCTGAATTCACGGGCGGGACTCACGAGCGGCGCCGTTCCCCGGAGAAAGGATCGGCATTAACCGCTGACAATACGGTTGACGCTCAACGGTGGCGACACCGGTTGATCAGGTGCCGCCCGCCGCTGGGCCGATTACAACTTGCTGAACAGGTTCAGCGCAGACAGCTGGGTAAACACCAGCTGCGACGCCTGCAGCATGGTTTTCTGCAGGGTCAGACGGGCGATCGCATCGACCGGATCGGACGCGGTAATCGTGCCCGATTCGGTGGTGCCGTTGTCGATCATGGTTTGGTTGGTCACGCTCTGATCGGTCGCGGTCTTGGCCCGGGCACCGCCTTCGCTGGTGGCATTGATGATCTGCTCGGCCGCACTTTTCAGGTTACCGATGGTGGAGGTCATCGTGGCCTGCAGTTTCTGCTGGGCAATCGGGTCGCCATCGACCTTGCCGTTGAGCGCGGTAATGACCTTGGACAAGGTGTTCAGCACGTTCTGGCTTTGCTGGGTCGAAGACTGCGCGGTGAACTGGTCACCTGCCGCCATCGCCGGCGGCGTGCCGCTGAAGGTGAAGGTCACACCGGAGGCCGTTGCCGTGTTGCCGCTCAGCGTACCGGTGGACACCGGTTTGCTGGTCGCTGCGTCATAGGGCGCCGCGTACAGATTGAAGGTGGTGGCATCGGTGAAACGCACGACAGCGCCGCCCGACGGGAAGGTTTTGTCGAACGCGGCCTGGTCGGTCACCACCGAGCTGGTGATCACGTCGGTGGAGGTGTTGGCCGGCAGCCGCGAGGTGCTCACGGTACTGGGGGAGACAGCCAGCTGGAAGGTGTGGTCCTTGACGGCCGCGTCGGCGGCGCTGGTGCTTGCGTACTGATCTTTGGTCAAGTTGATGTTCAGGTTCAGTTCCAGGCCCCGGAAGGTGATGGCCTGGTTCGCCGAATTGGTGGACGCAAACTTGCCGGCAGCCGACGCCTCACCCGTCACATCCTGGTTGTTTTTGTCCAGGATGGTATAGGCCGTGCTGCTGGTGAAGGAGATCTTGTAGGGCTGGCCGGCGGTGAAACTGGTGTCGTAGGTGGCGGCATTGCTGACGCTGCCGCCGGACAACGAGATCACGCCGTCATCCGCGCCAGCGACCAGGGTCGTTGAGGTGCGCGTGGTGTTGGTCGCTTGTTCGAATGCATCCCAGCCGGTGGTGTTGCTGGCCATGGAGATGCCGGTGCCAACGGCCAGCAGGTTGCGCGTCTGGTCGCCCTGATAGCTGTAGGTGCCGTCGGAGCTGACGGCGTATGGCGCGGTGGTGCCCTTGGACCCGGAGAACAGGTAGGTGCCGTCGGCGTCCTGGCTGTTCATCAGGCCGAGAATCTGCCCCTGCAACTCCTTGAGCTCGGAGGCGTTGGCCTGGCGGTCCTTGTCGGTGAACGAGGTGTTCGCCGCCCCCAGTACCAGCTCTTGCGCGCGCTGAATCGCCGAGGTGATCGACGTCAATGCCGTCTCGGTCTGCACGACGGTGGTATTGATCGTGTCGATGTTGGATTTGTACTGATTGAGCATCGTGCCCTGCTGCTGCAACTGCAGCACACGGCCCGCGCCGACCGGATCATCGCCGGCAGTGTTGAGCTTGACCTGGCTGGCCACTTCGTCACCGGTTTTGGTGACGTTGGCGTAACTGCGCGAGTAGTTAGAGGCGCTGGTTTCGTAAAACTGGGTCGTTGAGATACGCATGGATTACGATTCCTTAAAGACTGTTGATCAGCGTGCTGAAGATGGCTTGGGCCGCTTTGATGATCTGCGACGAAGCGGTGTAGTACTGCTGATACTTGACCAGGTTGGCGGCTTCTTCATCCAGCGAAACACCGGAAACGCTGTCGCGCGCACTCTTGGCCTGGGTAAGGACGGCGGTGGTGGCCGTCGAATCATTCTTGCCCTGCGCCGCCTTGCTGCCGACGGTGGTAATCATGTTGGCGTTGGCGCCGCTCAGGCTCATGCCCGTGCCATTGCCGGCTGCGCTGTCGAGGGTCTGTTTGGTCTGCAGGGTACCGACCGAGGTCGCGTTGCGGTTGTCCAGAGACCCGGCGCCGGTCATGGCGATGCTGTAGGTGTCGCCACTGTTGGCCGAGCCGGCGAGGGTCATGCCAAACTTGAACGACTGCGCGGCGCCCGACGAGTCGGTGTAACCCACTTCCAGACTGATGTCGTTGGACTGGCCTTGAACAATCGACCCCTTGATTGCATTGCCGGACTTGTCTTTGACCGCCGCGCCCTGCGCATCGACCAGCGTATAGGCTTGAGCACCATTGGTGACATCGCCCATGAGCAAACGCATCGGCGTCGAGGCGGTGAGCGCGTTTCGCAGATCGGCCGTCGCGGTCGGGTTGTAGATGTCGGCCTGGGTCGACAAGACAGGCTGGGTGAACGTGCCCGAGCCTTTGCTCACGATGGAGCTGCCGGTCAGCGGACTGGCCGAGGCGATGGCTTTCGGGTCGGTCATCACCACCTTGATACCGTCGGCACCGGTCTTGGTCGGGCTGATCTTGAAGCTGTCACCCTCGGTGGAGGTGCCATTGAATTTCAGCGAGAAGCCGTCGATGACCGGCGCAGTGGTGGCGCTGGTGTTGTACGAACCCATGTCCCTGCCGTCCGGCAGCCGCTTGACGCTGTACTGGCCGCTGGCATCGGTGAAGGTCACCTGATAATCGTTGGTCTGCAGCGCGCCGCTGTTGGCAATGGACACCGCGAAGTTGCCCGAGGACTGATCGTTGGTCGTGTTGGCAAGGCTGCGCTGGCTGGTCAGGCTCGGGTCATTGACGCTGATAAACAGGTTGCTGCCGAAGTTGCCGTTGGCGTCCACACCCTGGTTGAGCTGGCTGTTGATCTGGTCGGAAGCGACCACCGCCAGACGGCCCAGCTCGCTGGCGGCCGGCTGCAGCACGTCGCTGCGATAACGCAGCAACCCGCCAAGCGAGCCACCGGTTACCACACTGGAGACATCAACTTCGTTGTTCTGATATTTCAGTTTCAGCGCATACACGCTGGGGTCGCTGTCACTGGGCACGGCGCTCAGGGTATTGGCGGTGGTGCCGGTGACCAGCGGCTGGCCGGTGCCGATGTAAACGTCATAGCTGCCGTTGTTTTCAACGACCTTGGCGCCGACCAGTTCATTGAGCTGACGTACCGCCTCGGTGCGCGAATCGAGCAGCGTGTTGGGCTGACCGCCGGAAGCCTGGGTCTCGGTGATCTGCTTGTTGAGGACGGCAATGGACGACGCCAGTGCATTCACCTGCCCTGTTGCCGTGGTCAGCTGGGTATTGATGCTGGCGTTCTGGTCCTTCATCTGCGCCGAGATGGTGTTGAACTGACCGGCCAGCGCCGATGCACTGGTCAGAAATGTCGTGCGCGCAGCCGTGTCGGTCGGCCCGGACGCCAGGGCGCTCAGGTCAGTGAAAAACTTCGCCAGCACCGTGCTCACGCCGGTCGAGCTGTCGGACAGCATCGAGTCGAGCTTGCTGGCCTGGCTCAGGTACGCGGTGGCGTCGGCGTTGAGCGATGTGCTGGTCTGCAACTGGTTATCGAGGTAGCCGTTGTAGATGCGGCGCACGTCGGACAACGTCGTACCGGTGCCGATGAAACCGACGCCGATGTTCTGCTGAGCCCCGGCGGCGGTCATCACTTGCTGACGCGAGTAGCCCTGCGTGTCGACGTTGGCAGTGTTGTTGCCGATCGTCGTCAATGCTGCGCTGCTGGCGGTGAGTCCCGAAAGCCCGATTGAGATCAGTGACATGGTTCAAACCTTATAAAGTCGTGGAAGAGCCCGAGGCGGATGCGTAGGTCTGGTAACTCTTCATCTGTTTCGCTATCTGAGAAATCTTGCTGGCATAGGACGGGTCGGTTGCGTAGCCGGCCTTCTGCAGCTCTTTCACAAACTGTTCCGGGTTATCGGCGGATTTCAGGGTTTCTTGATAGCGATTGTTGTTCTGCAGGAAGCTCACCAGGTCGTGGAAGCTGCTGGCGTACGAGTCGTAGGCGCGGAAGTCCGCGGTCTCCTTGACCATCTGGCCGTCACGGAACTCGCTGGTGATCGCGCGGGCTTCCGGTCCTTTCCAGCCGCCCTGGGCCTTGATGCCGAACAGGTTGTGGCTGCTGCCGCCGTCGGACTGACGCATGATCGATTTGCCCCAGCCGGTTTCCAGCGCGGCTTGTGCGACGAGCACGCTTGGATCGACGCCGATACGCGCGGCAGCGTCCTTGGCCAGCGGCATCATCGTGGCGACGAAGTCATCACGGTTGGCGAATGCACTCTTGCCCGGCGCCAGCGGTGTCTGCACGCGACTGCGCACATAAGCGTCAGCGTCGGCGGCGTACTGAGGCCCGACGGTCCAGTCGCCATTGCTCTGAGACCCTGCGCTTTTCGCGGCGGCCACGGCATTGGAAACGGCGATGCGGTTCTTCAGTGTGGTAGCGCTGGTGCTCGCGTCCTGGCCGGCGGCGGTGGCGGTGTTCGGGACGATGCCGGCCATGATGCGGTCGCTGAGTTTGCTCGGCAGCGACAGGCGACGGGAATTCAGCGCTGCCACGTCGCTGTGCGCGGTGCCGTCGGTTGCGGCGGGCGCAGTCACCGAACGGGTGGCCCACAGCGGACGCTGAGCGATGTGCGTGGCCAGACCGGTCTGGGCAGGCGCGTCGGCTTTGCCGTCGACCTTTGCCGTGGTCTTGTTGTTGCCGGACACAAGCCCGGTGGCCGGCGCGACTTCAGCGCCCTTGTTTTTCGACAGCTGACGCATGAGCACGTCCTGCAGACCAATGCCGCCACCCTCGCGAGACATGCTCACCGACAGCTGCTGGTCATACATGTCCTGATACTGCCGCGTCGCCGCGGTGTTCATCGGGTTGTCCTTGGCCAGCACTTCGTTGGCCGAACGCATGGCCTTGAGCATCTGGCTGACGAACAGCGACTCGAATTCCTGCGCGACTTTCTTGAGGTTGCCCTCGCTGTCGCGATCACCGGTTTTCATGGCCGTCAGACGATTGAGGTCGGTGTACGCCCCTGAATCACCTGAAGAAACGCCGCCGCTTGGAATGCTCATTCAGTTTGCCTCTTAAATCACGATCAGGTCGGCTTGCAACGCGCCGGCCTGTTTCAGTGCTTCGAGAATCGCCATCAAGTCGCCCGGCGCTGCGCCCACCTGGTTAACCGCGCGGACAATCTCATCCAGCGTGGTGCCCGGACCGAACTTGAACATCGGGTGCATTTCCTGCTGGGCGTTGATCTTCGAACGCGGGACCACGGCGGTCTGGCCGTTGGAGAACGCGCCCGGCTGGCTGACGATCGGGTCTTCGGTGATGGTCACGGTCAGGCTGCCGTGGGTCACGGCTGCCGGCGACACCTTGACGTTCTGGCCGATAACGATAGTGCCGGTCCGCGAGTTGATGATGACTTTGGCGGACGTCTGGCCCGGATCGATTTCCAGGTTTTCCAGCACCGACAGGTAATCAACACGCTGGTTGGGGTCCAGCGGCGCGGTGACTCGCACGGAGCCGCCGTCCAGCGCCTGAGCGACGCCAGGGCCGAGCATGTCGTTGATCTTGTCGACGATGCGCTTCGCGGTGGTGAAGTCGTTGCGATTGAGGTTCAGGGTCAGGGAGTTGCCCTGGTTGAAGCCACTTGGCACGGCACGTTCAACCGATGCACCACCTGGAATGCGACCGGAAGACGGCACGTTGACGGTGATCTTCGAACCGTCGCGGCCTTCGGCATCAAAACCGCCGACCACCAGGTTGCCCTGGGCCACGGCATAGACATTGCCGTCGATACCCTTCATCGGGGTCATCAACAGGGCACCGCCGCGCAGGCTCTTCGAGTTACCAATGGACGATACGGTGATGTCGATCTGCTGACCCGGTTTGGCGAACGGCGGCAGGTCGGCGTATACGGCCACGGCCGCGACGTTTTTCAGCTGCACGGTGCCGGAGCCCGCCGGCACCTTGATGCCGAACTGCGAGAGCATGTTGTTGAAGGTCTGCAGGGTGAACGGCGTCTGGGTGGTCTGGTCACCCGTGCCGTTGAGTCCCACCACCAGACCGTAACCGATCAACTGGTTGGTCCGTACGCCGGAAATGCTGGCGATGTCCTTCAGGCGCTCGGCGTGGGCGCCCAGTGCGGTGGTGAACAGCAGCGCTGCCGCTATCAGTTGCTTGAACGTGATCATGGCTATCCCGCTATCAGAAAGGGAACAACGGGCTGAGGAAGAATCGGTCGAACCAGCCTGGCTGACTGGAATCGGCAAACGCGCCTGTACCGGAATAAGTGATGCGCGCATCGGCGATGCGAGTCGACGACACGGTGTTGTCAGTGGCAATGTCGTCGGCGCGAATCAGGCCGGCGATGCGCACCAGTTCGTCACCGGTGTTCAGGGTCATCCACTTCTCGCCGCGCACCAACAGAATGCCGTTGGGCATGACGTCAGCGACGGTCACGGTGATCGAGCCGGTCAAGCTGTTGCTCTGCGCCGCCTTGCCGTCACCCTTGGTGGCGCGGTCCCCGGTGTATCCGGCGTCCAGGCTGAGGTTGCCGCCACCGACCGGGTTGTTGGTGCTGACGCCTGCGCCAAACAGCGAGGTCAGGCCAAGGCTGGTTTTGCTGGTCTTGCTGATCCCTGAGCTGGCAGCCTTGCTGGCAGCCATCTTCTCGGAAAGCGTGATGGTGATGATGTCGCCGACCCGATAGGCCTTGCGGTCGCCGTACATGTTCTGCTCGAAACCGGCCTGATAAATCGAACCGTTGCTGGCCGCTGAAGGCAGCGGCGTGCGCGGCAACACCGGCGCGTAATAAGGGTCATTGGGTTTGGCCGCAGGCGCAACGCAGCCGGTCAGCAGCGCGATACCGCACACAGGAGCTGCCAACAGGGAAAGCCGCAATACAGAGAGCCGTTTCATGACACTTAAAACCTCGCGGTGTAGCAGGCGTTTTTCAGGCGCCCCTTGGAATTGATCAGGTGTTTCGCAGCAGGACATCAGGCGTTTCAAACAGGGCTTACAGGTTCTGGGTCACGTACTGGAGCATCGAGTCAGCGGTCGAGATCACTTTGGAGTTCATCTCGTAGGCACGCTGGGTGGTGATCATGTTCACCAGCTCTTCAACGGTGCTGACGTTGGAGTTTTCCAGGGTGTTCTGCTTGACCACGCCCAGACCGTTGAGGCCCGGCGTACCGACCTGAGGTGCGCCACTGGAAGCGGTTTCCAGGTACAGGTTGCCGCCCTGGGATTGCAGGCCGGCCGGGTTGATGAAGTCCGCGGTCTGCACGTTACCGATGATCTGTGGCGTGGCGGTGTTGGCCGAGGTGGTGATCGACACGGTGCCGTCTTCGCCGACGGTGAAGGTCTGCGAGTCTTGCGGAACGACGATCGCAGGCTCCAGCGCGTAACCGTTTGCGGTCACGATCTGGCCGTTGCTGTCCAGGTGGAACGTACCGTCGCGGGTGTAGGCCAGGGTGCCGTCAGGCTGACGGATCTGGAAGAAGCCGCGACCGTTGACCGCCATGTCCAGCGGCTGGTTGGTGGTCTGCAGGCTGCCGGCGGTGAAGTTTTTCTGGGTGCCGACGATGCGCACACCGGTACCCAGTTGCAGGCCCGATGGCAGCTCGCTGTCCTGAGTGGACTGGGCGCCTGGCTGACGCTTGATCTGGTAAAGCAGGTCCTGGAATTCCGCACGGTCGCTTTTGAAACCGGTGGTCGAAACGTTGGCCAGGTTGTTGGAAATGGTCGTCAGGTTGGTGTCCTGGGCGGCCAGACCGGTTTTAGCAACATAGAGTGCCGGAAGCATGTTTGAATCTCCTCGAGCGCCTGTTTATCGGCGCAAGCTGTCAGTCATTAGCCCATTTGCAAGACGCGAGCCATCGACTCGTCATCCTGCTCGGCGGTCTTCATCATCTTGATGTGCAGTTCGAATTGGCGGGACAGCGCCAGCACCGCGGTCATCTCGTCGACGGCGTTGACGTTGCTGGCCTGCAGAAACCCGGATTCGACCTGCACGTCAGCATCGGCCTGGGCCGGTCTGCCGCTTTTGGTGTGCATCAGACCGTCGGGGCCTTTTTCCATGGTGGTCTGGTCGCCCTTGACCAGCTTGATGCGGTCGATCTGCGCCATGACCTGCGGGCTCTCGCCCAGCGAGCGAACGCTGATGGTGCCGTCGGCGCCGATCTCGATCTGCTGCTGCGGAGGCACGGCAATCGGCCCGCTGTTGCCCATGACCGGCAAACCATTGCCATCACGCAACACGCCGAGGGCGTCGATGTTCATGCTGGAGGTGCGGGTGTAGGCTTCGCCGCCGTCGGGCGTCTGCACCGCCATCCAGCCGTTGCCTTTGACGGCGACGTCCAGATCGCGACCGGTGTCGACCATCGCACCCTGGCTGAAGTCTGTGCCGGGACGTTCGCTCATGGCGTACGCTCGGGACGGGTTAACTTCGCCGAACACCGGCATTGAGCGCGCCTGTTCGAGGTCGCGCTGAAACCCGTTGGTCGAAACGTTCGCCAGGTTGTTGGCATGGGCCTTTTGGGCGATGGCGTTTTCCGACGCTCCGCTCATGGCCACGTATAGCAACTTGTCCACAGTCTTCCTCCTCCGACAGACGCTTGCCGCCTGTAGCTGTACTGAACAGGTCATAGCAATAATCGAACCAGTTTTTCAGCGATGATACAAAGCGTTGATTCTTCAATGATTCCGGCGGCATTTGGCGGACCGGGATCCGGTTTGGGCCGCCGCGCGACAGCGGACTGCCGGTTTCCTGCAAATCGAAGGCAGAGAGCGCCAGAAAACTCTCCATGGGGTGCGAAACTTGCAGCGTTTTATGAATTGGCTTGAGTCGCTACGGAAAACTGTCATGGGTCTGCGCATCGCCCTGCTCTTTACATTGATTGCCTGCTCGTTTGCCGTGTGGGCGGCGCCGGCGCCCTACTTCCTCTGGCAAGGCGCCCACCGCACCGTCTGCGCCCAGACCAGCCCGGGCAAAGGCTGGACCCGGATCAGCGCCGCGTATGTAAAGTCGGATTGTTCGATTTGAGTTATTTCGTTCCGCCTGTGACGGATTGATCGCCTGACACGCCGCCTTCCCGGCTAAAGCCGGTCCTGCAATGGTCTCGGCGCAAGCGGATATCCCTGCTCGACGCAAGACCTGTAGGAGTGAGCTTGCTCGCGAAGGCGGTTTGCCTGTGATGAATCAACCGTCTGACACGCCGCCTTCCCGGCTGAAGCCGGTCCTGCAATGATCTCGGCACATCCGGATATTCCTGCTCGACGCAAGACCTGTAGGAGCGAGCTTGCTCGCGAAGGCGGTTTAGCTGTGATGAATCAACCGTCTGACACGCCGCCTTCCCGGCTAAAGCCGGTCCCACCTTCGCGTTCACGCTAAATCCCGCATCAAGTCGCGCGTATCAGGGTCTGCATCAGTTCCGCCTCCGTCGAGAGGGTTTTCGAGTTGGCTTGATAGGCCGTCTGCGCCTGGATCAGCTCCACCAGCTCGTTGGTCAACGTGACGTTGGAGCCTTCCAGCGAATGGCCGATGACACTGCCCAAGGTGCCGACACCCGGCGTGTCGTAATTGGCGACGCCGGAGGCCAGGGTTTCGACCCAGCGGGTGTCGCTCACCGGCTGCAGCCCCTGATTGTTGGCGAAGCTGGCGAGCATGACCTGGCCGACATTGCGGTGCAGACCATTGCTGAACCCGATCATCAGCATGCCGCTCTTGTCGATCGTCAGCTGGGTGGCCTGCCCTGCCGTGTGCCCGTCGATGACGATGTTGCTGCTGCCCGTGGCGGCGTTGTGCTGACTGATCTTGTTGAAGTCCATGACAATCCCGTCGGCATTTCCTACCGCGCCGTTCGCACCCCAACGCCCGCCCGGTTTGTTGCCGTCCAGCGGTTTGGCCGGCACCCAGCCTTCGAGGGTCAGGGTGTTGTTGGCAGCGGTCAGCCACTGGCTGCCGATCAGCGATTGCAGCGAGCCACCGGAGTCGAACAGCATGCTTGCCGTCGTCGGTGCCGTACTGCTCGGGTCCTGCGGGTTACGCCCGTCGATCAGCGTGTGCATCTTCCAGCTGTTGCTGCCGTCTTTGACAAAATACTGGGTCATCTCGTGACGCATGCCGAGGCTGTCGAACACGCCGTAGGTGGACGCCTTGGTGTAGGTGGTGATGTCCGCCGGATTGAAGGTCGGGACGGGCCGCGGCATGAGCGGATCGGCCGGGTCGAGCACGGGCAGGCCACCGTCCAGCAGCGGCAGTGAGATCGGGCCGGGCGCAGGCGCGGGGCTTACGGTCCAGCTGCCGTTGACGTTGATCGCCGGACGCCACTTCTGCAGGGACAACTCGGTGTCGGAAATCATCTTCACCGCCGCCGTCGAACCTGTGACCGACAGCCTCCCCGCCGCAGACACCTGCAAACCGATTTCCAGCGGCGCGGTGCTGGTGGGGTCCAGCGGATTGACGCCGTCGATGAGAATGTAAGACGTCCAGTTGTCGTCTTCAGTCTTGACGAAGTACTGCTTGAGTTCGTGATCCTGTGGCGGAACGCCGGCGTCCTGAATCAGCCGCCCCGTTACCCGCGTGTAGGTGGTCGGGTCGCCAGGGTCGAAACGCGGGATGGCGCCGAGTGACGGCGACGCCGCGTTGAGGTTCAGGGTCTGCTCCATCTTGCCGGTGGCCTTGGGTGACATGTCGGCAGTGTCGATCTTCAGGTCCGTGCGAACGCCGCTGATCACCTCCCCCGCGTCTGTCACCCCATAGCCCTGCAAGCGGCTGCCGTGGGAGTCCACGACGAAATTCTGTGCATCCTTGATGAAGGCCCCTGACCGGCCGTAACTGATGGAACCGGCGTCACTCATGACAAAGAAACCGTTGCCCTGAATGCGCATATCAAGCGCCCTGCCCTCGCTGGTGATGACGCCGCCGGGCGCAAAGTTCTGCGAAACGTTGGCCACCTGCACCCCATCACCCGAGGCCGTCCGGCTGCCGCCGAGCATGGATGAGGAATAGACCGCCGAGAACTCGGCGCGTGAGGATTTGAAACCGGACGTGTGGACGTTGGCAATGTTGTTGCCGGCCACTTCCATGCGCTTGTGCGCCGCGTGCAACCCTGAAACCGCTGTGTTGAATGACATGAACACTCCCTGCGCCGTTGTTCAACGACACGCTCGTCAATGCATCGAGATCGCGGGCAAAGGAATGCAATCGAACGGACCGCTTGAGTGGCGTCGCTCAATGGCATTTATTTGTCAGCGAACTTGATTTTCGCAAAGACGAAAGTAGGAAGTTTCCAGTTCTAGAGTGGGACGGCTCTCGATATTTCAGTCAAACCAAAGGCATAAAAAAAGCCCCTCAGAGAGGGGCTTCAGCGAGCGTATCCAGGGACCTTTATCAGGTCATCTGAATGATCGTCTGCATGATGGTGCTTTGCGTCGAAATGGTCTTGGCGTTCGCCTGGTAGTTGCTTTGCGCCTTGATCAGGTTGACCAGTTCACCGGTCAGGTCGACGTTGGATTCTTCCAGCGCCTGCCCGGTCAAGTAACCCAGCGTACCCGACTGTGGAGCGCCCGTGACCGGGATGCCCGACGAGGCCGATTCGCGCCAGTTGGTGCCGCCCGCGGGTGCCAGCCCCTGAACGTTGGCGAAGTTGGTCAACGACACCTGACCGATCACCTTGGACTGACCGTTGGTGTAAGTCGCGAACATGTTGCCGGTGGCGTCGATGTTCATCGCTGTGATCTGGCCGGTGGCGTAACCGTCCTGGGTCTTGGTGATTGCACCCGAGACCGCGTTGGTCTGGGTGGTCGCCAGCATATTGAGCTTGATCCCGCCCGCGTTGGCGGACGCGCCGTTGCTTGACCAGGTGGTGGTGCTGCCGACGGTGGTCTTGGCGGCCGGTACCCAGTTGTTGATCGAGAAGACGCCGTCAGTACCTACGCTCACGTTTGGCGAATTGGTGGTATCAGGGGCGCCGGTGCCGCTGGTGATCAAGCCACCCGACGAATCGAAGGTCACTGCGGTCGCGTCAGCAGTAGTGGAGTTTGGATCGCTGATGCTGCGGCCATCGACCAGGCTGTACATCGTCCAGGTATTGGTGCCCGTCTTCGAAAAATACTGGTCGAGGGTGTGTTCGTTACCCTGACTGTCGTACAGCGGCGTGCTGTAGGTGGTGGTGTAGCTGTTGGTGTCGGACGGCGAGAACGTCGCAACCGTCGGAACCGTCGACGAGGAGTTCAGGTTGGAAGCGACAGTGATCAAGCTGGTGCTTTTCGGCGCCAGGTTCGACGAATCGACACGCAGGTTGCTCAGCACGCCGGTGGAGACATTGCCCTGACCGTCAACGCTGTAGCCCTGCAGGTTATTGCCCGCTTCGTTGATGATGTAGCCGGCGGAGTCGGTGTGAAATGCGCCGGCACGGGTGTACAGCTTTTCGCCGTTGTTGCTCAGCATGAAGAAGCCGTTGCCGTTGATCGCCAGGTCCAGGCTGCGGCCGGTACCGGTGTTCAGCGTGCCTTGGGTGAACTGCTGCGAAACCGCGGCGGTGGTGACGCCGCTGCCGGTGTTGGTGCCGCCGGAGGTGCCGCGAATCGATTGGGCGTACTGGTCAGCAAATTCCGCACGGGAAGATTTGAAACCGGTGGTCGCGACGTTGGCAATGTTGTTGCCGGTGACGTCGAGACTTTTGTTTGCGGCGTAGAGCCCACTAAGACCAACATTGAAAGACATGATTAACTCCTGCGCCGTCTAGTCGGCTCTAAATTCCGATTTGCTTGATTTTTGACAGTGCCACCTGGGTGCCGCCGGCAAGGTTCAACGTCATGTCAGAGCCCGTTGTGCCCATGGTCACGCTGCTCACTGTCGCCGGCAGATAGGTGCTCAGATTAGTAGCGGTGCCGTCCAGCTTGCCGTTGGCGACGAAGCTGTAATTGCCCGCTGCCACCGCTGCGCCGCTGTCGTCCAGGCCATCCCAGCTAAAGGATGTGGTGCCAGCGGCCTGAGTGCCGAGGTCGATGGTGCGCACGACGTTGGTACCGGTGCTGTCGTAGATCTTCACCGTGGTGTCGGCGCTGGACGATGGCAGCACCACCGAACCGGTCATGGCCTTGCTGGTGTCGACGTAGGTCGAACCTGCGTCCACGGTCACCGAACGGCCGACCAGCGACGAGGCCTGCAACGCCTGGGACGACTGATACATGGTGCTGATCGAGTCGACCGAGGTGCTCAGGTTCTGCATGGTTTCCAGGCTGCTGAACTGAGCCAGCTGGGCCACGAACTCGCTGTTGTCCTGAGGATCGAGCGGGTTCTGGTTCTGCATTTGCGTGACCAGCAATTGCAGGAATGAATCCTTACCCAGCGAACTTGAGCCGGTGAGGCTGCTGGTGTCGGTGCTGGATTTGGTGCTGGTGCCTGTGGTTCCGGGGGTCGTGCTTTGCAGCCCTTTGAGGAACGTCGAGGTAGCGTCTGTGCTTGAGACCGTCATGGATTTCGCCCTTTATCACTGACCCAGGGTCAGGACCTTCTGCATCATTGTTTTCGCGGTGTTCATGATTTCCGCGTTGGTCTGGAACGAACGGCTGGCCGAGATCATGTCGGCCATCTCGTTGACGACGTTGACGTTCGGGTAATACACGTAGCCGTTCTTGTCGGCTGACGGGTGATTTGGCTCGTAACGTGCTTCGAGGTTGGAGGCGTCTTCGACGATGCCGGAAACCTGTACGCCGGTGCCGGCCTGGCCCTGGTCTTCGAACAGCGAGGCGCTGCCGCCGGATTCCTGGCCCTGGAAGACCGTGGCGAACACCGGATGGCGGGCGCGGTAGGTCTTGTCCATGCTGGAGGACACGGTTTCGGCGTTGGCGATGTTACTGGCCACGGTGTTGAGGCGGGTGTTCTGGGCACTCATGCCGCTACCGGCAATATTGAAAACACTGGATAGGGACATGGATTACTCTCCGCGCAGGGCTGCAACCAGCCCTTTGAATTTGCTGTTGAGCAAGGTGAAGCTGGCCTGAAAACCGATGGCGTTTTCGGCGTAGTTGGCGTTTTCGACCTGAGAGTCGACGGTGTTCTGATCGAGCGACGGCTGCGACGGAGTGCGGTAGAGCAGGCTGGCTTCGCCATCGCTCATGCCTTCAGCTTCGATGTGACGGCTGTTGGTCATGTCGAGGGCGAAGTGGCCGTTGTTGCTTTTGTCGCTTTGGGCGGCCAGGACTTTGGAGAAGTCGAGGTCACGCGCCTTGTAGTTGGGGGTGTCGGCGTTGGTGATGTTGTTGGCCAGCACTTCAGCACGCTGGGCGCGGAAGTTGAGCGCTTTTTCGTGGATGCCGAGGGCGTTTTCAAAACTGATGCTCATGTCGGGACCTTTGAGGGCTGACCAGATGTACGTGCAGGAGTTATAGCAAGGTGCGTGCCACTTGCTGGAAGTGCCGTTTTTCGCGGGCTGCAGGGGTGTTGGTGCAGGGGGATGACAGAAAAGCGGCAAGGGATTTCCGCTCGATGGGAGGAAAGCGGCAAGAGCAGTGCCGTTTTTTTGCCGTATCGTGCTTCCGCGTGGAAGATCAAGATCAAGGGCGTCTGCCTGGGGGCAGACGTTTCGCCTTCGGCGAGTTACTTGGAAAAGCACCCCAAGTAACCAAGGGTGCTTGCTCCTGGTTAGGTCCCTCCTCCGTCGGGATACCCTCACTCCGACGACGCTCCGTGGGCCCGCGCCGAACGGACATCCATGTCCTAGCGGCGCTTTCGCGGCATCCATGCCGCTCGGCCCACTCCGCGTCGTCTGCGTTCGGCCTGCACCCAAGTCGCGATTGGCGGTGTCTGGACTTTTTGTGTACGAAGATCAAAAGCAAAAGCAGATCAATGGCTTCCCGTCTGAAGCCAGTCCTACGGACTGCATGCGCTGCTGTTAGTGGGACCGGCTTTAGCCGGGAAGAGGCCAGTGCAGGCGCTTGCTATTTTGCTGATCAGACACCCTACCTGTGGGAGCGAGCTTGCTCGCGAATGCCGTTGCCGTTGCCGTTGCCGTTGCCGTGCTTTTGATCTTCATACGCGAACGGTCCGGTCACCGCCGAACGCGACTTGGGTGCAGGCTGAACGCAGGTCTCGCGGAGTGGGCCGAGCCGCATGGATGCGGCGAGAGCGCCGTCAGGGCATGGATGCCCGTTCGGCGCGGGCCCACGGAGCGAGACCGGAGTGAAGGAACCCTGACGAAGGAAGGGCCCAACCAGGAGCACAAAGCCCTTGGTTACTTGGGGCTTTATCAAGTAACTCGCCGGAGGCGAAATATCTGCCGTGAGGCAGATGCCCTACCAGCGCCAACACTAAACAAAATACCCCGCCTAAGCGGGGTTCTCATCACATCAAAAGCGCAGCCAATCACTTGGCCTGATAAATAATCCCGGGGCTGCACTGCACCATCTGATAGTGATCGGGCAACCCGTTCAACGCCTCCGACGCCCCCAGGAACAAATACCCCCCCGGCTTCAAGGTCGAATGAATACGCAGCAAAATATCCTTCTTCACCTCCGCCGAAAAATAAATCAGCACGTTGCGACAGAACACGATATCGAACTTGCCCAACGCCGCATAACTGTCCAACAGATTGAACGAACGAAACTCCACACGGCTCTTGATCGGCGCCTTCACCGTCCAGCGCCCTGGCGTCTTCTGATCGAAGAAACGCTGCAGACGGTCCGGCGACAACCCTCGGCCGATGGCCAGGCTGTCGTACTCACCCGTCTTGCAATTGTTCAACATCAGACCCGACAAATCCGTCGCCACAATCTGCGCGCCCGACTTCAACTGCCCCGGGTTGCTGCGCTCGAACTCATCGATCGTCATCGACAGCGAATACGGTTCCTGACCCGACGAGCACGCCGCCGACCAGATGCGCAAACGCTGGTTGGGGCTGGCCTTGATCGCCTCGGGCAAGACCTTGTTCTTCATCACCTCGAAGGGGTACGTGTCGCGAAACCACAACGTCTCGTTGGTGGTCATCGCATCCACCACCTGCTCACGCAAACCACTGCGCGGCTGAGTCTGGATCCGCTGGATCAGCTCGCCCAACGATTTGATGGACTGCTGCTCCATCAACTTGTTGAGGCGGCTGGAAACCAGGTACTGCTTATTTTCACCCAGCAAAATGCCACAGGCTTTTTCCAGGAATACCCGGAACTGATCAAAATCCAAATTACCTGTAGACATGCCGCCTCTCAAATCATGTGAACAGCAAGGAGGAAAACCCCTCCTCAGCTGATATCTGCCGCCTTGATACGATCTACCACCCTCGCCGCCAGATCGTCTGGCCGGAACTTGGCCAGGAAATCATCCGCGCCGACCTTCTTGACCATCGCCTGGTTGAACACGCCGGACAACGACGTATGCAACACGATGTGCAACTTCTGCATGCGCGGGTCGCTGCGAATCTCCGCAGTGAGGGTATAGCCATCCATCTCCGGCATTTCAATGTCGGAAATCATCATCAGGAATTCTTCTTCCGGCTTCTTGCCTTCATCCACCAGTTTGCGCAGGAAATCGAGTGCCTGACGACCGTCATTCAACGCCGTGACTTCCACGCCGACGGTTTGCAGGCAACGCGTCACCTGTTTGCGCGCCACCGAGGAGTCATCGACCGTCAGCACGCGCAGCGACAGCGCCTTGTGCTGAACCTCCGCCGAGACCACGCCGACCGAGATGTTCTCGGAGACCGGCGCCACTTCGGCGAGGATCTTCTCGACATCGATGATTTCCACCAGCTGGTTGTCCAGACGCGTCACTGCCGTGAGGTAGTGGTCGCGACCGGTGCCCTTGGGTGGCGGATGAATGTCTTCCCAGTTCATGTTGACGATGCGTTCCACCGCATGCACCAGGAAGCCCTGAATCTTGGTGTTGTACTCTGTGATGATCACGAATGAATTGGTAATGTCAGCCAGCGGCTTGCCACCGGTCGCCAACGCCAGATCGAGGATCGGGATAGTCCCGCCACGAATATTTGCCACACCGCGCACAATCGGACTGGATTTGGGCATATGGGTAAGTTTCGGGCATTGAAGCACCTCTTTTACCTTGAACACGTTGATCCCATACAACTGCTTGCCGTCCAACCGGAACAACAACAGTTCAAGGCGGTTCTGCCCGACCAGTTGAGTGCGCTGGTTTACTGAATCCATCACACCAGCCATGCACCACACCTCCCAAAACGACCAATTGCGCTACCGGAACGGTAAGCGGCACGGGCCTTGCTATTTACTCATCATGAACACACAAACGACAGTATCCCGACGCCCGGCACCCGCAACCCGCAGCTTTGTCTGCGTGCTGGTCGCGCTGTGTCTGTTGTGTGCCGCCAGCCTGAGCCGGGCGGACAACATGACCCTGCCTGAAACACTTATCGGCGTGACCCAGGGCTTTCTTGAATTCACAGTTGAAGACTACATGGCGACCAACCAAACCGCCGGCCGCTACGAAATTGAAGTCAAGCAGTTGGACCCGCGTCTGCGCATGCCGCTGTGCGACAAGGATTTGACAGCCTCACTGGAAAGCCCGGCCCAGCCCATCGGCCGCGTCACCGTGAAGATACGCTGCGAAGGCACGTCCCCGTGGACGGTGTTTGTGCCGGCCCAGGTACACCTTTACCGCAATGTGGTCACGGCCGTGCGGCCCATGAAGCGCGACGCAATCGTGAGTGAAAACGATGTGGCGCTGCGCGAACGCGACGTCAGCCTGCTGGGGCAAGGCTTCCTGGATTCAGTCGATCAGGCAGTCGGGCAAAAAGTTGTCCGACCAACGGTCATCGACCAGATCCTGACGCCCGTCCACCTCGATCAGCCGCAAATGGTCCATAAGGGCGACCAGGTGGTGATCAGTGCGCGCAGCGGTTCAATGAGCGTGCGCATGCCGGGCGAAGCCTTGTCCGACGGCGGTTTCAACGAGCAAATACGCGTGAAGAACCTCAACTCCCAACGGGTGATCAAGGCCAATATCGTTGCGCCCGGGCAAGTCGAGGTCGCTATGTAACTGACATGTGAAGGTAAGACCTCTGGCGCTGCGCTTGCGCTTTTCCTACACTCGGAACCCCTGTGCTCCGTGCGAAGTCCATTCGAGACTGTTTTCGCACGGGCCCTAAAGTTATTCCGGGTCTGGCCGAAACCAAGGCAAGCGTCCTAGAACCCAGAGGTTTTTCAATCATGGTCATCGACTTCAATCGTTTGAACAGCTCCACTACCGTTGGCGGTACAACACGTACTGCCAGCACCAAGGAAGCCAGCAAAACCGAAGCTACGGCAGCGGTCAGCGGCACCTCGAGCGTGCCCGGTAGCGGTGAGGCAGTACATTTGAGCAGCGAAGCTCAACAGTTGCAGAAGATCAGTGATTCGTTGCGTGATCAGCCTGTCGTCAACAGCGCCCGTGTGGCTGAGTTGAAGCAGGCGGTCGCCGACGGCAGCTATAAGGTCGACAGCAATCGTGTTGCAAGCAAACTGCTTAACTTCGAAGCCCAGCGCTAGCCCCAGGTCTGCGCAGGGGCTTCTGGACGCTTAAACACCAGGGCATGCGATGCAAGACACTACATTGCTTCAACTGATCACGGACGACATTGCGCCAACCCGGCATCTGCTGGATATCCTGAAGGCTGAGTCAGTGGCGCTTCACGGGCGCAATATGGTCGAGATGGAACACATCCTGGCGCAGAAACAGGCGCTGGTGATCGTGCTCGAGCAGCATGGACGCCGACGTACCCAGCTGATGACCAGCCTGGGTCTGCCCGCCAATCGAGCGGGACTCGAAGAAGTGGCGAAACATTCGTCAGTGGGTGAAGCCTTGTTGACCGCAGGCGATGAACTCAGCGCGCTGATGAGTGAATGCCAGGCGGCCAACGAACAGAACGGCAGCCTCATCCAGCTCCAGCAACTCACCACGGCACAGCAGTTGAGGATTCTCAACGGCGGCGACACGCCCACGCTGTACGACAGTCGCGGTTCGACGTCGGGCAAGGCCAGGCCGCGTCCGCTCAGCCAGGCGTAAGTTCTTGTATCAAGGTGCGCACTGTGGTGGCAATATGCCGCACGCTGCACGCTGCCGTTATTTGCCTGGAGATGGATAGACCGTGAATGCCTCAAGCGCGGACGATGTTCCGCAGCCCCCGAAGGTACTGACCACCCCGTTGGAAATCGCCGCCAATCTGCGGCTGCTGATGGAAAGTCATGACCCGTTGATCATCACGTTTCACGAACGCACCCAGCGTTTTCAGAGTTACGTGATCGACGTCGACCGTGACACCAACCAGGTCATTTTCGACGAGATGATCCCCCGAGATGGCGAGCGTTTCCTTGCCAGCGGTGAGCCCTTCCGGGTCGAAGGTTTTCACGACGGTGTGCGCATCGCCTGGGAAAGCAAAGCCCAGCTGACCGTAATCGAAGAGCCGCGCAGCTATCGCGGCCCTCTCCCTGAAGAAGTCGTCTATCACCAGCGCCGTAACGCGTTTCGCGCGGCCCTGAAGCTGGCTTCCCTGATTGATGTCGAGATTGGCGGCGACCGGCTCAAATTCCCGTTGCGCGGCAAACTGCTGGATGTCTCCGCTACCGGGTGCAAGCTGCGCTTTGAGGGCGATATCTCCGAGCGCATGCAACTGGGCCAGGTCTATGAGCGCTTCATCGCCTCCCTGCCCTTCGGCAACATGACCACGCCGGTCGAACTGCGCTATCTGCACTTCGAAGAAAGGATCAACACCACGTTCGCCGGTGTGCGCTTCCACAACATGAGTGGATTGGTGCAGCGTCAGGTCGAGCGTTTCGTGTATCAGCTGCAGCGCGAAGCGCGACGCTTCGACAAAGACGACGATTTCTGATCGTTTGTGATGACCGGCTGGCGCGTTTCAGGGCGTGCTGGCCGGTTGCCGACATCCGCTGCTATCACCCGCCCCAGAACGCGCACACCAAATAGCGCTTCCTGATCCAATCCCGCAACGCCCCCCCGCCCCGCTCCAACCCACGCCTGTTCGATCAAAATGCGAACCTCATCACGCCCGCGTGTAGGACTCTTCACCGCGCCAAAGTAGGACGCGTCTTGAAATAACCTGTACCACTTTCAAGCCCCTGACCCTGTGTTAATTTCGCGGCTCAAACGCAGCGGAGCATGGACGCTCGCTGCGGCCACATCTCAGGGAAGTTTTGTCATGCGCCCCATCATCGTTCTCAACGACCCCACCCTCAAAGGCGGTCGAGTCATTCAAGGCTCGCCCTCCACGTTCCTGCACGGTCTCGAAGTCGCCCGCCACGGCGACGGCGTGCTCTGCTTTCACGGCCCCTGTGCAATCGCCGAAGGGGATGAAACCTGCCTCGTCGATGACCGACCCATTGCCCGCGACGGGGATCGCCTGCTGTGCGGCGACGCCCTCATCGCGACCCACGATGACTGCTGCATCCTGTAGGGGTCGTCATGAAATATTCCTTTTTGAAACGGCTGCTCGGCAAACCTGTGCAGCTGCCACCCCCTGCCGTCCCGCGGCAGTACGTGGCACCACCGCGCAGCATGTACGACCGGATTTCCGAAAAGCGCCTGGCACAGGAAGCCGCCCAGCGCCTGCTGGACCGGGCCAAACCCCGAGGTGATTTCTGCTCGCAGAGCGTCAGCGTCGAGGACGTCTGGCTTCGATTGCCCGGGCACTCCCTGGACCAGCAGTTACCTGTCCAGGACATCCCCAGGCACGCGAACGCGCTGAGCCACGATTCAAGGCTGATGGCTGCCGATGGCTCGCGCCGACTGTTACGGCGGATCGAGATCGACGCGATTCCTCTGCCCTCGATCGACCCGCTCGCCCGCGCCATGGAACTGCTGCAGGCGACCCTGACCCAGTGCCCGCTGCTCGACCGAGTTGCGGACTGGACGCAGGTTGAAGTGCATCTGTTCCCGCCGGCCCATGTCGATCCACTCGTCTGGTTCGAAACCGTGGTGAGTGTGTGGCCCCAGGCGTGGCTGCCCGGCGGCGGTTTCCGTATCGCCGGCCAGGCGCCGGGGCCGTGGCTTGCCGAATTGCTGTCCAGCAACCTGAGCATGCCCAATCATCTGTGCCTGAGCATCGACAGCTGGGCCACTCTGCCGGCCAACGCACACGCTGCGGCTCCGGCGCCCCTGGGTGAGGTGGTATCCCTCGTTTCACTCAAGCGGGACGCGCGGACCGACACCCCGAATACCGCCCCCGAGCAGACCTTCAATCAGCAGTTTCAGGCCCCGTCGCTGTGCGGCCAGGTCGGGACCGTCGCTGCCGAATGGACGCGGATGGCCCTCGACTGCCTGGCGGCCCAAGCCTCCACCGGCCAGGCCCAATGGGTGCTGGACCTTACCGACAGCGGTTCAAGCAGCGGATCGATCATCGCTGCCCCCCACGCCGTGCCCACTGCCCCGACAGGAAGTCCGACATGACCTTCGCACCCCCCTCCCCCTTCAACTTCGCCGGTATCCGCCAGGAAGGACGCCTGCTCGAACTCAAGACGCCACTGACCGAGCCGCTGCTGGCCGTGCGCGTCCATAGGGTCGAGCGAATCGGCCGAATCCCGCGTTACTGCGTGGACGTCGTCAGCGAGTCGACACGCCTCGACCCCCATCAATTGATCGGCGAGCCGGTTCGCCTCGCCATCAAGGGCGCCGACGGCAGCCACAGTTACAAACACGGTTTCGTGGGCAGCGCGCGCTACCTCGGCAGCGACGGCAGTTTGCAGGACTGGCAGCTCGAATTCGCGCCGTGGTTCAGCCTGCTGGAATACCGTCAGGATTGCCGCATCTGGCAAGACATGACGTTGATCGACATCTTCACCGACGTATTCCGAGGGCATCCCCAGGCGCAAGGCCGCTATGAATTCAACTTGCGCCACGAGCATCCGCCGCAGTCCTACGTCACCCAGTTCAACGAAAGCGACGCCCACTTTGTGCAGCGCTGGTGCGAGCAGGCCGGCATCTATTGGTACGTCGTCCATGAGGCTGACCAGCACCGGATTGTGTTCGTCGACAGCGTCCTTGACCTGCCGCCGCTGGAGCCGGAAGCGCTGCCTTTTCACACCCAGACGGCCGCGCTGGATCACGACAGCATCGTGGAATGGAGTCAGGCCGACACGCTGCTGAATGGCCACGTTCTGTGGAGCAGCAACAATTACCGCGCTCACCGCCAGCCCATGTCTGTCCGCTCCATGGGCCTTAATCCACCGGGGGCGGCGAAGACGCTCGAGCGTTATGAATACCGAGGCCAGTACGCGTGGCACAGCGAAGACGACGGCAACTGGCAGACACGGGTGCAAATCGAGCAGGTGGAATCAGCCGCGTGGCGCATCACCGGCCATGGCGGCGTCCGGCACATGCTCCCGGGTCACGGGTTCGAGCTGCGCGGGCATCCGCTGTATGAGGACGGGCCCGCTAAACGCCGTACGTTTCTGCTGATCGCCGTCGAGTTTTTCGCGCAAAGCAATTTACCCGTTGCACTGACACGCCGTGAACGCCCCGGCAGCCTGCAATCGCGCCTGAAAGAGCTGGGCGCCGACAAGCCGTCCGAGAAAGGCGAAGGATTTTATTGCAACGCGTTCGAGGCCCAACGTCTGGACGTCCCGTACCGCAGTGCCTTCGAACACCAAAAGCCTGCTAACCCCGGGCCGCAGACCGCCGTGGTCGTGGCGCCCAACGGCGGGCCATTGCAGACCGACGCGCTGAATCGGGTGTGCGTGCGCTTTCACTGGGACCGCCTCCAATCACCGGCAAAAGCACCCAGTTGCTGGCTGCGCATGCTGCAAAACAGCAGCGGCGCCGGTTGGGGCAGTGTCTACGTGCCGCGGGCAGGTGAAGAAGTGGTGGTCACCTTTCTCGACAACGACATCGACCGCCCGCTGATCCTCGGCCAGGTCTACGGCGGCGACAAACCGGCGTGGCATTCCACGGGCCGGATGAGCGGCTACAAAAGCCAGGAAATCGACGGGCTCGGTTACAACCAATGGGTCATGGACGACACCACGGCGCAGTTGCGCACGCAGATCCATAGCAGTCATGGCCACAGCCAACTGAACCTCGGCTGCCTGGTCGATCAACAGGGCAATGACCGCGGCGCGTGGCGCGGTGACGGGTTTGAATTGCGCACCGATGCCTCCGGCGCCATTCGCGCGCCGCAGGGTTTGTACCTCAGCACCTGGCGGCGCACCAAGGCACAAAGCGGGCATCTGGACACCAGCGAGGCCGGCCAGCAGTTAAGCGACGCCTTGCAGCGCGTGACGACGCTGTCCGACCAGGCCGCTCAGCACAATGCCCTTGCGCTGGAGGAAGGCCTCGAAAACCTGAACCGGCTGCATCAGGCCGCCACGCATTCCCACCGTCAGGGCAATGCGACCTCTCAGGGCTATGACGCACCGCTGATCGTCGCTTCCGCGCCCGCCGACATCGCCGCTGTCACGCCGGAGAACATCCAGCTGCACAGCGGCCGCCACACCAGCCTCTCCAGCGGTGAAGACATCAACCTCGCCAGTGCACGCTCGCTGCTGGTCAGTGTGGGTCGCAGCATCAGCCTGTTTGCCCGCGACGCCGGGGCGAAGCTGTTCGCCGCGAAGGGCAAGGTTGAGATTCAGGCCCAGGACGACGCCATCGAACTGACCGCCAAAGACAGCGTACGCATCACCTCCACGGCGCGAACCATCGAGATCGCTGCCCAGGAGGAAATTCTGCTGACCTGCGGCGGTGCCTTTATCCGCCTCAAGAACGGCGATATCCAGATCCACGCCCCCGGCACCATAGACATCAAGGCGGCGAAGAAAACCATCGGCAACGCCAGCCAGATGGACCGCGAGCAGACGCCGTGGCCGCAGAGCACGGCGGGCCAGACGCTGACCCTGCTGGCCGGGCAAAGCAGCGCCGCCAGTCACCAGCCGTGGACCGGCATGCCTTACACGGTGTTCGCCGACGGGGTCGAGATTGAAAAGGGTGTGATGTCGAGCGACGGGAAAATCAGCGTTGAGCACCGGGTATCCCGCTCGCGCTACCGCGTCGAACTGGCCAACGGCGCCAGCTATGACATCCCGGTCAGCGGTGATTACCTCGGCGATCAGGACAACGGCGCACGCGCCAACCGCGGCCTGCATCGCCATCAACACAGCCTGACGCCCGGTTCGGGCGAAGCACCCAGTCAGTACCGCGAAGACTACGACCGCCTCAACCATCCAGACACGGAAGCCTGAAGATGAACACACCCAGCATCACCTGCCCCATCGCCACCCGCCAGACCTCATCGGCCGTCATGAATCAGCGCTGGATGGTCGAGTGCAGCGAGTATTCGCCCAAGCCTGCGACCTTCGAGCCGCTGGTGAATGGCGAACGAGCATTCGGCGCCGTCCACGACGCGATCATGGCGGCAAAACATTCGGTCGAGATCATTTGCTGGGGGTTTCAGCCTTCGATGCAGTTCAAGCGCGGCGGTGGTCAGGCGCAGTGCATCGGCGAATTGCTGGTCAATAAAGCCTCCCTTGGCGTGAAGGTGCGCGTGCTGTGCTGGTCCGACAGCGCGCACCTGACTGCGATGTTCGCGGAGAACATGACACCAGGACGCAACGTGGCCTCTATTGCATCGCACGCCGGCGACTGGCGATCCACGTGGCAGCAAGCGTATGACTGGGAATGGTACCGCCGCGCCTCAACCCCTGGCACCGGTGCCAGTTCGCTGGTGGAGAGGGTGTTCCCCGGACTGAAGGGCTTCCGATTAACCAAGTTACTGGCACAAGAACTGTTCAAGGCGGGCGCGCGGCCTTTCGAAAACATCGAGTTTGCGGTCCGCGACCTGGGGCTGGCCGACCGAGCGGAGATTGCCTATCAAATATGGACCCGCTCCCGAGAGCAAGGCGCGACAGAACTTGAGGCCGCCAGCAAGGCGGCGGCGATGTCGGTGATCCCCACCCATCACCAGAAAATGGTGCTGGTGGACTACGACCACGCCGACCGTGCAGTCGGTTTCGTCATGGGCCACAACATGCTCGACCCCTATTGGGACCGCGACGACCACGCCCATGCTCGTGCGAATGATGTGTCCGGCCGCAACGGTTCTACGCCGCGCCAGGACATATCCAGCCGTGTCACCGGCCCGGTGCTCCAGGACCTGAACGCCAACTTCACCCAGGCCTGGCTGAAGGCGACCGGCATTGACCTGCAGACCGCCCGTGAGCCGCTCGCCGCTAATCTGAAGCCGCGCAAAGGCTTTGGGCCGCCGATGATGGCGCAAGTGCTGCGCACCCAGACCGAGGCCGGCAAGCGCGACATCCGGACCATGTACCTGCAGGCGGTCAAGAACGCGACCCAGTTCATCTACATCGAGAACCAGTACTTCCGCTGGAAGCCGTTCGCCGACGCCGTTGTCGACATCGCCCGCCGCCATGCCGAAGGCGGCCGCGACCCTGGCGAACACGGCTACCTGCATTTGTTCGTCGTCACCAACTCCTCCGACGAGGGCATGGCCGACGGCGCCCTCGGCACGTTTCGCATGCTTCGGCAACTGGGCCGCAGTGAAGTCATGCCCTCTGTGGCGCGTCTCGAACACGATGATTATTGGCAGGCGAAGCTCGATGCGCTGCGCGAGGAGCACTTTGCTGCGTTACGCAAACTGACGGCCTATTACGACCGGGCGGATGCAATGGGCAAGCTTGATGGCCCCATCGAACGGTTGGAAATCGAACGTGATGAACTGGTCAGGCAATACAAAGAGCTGGCGGGGAAAATTTACCAGGAGAGAAAAGCGCCTATTACTCCGACAGAAGTCCCGGGATTGAAAGTTCATATCTGCACACTCGTCGCCCCCGACTCCCCGCCGGATAACTGGCTGGAAGTGTATATCCATAGCAAGTTGATGATTGTTGATGACGTGTTTACCACGCTGGGCTCGGCGAATATCAATGAGCGGAGTATGAGTTCTGATAGCGAGTTGAATATATGTGTCGAGGATCCGGCGGTGGCGAAACCGTTGAGGAGGCAGTTGTGGGGTTTGCATACAGGAGAAGAGGAAGTAGGCAGCATTTCGGATGCATATGAAGACTGGTCAACAATATTGAGAGAAAACAAACGGAAACGATATCCAACCTTGATTGGCAACGCACAGCGACCGAAGTGCTCACTTGTGGAATTCCTTCGAACCAGCCCAAGCCGTACCAATCTGGACTGATATGAAATTTAAGTATGCCATCATCTTAGCATCGACGTTGATGCTGACTGCCTGTGACTCAGGAGATAAACCCGTGACAAATTTCATTCCTCAGAAAGCCGATTATGATGTTGCCTACAAACGTCTGGAATTTGCGTGTGTGCACGAAAGCGAACGTATGCCAAGCGTACCTCCAGACGCAGAACCTTTATATCGATATGGATTACATCTGACACAACTTAAGGGTCCAAAAGATTTCGACAAGGCCGCTCGCTATTTTCGAATCGCCGCTGCAATTGGGGATTATCGCGCTGCGACCAATTTGCAAAAATTACTTTCGCAAGGGATGACTGCCGCAGAGCATCCCGCTCGGGAGACCATAAATTTAGTAGAGGAATTTATGGCCCAAGGCATCCCAGGCGCTTTCTACGACATGGGACATTATTTGGAACTTGGGTACGGCTTAAGGCAAGACGTGGAAGCTGCACGCTACTATTTCAGGCGCGCAGCAGACATGGGTAACCCCAGCGCCCAATATTACGTCGCTGATATGCTCGCTCGGATCGGCAATGTAGGAGATGTAGCGCACTCTATGATGCGATGTGCTATGGAGCAGGGACACGCTGAAGCAGCGGCAGATGTGGGCACTTCCGAACAGATACGACATAACTACACAGACGCTGCGTTTGCTTATCAAGCGGCTGTAAAAGCTGGGGATTCCGCCAGCGCAACGGTTTTAGCAAAAGCATTTAGTAAAGATCAGCAGATCAATGCTCCGGACAGTTTCGCGCTAGGAATGGATTCAGAAAGAGCGCGACGCTATAGAATAATCGCTGGCTTCATACGCAGGTACGAACACACAGGCGGCAAAGTCCCCGACATTGACCTAATCGTCCCCCTCCCCCCAGCCAAACTTCCCGATTGGGACGAAACATTCGAATGGAAACGCAAGCGCGACGCAGCCGCACCTCCCTCCCCACCCAGCGAAGAATTGATCGCGCGAATGTGCGAGGAGAAAAACCTTGATCCAGCAACAGGTTGGCCGTTGAGCGGATTGAAGTAATAGCACTCGGCGCAGATTGTCGGCTACATGTACTAGCGCGCTTGCCCGCGAATGGGGCCAGCCAGACAAAATCCATTTCGCAGACAGATCGCCCTCGCGAGCAAGCTCACTCCTACAGTGGCTTGTGTCGGCCAAAGTTTGAGGGTGAGACGCGGAACCTGTGGGAGTGAGCTTGCTCACGAATGCCACGGGTCAGGCAAATTCCCCATCACTGACACACCGCCTTCGCGAGCAAGGTGAAGCGCCACCCCGGTCGCCCCCACAGAGTTCTACGGCGCAGCGGAAAAAGTGGATCGCAGCAAGATCAAAAAGATCGACAAGCCCCTATCACAAAGGCCGATCAACCCCAACATCCCGACGCACCTCAACCGCTTCCTCCGGCCCAGCCGCGTCAGGTTCGGCAGCCACTTCCTCATCCATAATCGCCACCGGCCGCACAACGCCCTCACCCGACGCCACAACACGCTCCACCATCTCTGGCTGCACTTCAGATTCAGCCGCCATATCCGGCGCCACATCCGACGAAACCTCAGGCTCAACGTCCTGCATCTGATCCTGCACCACCTGCTCATCCACCCGAGGGTCAAGGGCAACCACCAGCGGGGAGCTGGACATGCTGTCGGGCATCGCGATGTGGTGCAGCGGGGCGTCTTCGACTTGGTGCAGGTTGGTGACGGCTTTCGGACGAATACGCAGCACCAGCACCAGCGCCACGAAGCAGACGAAGGCGTAGAGCATGTTGCTGCCGAACATCTTCATCAGCACGCCGGACACCAGGGGGCCGACGCTGGCGCCGACGCCGTACGTCATCAGCAGCATGGCGGTCAGGGACACGCGGCGTTCGCCTTCGACGTGGTCGTTGGAGAAGGCCACGGCCAGCGGATACAGCGAAAACTGCAGCAGGGACGCCAGGAATCCCACCGCCAGCAGCAGTTCCATGGGCACACTCGGGAGGACCGCCAGCGGCAGGGATGCCAGCACGAGCAAGCCGGCCACGCCGCGAATCAGCCAGGCGCGGTCGTAGCGGTCCGAGAGTTTGCCCAGCGGGCCTTGCACGATAAGGCCCGCGCCGATGCAGCTGGCCATGAACAGACCGACATGCTCGGTCGACAGCCCCTGTTGCGCGGCATAGAGCGGCGCCAGACCGTAGAACGAGCCGATGATCATGCCCGCGCTCAACACGGTGGTCAGGGATTGCGGCACCCGGCGCATGAAGAACAGCGGCTCCAGCGGTGCCGGGTGCATCGGTGCCGGGTGAATGCTGCGGGTCATTGCCACGGGCACGAGGCAGAGCGCAAAACACATCGCCACGAGCATCAGCAGTTCAGGCCCTAGCTGCGGGTGGATGACCAGAATCAGCTGGCCGAGCACCAGCCCCAGGTACGACGCGATCATGTACAGGCTGAACACCGTGCCGCGCTGCTTGGGCGAGGCCTGCTCGTTGAGCCAGCTCTCGATGACCATGTACTGGCACATCATGCCCAGGCCGACGATCATCCGCAGGAAGATCCACGCTGGCAGGTAGTCGAAGAGCCCGTGGCCCAAGACCGCCGCGCCGACGATCCCGGCGCAGGTGGCGTACGCACGAATGTGCCCGATCCGGCCGATCAGCCGGTGGCCGATCTTGCCGCCCAGGGCCAGACCGACGTAATTCGCGGCCATCAACGCACCCACCCACAGGCCATCGACCTGATCGGCGGCCAGACGCAAGGCAAGGTAGGTGCTGAGCAGGCCCGAGCCGATCAACATCATCAGCGAGGCAAAATACAGCGCTCGAAAGGACTTCCAGATTTGGCGCATAGCTTTCCAAAAGACGGAAACCCTCGATTTCAGAGGATTTCCGAACAGCGATTCTTAAGCCTGAGCGGCCAGAACGCGGCGCTCCCAGGGGGTGATTTCGTTGAAGAAGCTGGTCAGTTCCAGGGTCTTCGACGCGACGTAGCCTTCGATGAATTCGGCACCAAACAGTTCCTTGGCCAACGTGCTGCGAGTCAGACGTTCCAGGGCAGCGTGCAGGGTACATGGCAACGACAGATTATCGGGCACAACGAACTCGCCTTGGATCGGCGGTGACGGTTCCAGCGCGTGCTCGATGCCATAAAGCCCCGCAGCCAGACTGGCCGCAATGGCCAGATACGGGTTGGCGTCGGCGCCTGGCAGACGGTTTTCGACCCGACGGGCGACCGGTGCGCTGGCCGGAATACGCAGCCCCGCCGAGCGATTATCGTGGGACCAGCAGGCGTTGTTCGGCGAGGCGAACGGATGGCACAGACGCTGATAGGAGTTGACGTTGGGCGCAAACAACGCGGTGAAATCAGCCATCGCCGCCTGCTGCCCGCCGATGAAGTGATGGAACAGCTCAGTGGCCTCTCCCTGATCGTCGCTGAAGATGTTCTGGCCGGTGGCGGTCGCGACCACGCTCTGGTGAATGTGCATGGAACTGCCGGGGGTGTGCGCCAGCGGTTTGGCCATGCACACCACGATCAGGCCGTGCTTGAGCGCGACTTCCTTGAGCATGTGCTTGAACAGAAATGTCTGGTCGGCCAGCAGCAGCGGATCGCCGTGCAGCAGATTGATCTCGAACTGGCTGACGCCCATCTCGTGCATGACGGTGTCGCGGGGCAGGCCCAGCGCGGCCATGCAGGCGTAGACCTCTTTGAAGAACGGTCGCAGGCCGTTGTTGGAACTGATGCTGAACGCCGACTGGCCATCTTCGCGACGGCCGTCCAGACCGACCGGCGGCTGGAAGGGCTGGCTCGGATCCGGGTTGGCAGCGAAGACGAAGAACTCAAGCTCGGTGGCCACCACCGGTGACCAGCCATGCCGGGCGTAGCGGGCGATCACCGATTTGAGCTGGCCGCGGGTGGACAGCGGCGACGGCTGGCCGTCGAGCTCGTCGGCGTCGCAGATTGCGAGGGCGCGAGGCTCGTCGCTCCACGGCAGACGGTGGATCTGCTGCGGGTCGGCAATCAGGGCCAGGTCGCCGTCGTCGCTGCCGTAGAATTTCGACGGCGGGTAGCCGCCCATGATGCATTGCAGCAGTACGCCCCGCGCCAGCTGCAACCGACGGCCTTCCTGAAAGCCCTCGCCGGTCATCACCTTCCCTCGTGGCACGCCGTTCAGATCCGGCGTGACGCATTCAATTTCATCAATGCCCATCAGTCGCTGCGCGAGTGAACGGTGGTCATCGCTGCTCATGACTCAAATCCTTTTTATGGGGCAGGCCGCAGGGCGGCAAGGCGTACAAAATAAGCGTCAGGCGTTCGGAATATCAAGCGCATCTTTGCCGCACGGCGGGTTGGCCGGCTTCTTGCTTTTTCGGTGCCATAGCGCCGCAAACGCCATTTCGATGACGGCGAGCGTTCGACGACGCCAGCCATCACAGCGCGGGCGTTCCGCCGTGCGTCAACGCGCACAGACCGCAGCGCGTCAGAGAGCACAGGAAGCTTATGAGTAAAACGATCCCGGTCACCCAGCCGCTGCTGCCCCCGCTGGAAGAGTTCATGCCGTATCTGCAGCAGATATGGGACAGCAAGCGCCTGACCAACGCCGGGCCCTTCCATGAAAAGCTGGAGAAAGACCTGGCCGCGTACCTGGGCGTCGACCACTTGTGCCTGTTTTCCAACGGCACGCTGGCGCTGCTCACGGCGTTGCAGGCGTTGCGTGTGACCGGCGAAGTCATCACCACGCCCTACTCGTTCGTTGCCACTGCCCACTCGCTGCTGTGGAACGGGCTCAAACCGGTGTTCGTCGACATCGCGCCGGGCACCTTCAACCTCGACCCAGACCGCATCGAAGAGGCCATCACCCCGGCGACCACGGCCATCATGCCGGTGCATTGCTATGGCATGCCGTGTGACGTCGACCGCATCCAGCAAATCGCCGACCGCTATGGCCTGAAAGTGATCTACGACGCCGCCCACGCCTTCGGTGTGCAGCACCAGGGGCAGAGCCTGCTGCGCAACGGCGACCTGTCGGTGCTCAGTTTCCACGCCACCAAAGTCTTCAACACCTTCGAGGGCGGCGCGATTGTCTGCCCGGACGCGAAAACCAAAAAACGCATCGATTACCTGAAGAACTTCGGTTTCGCCGATGAAGTGACCGTCGTTGCCCCCGGCATCAACGGCAAGATGAGCGAGATCAACGCCGCGTTCGGCCTGTTGCAGCTCAACTACATCGATGGCGCGCTGGAACGCAGAAAGCAGATTGATTCGATGTACCGCGAAGCACTGACGCAGATACCCGGCATCGATTTGCTCTGGAGTCCCGGTGAGCACCACAACTATTCGTACTTCCCGGTGCTGGTGGGCGACGCCTTCCCCATCAGCCGAGACGCCTTGTTCGAGCGCTTTCGCGAGCAGGACATTCTGGTCCGGCGCTATTTCTACCCGTTGATCTCGTCCTTCCCGATGTACCGCAGCCTGGAATCCGCCAAACCGGACCGCCTGCAGGTGGCGAGCGATGTGTCGAATCGGGTTCTGTGCCTGCCGATCTTCGATAGCCTCACCCCGGATGAATTCGCCCGCGTTATCGCGATCATGCAGACGGTGCTGGCCGAGCACCGCTGAGCCGCGCCCACATTCACATCGCCGGTCCGCCCCCATGAGCGTGAACCGGCGCCCGTCATCCGTCGCAAGGTAACCCGATGAGCGCTTCACGCCTGGTCAGCATCGTCATTCCCGCCTACAAACCCACGTACTTCGAGTTGGCGCTGCGCAGTGCCTTCGCCCAGGATTACGACCAACTGGAAATCGTGATCTGCGACGACTGTCGTGACGGCGGCATTCGCGCGTTGGTGGATCAACTGACCCCTGACAGCCCGTTTCCCGTTCGTTATTTCTACAACGAAGATTCGCTGGGCGAGGCGCTGAACGTAGCGCGCGGGGTCAGGGAAGCGCAGGGCGAGTACATCAAATTCCTCTACGATGACGACCTGCTGGAGCCCGAGTGTGTGAGCGCGCTGGTCGACGTGCTGCACGGTCACCCGGACATCACCCTGGCGGCGGCCACCCGTCGACTGATCAACGAGAACGGCGACGTTCTGCGTGATAACGTCCTGACGTTTTTCCCGTTCCAGGAAGACGTGGTCATACACGGGCCGGAGCTGGTGGCGCTGCTCTCGGAGCTGCCGTTGACCTTCATGGGTGAACCCAGCTCGGTCATGTGCCGGCGCGACAGCGTGTTGGCGTATGGTCAGGACATCATGTCGCTCAAAGGTCTGCCTATTCACTGGCTTGGCGATATGAGCCTGTACGTCAAGCTGCTCCGAGAAGGCAATCTGGCCCTGCTCGGCCGACCGCTGTCGCGCTTCCGCATGACCGACACCCAGAGCAGCAGCATCGCCAGGGCCACGCCGCAGATCGCCAAAGAAGGTCACGCCAACTATTACCGCATCACCAAAGAGCTGGGATGGCTGCGCGAGCTGGCTGACAACGGCGACGTAAAGGTCGCCCCCCTGCGTGACCGGGAGAACTTCGCGCCCTTTAACCTGCGAGCCTGGTTTCTGCAGAAATCCTCGTCGGAGATCCGCCAGGACCAGATTCTGGAGTGGGCCTGGCAGCGACGCCCCGCCGGGCCGCAGAAGCCGCACATCGTGCAGTACTTCCAGCAGCACAATGGCGCGCCGACCTTCGCGGTCATCATTTGCGACCTTCACAATCGCCAGCAGGCGCTGATCAAGACCCTGGTCAGCGTCGAAGCCGCCACCCGCGGCTGGATGCCCCCGAGCGTATTCGTGCTCTACGACGGCAGCCGTGACACGCCGCAACCCGTGGCGGACAGTCCCGCCATTTATCTGCCGGTGACGGGGCACAACCCCGCGCCGCAGCTCAACCGACTGATGGACGAACAGGGTTTCGACTGGTTCCTGATGCTCGACGCAGGCGCGACCGTGAGCGTGGCCGGATTGTTCAAGGCAGCGGTGAAGATCAGCGAAGGGCCGACTACCCGGGCCCTGTTCGCCGATGAAATCGCCCAGCCCCAGGACGACACGTCGGAAGTCATGCTGCGCCCGGACTTCAGCCTCGACTATCTGCTCAGTTGCCCCGCCGTCACCAGCAAGCACTGGATGTTCAACCGCTATTCGGTCATCGATGCCGGCCGATTCGACCCGCACTACCCTCAGGCCCTTGAGCTGGACCTGATCCTTCGCCTGATCGAGCACGATGGCATGGGCGGCCTCGAACACATTGCCGAGCCCCTGGTCACCTATCGCCCTGACGCACGCGAGTCGAACCCCGATGAAACGCGAACGCTGCAGCGCCACTTGCTCGCCCGGGGCTATGAAAACGGCCAGGTGATCGAGACGCGGCCCCGGCAATACCAGATCAAGTACGGCCACGCTGGCCGGCCCAAGGTCTCGATCATCATCGCCACCCGGGATCAGATCCTGCTCCTGCAGCGGTGCGTCGAGAGCATTCTGGAAAAAACCACGTACCCGAATTACGAGATCCTCATCGTCGACAACGACAGTCAGACGCCTGAGGCCGTTGACTGGCTGAACGGCGTCGCGGCCATGGGGCTGGAGCAGGTGCGCGTGCTGCGTCATCCCGGCGAATTCGACCGCTCTGCCCTCTACAACAGCGCCGCACGCCAGGCGACCGGCGAGTACTTGTTGCTGCTCGACAACAGTACCGCCGTGTTGCACGGCGACTGGCTCGACAACCTGCTCAATCATGCGCAGCGGCCGGAAGTCGGCATCGTCGGCGCAAAACTGCTGGCGCCGGACAACACGATCCGCCACGCGGGCTTGGTCCTTGGCCTGCACGACCCGGTCACCCCGGTGTTCCGCGGCCAGAGCGGCGCCAGCGAAGGCTACATGCAGCGGCTGACGGTGGATCAGAATTACAGCGCGGTCAGCGATGCGTGCCTGATGATCAGTCGGGCATTGTTTGATGCGGCGGACGGGCTGGACGAGGGCGCGCTGAACAATCGTCATCGCGGCGTCGACCTGTGCCTGCGCGTGAAGGAGTCCGGGCGGTTGATTGTCTGGACGCCCCACGTGGTACTGCTTCACGAGGCCGCGCAGATCCCGGAAACCGTCGCGCGCGAAGCGCCGGACGACGAGACCAGCGCTGCGCTGTACCGCAAATGGCTGAAGTACATCACCCATGACCCTGCGTACAACGACAATTTTTCAGCCCGCGCCCAGGGCCTGCAGCTGGAAACCAACACCGCACTGACCTGGCGGCCGCTGAGCTGGCGCCCCGTGCCGATCGTGCTGTCCCACCTGAACGACCTCTGCCCGGCGAGCCAACGCCTGAACGGTGCGCTGGACACCCTCGCTGACGCGCTGCTGATCGAGCATGTGTCCGTGCCAGACGTCCTGACCCTCGGCGAGTTCACCCGCCTGCGCCCGGACGCGTTGATCCTCCAATGCCCCTTGAGCGAAGCGTCCCTCGCCGACATCCGCACGATCAAGGCTCACAGCCAGGCGCTGCGAATCTGCGACATGGATCAATACCCGCCGTCAGCCGAACGGTTGCCGGGCGCGCCCTCAGCGCAACAGGTGCGTGCCGGTCTCGAGGCCAGCCTTGCGCTGATGGACAAGGTGGTGGTGTCCAGCACAGGGCTGGCCGACGAACTGAGCGCATTGCATCCGCACATTGACGTCATCGAAACCCGGCTGAGCGAGCACTGGCGGCGGGTGCAGTGCCATTCGCTGCCCCACGACAAGCCACGGATCGGCTGGGTCGGCACTGCTTGGGAGGTGAACGATCTGGCGTTGATTGCGGACGTGATCAAGGCCTTCGCCGACCGGGTCGAGTGGATCATCATGGGCCCGTGCCCGCAGGCCTTGCGCCCTTATGTTCATGAATGGCGCAGCCCGGTGGAAGGTGTCTTGTACCCCGGCGTGCTGGCGTGTCTCGACCTGGACGTCGCCCTGATTCCCGCCGGCCACGACGTGTTCGGCGAACACAGAAGCTGCCGCCTGGCACTGGAATTCGGCGCCTGTGGCTATCCGGTCATCGCCACCGACGTGCAGGGCCTGCGCAACAATCTGCCGCTGACGCGGGTACACAACACGACTGCCGACTGGACCGACGCGATCGACCAGCACCTCAACGATCTGGACGAATCAAAACGACTCGGGCAGGCGTTGAAGCAGCGCGTGATGAGTGACTGGATTATGGATGAGGCGTATCTGCGGCGCTGGCGTCAGGTGTTGCTGGACCGCTGAATAAAAAAGGGCTCCTTCGTGGAGCCCTTTTTTGTACCGGTGAACAGGCACTTTACGCGCTTGAGGGTGACCCCTTCGCTCACCAGCGAATCACGCAGCCACCCCACGAATACCCCACGCCGAACCCCACCGCCGTGATCACGCTGCCGGGTTGCACCTGGCCTTTCTTGAGGGACTCTTTCAGCGCAATCGGAATGCTGCACGACACCGTGTTGCCGCAGTGTTTGAATTCGGTGATGAATTTCTCCGGCGCCAGCTTCAGTCGACGACGCAGCGCTTCGAGCATGAATTGGTTGGCCTGGTGAAAGACGAACAGGTCGGAAGACTCGACCGTGAACTGCTCGTCGAACAGTGAGGCGAACAAGGCCGGGACCCGGGTCATGGAGAATTCGAAGATCGCCGGGCCGTTCATGTACAGGTCCGCGTCCGAACGGACATTGCCGCTGTCGTCTTCGTACTCGACGGGCATGTGTTCTGCATCGAACGGCCGGCGGGCAGCGCCCATTGGCACAATCAGGTTGTTCGCTCCGGCGCCGTCGCTGCCGTAGCGAAAACGATCGAGGCAAGGTCCCTCCTCGTCCGACGCTTTGATGAGCGTGGCGGCCGCCGCATCGCCAAACAGCGTGCGCACGCTCTTGTCCCGGGGGTTGATGTAGCGGCTGTAGGTTTCGGCGGTGATCAGCAGCACGTTCTTGCACTGGCCGGATTCGATGAAGCCCTTGGCAATGCCCAGCCCGTAGATAAACCCCGAACAACCCTGATTGAAATCGAACGCAGCGCAGTGCTGGGACAGTTGCAGGCGATGCTGCAGGATGCAGGCGGTGGCCGGGAGCATGTGATCGGGGCTTTGGGTGCAGTAGATCAGGCAGTCGATTTGCTCTCGCGCCGTGGCGCTGTTGGCGAAAAGTTTTTCGCAGGCGCGAAACGCCAGGTCCGAGGCGGTCTCGTCGTCGGCAATGATGTGCCGCTGGCTGATCCCGGTCTTCTGGAAAATCTTGTCGACGTCCCACTCCGGAAACGCTTCGGCCAGCATCTGGTTGTCGAGCACGCCCTCGGGCAATTCGTATTCGATTTCGGCGATTCGAGCGTAGGTAGGCATGTCGTTCTTATCCTGAGATGCACTTGGCCGGTACACCGAAAACCACGCTGCCGGGTTTGACCGCCCGCAGCACCACGCTGCCGGCGCCGACCACAGCCCCTTTGCCGACGCGCACCTTGGGCAGCACGGAGGCGCGCGAACCGAGGAACACTTCGTCTTCCAGCACCGCGCCGCCGGTCAGATCACAGTGCCCGCTGAGGGTCGAGAACTGGCCGATGACGGTGTCATGGCCGACGGTGCACAGCGAGTTGATCGTGACGAAATCGCCAACGACCAGATCAACCGACAGCACCGAAAACGGACAGACCAGCACGCCCTGCCCGATCGTCACGTTCTCGCCAACGATGGCCGTCGGGTGAATCAGCGTGAAGAACGCCGCGCCCTTGGCCAGCAGCTTTTCCACCACGTATTTCTTGTCGGCGGGCTTGCCGATGGCGCAGAGCAGCAGCTCATCGTCGGCCGGTTCGTAGGCGTCGATGGTCGAGAGAATGTCGGCGTAATGATTGAAGCGATTGAGCGACAGGCTGCCGTCATCAATGAAGCCGCCGATGACGTAATCCGGGTTGTGCTCGACCCAGTCCTTGAGCCAGGAATGGACCTCCCGGCCCAGCCCGCCTGCGCCGACGATAATGAGTTTTTTGGTGTTCATTCGGCCAGGTAACCTCCATCGACAACCAGCGACGTACCCGTGACCCAGCGCGCGGCCGGTGACAGCAGATAATTGACGGCGTAGGCCACGTCCAGCGGATGACCGAGCCCCAGCGGATGTTTGCGTTCGATGGCGGCCATGGCGTCTTCGCCGACCAGGCCTTCGAGTTTCTCCGCCATTTCGGTTTTGATCACGCCGGGCGCAATGGCGTTGACGCGAATGCCTTCCCGCGCCAGCTCAAGGGCGGCGGCGCGAACCATGGATTCAACCGCGCCCTTGCTCGCGCAGTAACCGATCAACGCGGGTTGGGCGACCTGAGCCATGACCGACGACAGCATGACGATGCTCGACGGGTTGCGGCACACGCCTTTTTGCCTGAACGCCTTGATCAGGGAAAAACCGGACGTGACGTTGGTGGCGAAAATGGTTTCCCAGTGATCCAGGCCCATGGCCCGAATCGGCAGCGGCAATTGCACGCCTGCCGCATGCACCAGACCGTCGAATGGCGAGCCGTTGCGCGACAGGGCTTTCAGCCAGGCGGAGACGTCGCCGCCACCCAGAAAATCAAAGACTTCGACCGAATGCCCTTCGCCGTGCAACTGGCTCAGGGTTTCTTCCAGGCGTTGAGCGTCACGGGCCACGGCGACGATTCGTGCGCCCTGTCGGCTCAGCCAGATCGCCACTTCACGGCCGATCCCGGAAGACGCGCCGGTGACCAGGATGGACATGCCGTCCAGGGAAAAAGGATTGCTCTGCACTTACGCCTCGCTACTGTCTGTGCCGACCAGCGTCAGCGGGCTGATCCACGTGTTGTCGAGATCGACGATGCAGCCGGCCCACGAATAACCCACGCCGAAACCGGCGAGCAGGTGCTGGCCGTGCAGGGTCGAGCCGCTGTCGGCCGTGGCCGCATTCGCGCCAAGACCCAACGCCAGGGGAATCGACGCGCTGCTGGTGTTGCCGACGTTCTGCAGATTGAGCACGACCTTTTCCGCCGGCAACTTGGTCTTCTTCGACAGGTGCTCGAGCATGAAGCGGTTGGCCTGATGGAACACATATTTGTCGATGGAGCGTTGCTGTTCCTCGGCGTGCTTCTCCAGGGTGCGCACCAGCCCCGGCACGCGGGCCAGGGTGAAGGCAAAGATCTCGGTGCCGTTCATGTACAGGTCGAACGGGCCACGCACATCGTCTTCACTGGTGGAGCCATCGGCCCCCTTGCGGTCACGAAACCCGCCGCCGGGCACGATGAGGTTCTTCTCACCACGGCCGTCGGTGCCGAGCACGAAAGGCGCGCCGGCAACGGTCTCATCGTAATCGAGCAATGTGGCGGAACCGGCATCGCCAAACAGCGCGGCCACCGAGCGATCGCCCGGGGCCACCAGTTTGCTGATGGTGTCGCCGACCAGCAGCAACACGCGTTGGCTACCGCCACCGGCGATCATCGCCGACGCCATCCACAGTCCATACACGTAACCCGAGCAGCCCATGTTCACATCGAGCGCGGCGGTGGTGACCGGCAAACCGAGGCGCCGTTGCAAGGTGCAGGCGGTGGCCGGGAGCACGTAGTCCGGGGTCTGGGTGATGAAGATCAGCGTGTCGATGGACGTTTTGTCGATGGCCAGATCCGCCAACAGACGCTCGGCCGCCTCGACACACAGGTCCGACGTGCATTCGTCCTGCACCACATGCCGGCGCTCGATGCCGGTGCTGGCCATGATCTTGGCGATGCTCTCGTCGCCGAAGCGCCCGGTCAGGTCCGCGACGTCCGACACGGCCTTGGGCAGCGCACAGGCGATGCCCCTGATTTTGACTTTGGCAATGCTGCGCACTGCGTCAGCGCTACTGCCCGTGACGCTACTCATACCCGTTCCTCGCCAACCGTTGTGACGGCACCGGCCTGTCGTGCCCACTCCGCGCAGGACGCCCGAAAATGCAGAAGCTTTGCTTCCAGCGAGCTGTAATACCGCGGAGCATTCCAGGACCAGGTGTCGCCAGGAATTCGTTTGCAAATGTTGTGATCTTCTTCGAACACGGCCCGGTTGTTCTCGGCCGTGGACGTCATGAACGTGGACACGATCTCGTCGTATCGCTCGGACGCGGCACGCAGCGGGTACAGCTGGCTGGTGAACCAGGTCCGGTCGGTTTGTGCAGAAGGAAAGAAATTCTGCATCGACCACGAATAACCGTAGGTCGAGGACAGCATCGAAAACGGATACAGAAAGAGGCTCACGTACCCCGCGTAGGCGTCCCTCGGGGTGAAAAAGCGCGACAGGCTTTCCAGCCGTCGGGCGACTTTCTCGTTCTCCACCGGGGCGTACCAGATGGAGTTTTCGCCGTAGAAAACGTTCTCGCCGACGCCCAGTTTCAGGGTCGCCAAGGTGTCTCGGTGCACGAGGGGGATGTGGTACGGCTCAAGGGCGTTTTCCAGGGAAATCGGCCAGTCGGCTTCGAAGGCGTACCGATTGAAATCCGAGGGCTTGTTCAAATCCGGCGTGGTCTGCTCAAGCAGGGTGAAGATGTCCTGACCCAACTGGTCAGGCAGCGATGCCCCGGGTTCGATGGCAAAAAACACCAGCTCGCCGCAAGTCGCCAGCTTGAAGAAATTCAGGCTGGCGCTGCCGATGTCACAACCGACGAAACGCTTGGCGTCAGGGATGCGCAGCTGACCGTCCGCGTAATTCCAGCCGTGGTAGGGGCAGAGAATCCGTTGATGGCCTGCGTCTTCGGTGAAAAACCGCGTCCCCCGGTGGGGGCAGCGGTTGTCGAAGGCGATCAGATTGCCCGCGTCGTTGAACACCACGACTTCGAAATCCAGCACATTGAAGCGCACAAAATCCTTGTCGTCGGCCACTTGCGACTTCAGGCAAAGCGGATGCCAGTAGGCTTTCACCAGGTCCGGCGCGATCCGTTGTGAGGCTGTGCACGTCATGAGTCTGTCCAGAAAACGGGGTCACGCGTGAGAGCGCTACAGCCAGGGCCGCGTGGCTGCCCTGATGTTCAAGCGCTTTCGGTAATGGAGCGCCTTATCCGGAAACCGGGTTTATTCCGAAACCAGCGTGATGACGTCCCGGACGGTTTCGCACTTGTTCAGGCGCGAAGCCGAAATGGTTTTCTCCAGGCGCTCGTCGACCAGGGCCATAAAGGTCACCAGGGCAATCGAATCCCAGTCCAGCGGCTGGTCGACCTTGAGGGTGCCCTCATCGGCTTCCATCGCTTCTTCGATCAACGCGACGACTTGCTCTTCCAGTGCCACTGCTTGCTCTACCATCTCTCGCCACTCCACGGACCATGATCGGACGCCTTCGCCGATGCGTAGCGGGACTGAAGCAAGTTCCGAACCAGAACCCGAAAAACAGGCGCCAGGCCACGGATCATATGGGGTACAGGGGTTTCCGGGAAAGTTGGAAGAATCGAGGGGAGACAAAAAAACGGCGCGCTCGAGAGGCGACCAGGCCGTTGTATCTGGATTGACTGCAGCCAACGACGCAGGTCAGGCGTTCTGTGATCAATTGTGGGAGCGAGCTTGGTCGCGAAAACGCCGGTACACCCAGTCAATCTCCAGCGGCGGAATGCTGTCTTTGCGGGCCACTATGGTGGCCCGCGCAGGATCAGCGCCCATCGTCATCACGCTGCAGTTCTTTCCTCACCGATCTTCGCGCCGCGCATGTGGAACACCAGCATCGTGCCTTCGATGTGATACAGCTCCAGACTGCTGGCCAGGTCTTCCAGGTAGCGGGTCAGCTCGGGAAACTGCGGATTACCGTAGTCATGCCAGACGATGCAGCTGCTGTCGCCACCGAGCATCTTCAGCGAGTTTTCGGTGTCACGCTTGACGTATTTGTACTCGTGGTTGGCATCGACAAAGATGAAATCGAACTTGCCCGCATAGGGCGACGGATCAAAGGTCATGGAGTCTTGCAGGATCTGCCTGACCATGGCCTTTTTCGGCGACTGGTTGTACTTGCGGCTCGACAGCACGGCCTTTTCGGCGAGCAACTTGTCATCGCCCTGAAACACGACGCCGTCGGTGTCCGGCAGGTCCAGCGTGTAAATCCGTGGCTCGCTGTCGCCGTTGTCCGGCAGATCTTCCAGCACCAATCGGGTGGTGCGCCCGTCGAAGGTGCCGAACTCGAACACGAAGTCCGGGTTGATGGCGCGAACCAGCTTGAGCAGCATCACCGATTCAAATGACGTCAGGCTGCCGGCGCCATCGGCGGGGGGCATGAAGAATTTGACCTCTTCTTCCCGGCCGTCCTCAATGCTCAGCACGCGGTAGGGCCGAATGTGCATCAGCGCTGAAGGGGCATATGTGCGGGTCGCGAGACAGGTATCCATTTTTCTCTCCTCAAATCGGTTGTCAGACGCTGGGGCGCTCAGTGTGGTCAGGTTGCGCCAGCGCGGTCAGTGTTCAGGGGGCGGTATCGACGGATACCTGCAACGCGCGGACAGGTCAGGCGTGTTGAATCATTCTGTTGTGTTACCGGCAATGTGTGCGGCGTCGGCTTTCAACTGCGTCAGCTCTTTTTCGTATTTAACGATCTTGAGAATGCGTGAATTGACGAAGTGACGCGTGATGTTTTTGGGCGAGAAAAAGACATCGGTCTGCCACTCACCGCATATCAGCTCTTGCCCGGTGGGGTCGTCGGCCGGCTGAAGAATCATGTCGGCCATGATCCGGTCGACACCCGAAACGTTCGGCCCTGACTCATGCCACAGTCGACTGTCCATGATCACGAAGTCGCCGGGCGCCAGCTCCGGCGTGACGGTCGGCCATTGCACATCGAAACTGGCCGGATCGATTTCACCGGCATCGCCGAGGAGCCCCAGGGCGTGGGAACCCACATGAAAGGTCATACCGCCGTTGTCTTTGTTCACCGCACTGATTGCTACGAAAACGCTGCACTTGTTCAGGTGACCGGCGTGGTAACAACTGTCCTGGTGCAGGAACACTTTGTTGGCACTCAGCGCGTCTTTAATGACAAAGCGGTGGTTATACAACGCAATGTGCTCGCCCATCAGCGGCTTCAAGGCAGTGGCGAAAACCGACTCGCGGTACATGTGAGCCAGGCCTTCAGGTAACTGTTCGTTGAGGGAAACAGGGTTGGCGCGATTGACGTCTCGCCCCTTCTCCAGCACCGCGCCGTAGAAGCTTTGCCACTCGTTCTGCCATGCATCGACCACGTCCCGGGGCACGGCGTTGCGCACCACAAAAACGCCCGTCTTGCGAAACACATCAACGTCGAATGCCTCGGACGAGAGCCGGGGAATCAGCGCGTCGAGGGATTTCACGCTGTCGTGCACGGCGGCGTTCATATGAAACGGAACGTCAGTTCGCTGTCTTTGGTTTCCTTGAACTTGTTACACCGGGCAAGGACGTTATAGCGAATCGGGAACAGTTCACGGTCCGGGGATTCGAGAATATCGATCTCGACGATATCGAAGTCGCGCAGCAGCGCATTCCAGCCATGTTCGGTAATGCGCCAGCAGTCCGGGCTCGGACCGTGTATGCGCCAGTTCAATGGGGCGGAAATCAGCAGATAACCCTCATGTTTGAGGATGCGGCGAATCTCCTTGATGGTGTCGAACGGGTTCAGCGTGTGCTCGATGACTTCCATGCAAACGACGCAGTCATAGGCGCTGTCGGCAATGAATTCGTTCTTGCGGGTGATATCGCCAACAAGGGTCGGCCCGTAAGTGTCGACGATGTCGAAGGTATCAACGGCGAACTGGGTGAAACTTTCCCGAACCAGCGAACGCTCCTGGGGCCCGACTTCCAACAACCGTCCGGTCTCTTCGTGGAGCAACTCGGCGGTCTTCTTGACGAAGTGCTGCAAGTGATCGCGGGCCAGCTGGAACGTGTCGTTATCGAATTTCGAAGGTGTTGCCATGGTATGTCCCGCTGTCTGCCTGGAGCAGTGATTGGAAGGTGATCGGCGTGAAGCAAAGCCGCCTGTCTTTCGAGTATCGGCATGAATACGACGATCATTAATCTACTCAAGCACGCTTTCCAGCAGGCCTCAAGACCTATCACGCAAGCACAACTGGCCACCCTCGCAGGGCCACTAATTGGCCAGCAGGTGCAGGTTTCACGGCAAAACCTGATGCCCATCCGTTGGCCGGGATATTGCTTCATCGGATGTTCATGCCCGAGGCGTCATTTTCATGACGGGTCGCTTGCGCCCCCCGTTCTGCTGTCAATGCGCCGATGTTCGAGGCACGTTTTTCAACTACCGGATACCCCCATGGATTCTCAACGACTGGTCAGTGTCGTCATCGCCGTCTGCCGTACCGATTTTTTTGAAACCGCGCTGAGCAGCGTGATCGGGCAGACCCACGATGCCATTGAAATCGTGATCTGCGACGACGCCACGGACGGTCTGGCAGAAACCGTAACGGACCTGTACCGGGCGTCGTGCCGCTGGCCGATTCGCTACCTGCGCAACGAATTTCCCGAGGGCGCAGACGCCTGTTTCAACCGCGCCGTTGCCGAAGCTTCCGGGCAGTACATCAAGTTCATGGCGGGTGACGCCGTACTGGCGCCGGACTGCATTCAGCAGATGGTCGCGGCGCTGGAGGTCAATCCCCAGGCCTCACTGGCGACTGCGCACCGCCAGTGGTTGAACGCCGAGGGCGTGGCGCTGCAAGAGAATCTGGCGACCCGCTTTCGCGTTACCGAGCCCACGGTTTTCCACGGGCCTGACGTGGTTGCGCTGCTGGGGGAGTTCACCTGCAATTTCATCGGTGAGCTGAGCAGCGTGCTGTGTCGCCGCGATGACCTGCTGGCGTTGGGCGCCGACCTGTTTTCCCTCAACGGTGAATCCGTCGGCCCGCTGGGGCACTTGGCGCTGTACGCCAATTTGCTGCACGACGCCGAGCTGATCATGCTGCCGGCCACGCTGACGGGCACGCGTATCGCGCCGCAACAGCTGACCGAACAGGGCATTGAAATCGTCGGCACGGACAGTGATCACCTGCCCCTGTTTCATCGGCTGATCCGAGAAGCCGGCTGGGCCAGCACGTCGCTGGACAACGGCTGGGTCGGCGCCCGCCCGTTGTCGGCAACCCAGGGGTTTACCGATTTCAACCTGCTGGCGCAGTTGTCCGCGCCGTTGCCGCAACGGTTGAACCCGCAGCAGGTCGAGGCCTGGCTCGGTCATCGCGTGCCGACGGCCGACCAGCAAACGCAGATCGACCAGCACCTGGCCGACGTCGGCGCGCCTTCGCTGTTGGTGGTGATCAAGGATGTCGGCAACGCCCCGGAAAAGATTCAGCGCAGCCTCGACAGCCTGGCCCTCCACGGCGCCCTGCACGCTGCCATGAACGTGGTGGTGTTGACCGACGCGACCGAGCGGCCGGCCACCTTGGTCAGCCTTAGGGTGACCACCCTTGCCATCGGCGCTATGAACACTGCCGCGCTGCTCAATCAGGTGGTCGAAAACCACCGTTTTGACTGGCTGATCGTGATCGACGCCGGTACGCAATTCACGGCGTTTGGCCTGGCTGCCAGCGCGCTGAAGCTGCTCGAATCCCCTGACGCCTGCGCCGCCTTCGCCGATGAAATGCACCGGCGGCCTCGGGGTGGCTTGAGTTCAGCCATGCGCCCGGACTTCAACCTCGACTACCTGCTGAGCTACCCGCTGCTGACCGCAGGTCATTGGCTGTTCCGGCGGCAGACCCTGGTGGACCTCGGCGGCTTCGATGAGCGCTTCGCCGATGCCGCTGAATTCGACCTGATCTTGCGGTTGTATGAGCGTGAAGGCGCCGGGCAGATCGTTCACATCAGTGAGCCGCTGCTGGTCTGTGACCTGCCGGAAGCGGTGGATAATCCTGACGAAATCGCCACATTGCAGCGCCATCTGCAGGTGCGAGGTTATCCGCGCGCGGTCATCGAACACACCCTGCCCCGCCGCTACCACGTGCGCTACGGCCACAGCGATCAACCCTTGGTGTCGATCATCGTCCCGACTAAGGATCAGCTGCCGTTTCTGCAGCGCTGCGTCGAAACCCTGCTGCACACCACGCGCTACCTGAATTACGAACTGCTCATCGTCGACAACAACAGCGAAACCCCCGAAGCCCTCGAATGGCTGGCGCGCATCGACGCCCTGGGCTCGGCGCAGGTGCGCGTGCTGCGTTACCCGCACCCGTTCAACTATTCGCGCATCAACAACGTCGCTGCGGCCCAGGCCAAGGGCGATTACCTGGTGCTGCTGAACAACGACACCGCCATCGTCCATACGCGTTGGCTGGACGAATTGCTCAATCATGCGTTGCGCCCTGAAGTCGGCGTGGTCGGCGCCAAGCTGCTGTTCCCCAACGGACGCATGCAGCATGCTGGCGTGCGCCTGGGCATGGACGGCCCGGCCGGTCACCAGCACATCGGTGAGCCCGGGCACATTCAGGGTTACATGCAGCGCGTGCAGGTGGATCAGGACTTGAGCGCGGTGACGGCGGCGTGCCTGATGGTCCGCCGCTCGATTTACGAGGAAGTCGGCGGGCTGGACGAAGAGGCCTTCGTCGTGTCCTACAACGACGTCGATCTGTGCATGAAAGTCGGCGCCCTCGGCTACCTGAACGTCTGGACGCCCCATTCGGTGCTGATCCACGAGGGCAGCGTCAGCCAGACCCACGTCGACACCGCCACGCAGCAGGCCAAGCGCAAGCGCTTCGTCGGCGAGCAACTGGCGATGTACCGCAAATGGCTGCCGACCCTGGCGAACGACAGCGCCTTCAACCCCAATCTTTCGTTCGACCTGCAATCGGTCGAACTCGAACTCAACATGCCGTTGGTCTGGCGGCCGATGGCCTGGCGCCGCGATCCGGTGGTGCTGGCCTACCCCGCCGGCCTCTGGGCCTCGCCCCATGAGCGGGTGATCGCACCGTTCGAGACGCTGCAAGCCGCCGGTGTTGTGGACGGCATGCTCAGCAGCCAGGCGCTGTCGATTCCCCAGGAGGGTCGCTTCAAGCCTAACGTCGTGGTGTTTCAGGCCCGGCTCGACGCCGACCACCTGCAAACCATCGCCCGCGCCCAGCTGTTGCCGGATGCCTTCGTGGTGCTCGACATCAATGACCTGCAACTGGGTTCCCGGACGCCAGGCGAAGACCCGTTCGCCTTCGATGCCGAGTGCGTTGACCTGCTGCAGAAGAGCCTGCATCAGGCCCATCGCGTGATCGCTTCGACCCAAGTGCTCGCCGATATCGCCCGCGAATTCCACGCGGACGTGCGGCTGCTACCTTCGCGCCTGTCGCCTCAGGTCTGGGGCAACCTCGTCTCGCGCCGTGGCGTGGGTCGCAAGCCGAGGGTCGGTCTGGTCAGTGATCGCTGGCAGCCACAGGATCTGCACATGATCCTCGCCGTGGTCGAGGCTCTGGCAGGAGAGGTGGAGTGGATCGTGATGGGCGATGACCAGGGCGTGCTGCGCAGTCATGCCCATGAATCCCACGAGCGGCCGCCCGCCGAGCAATACGCCACAGCCGTCGCCGACCTGAACCTCGATCTGGCCCTGCTCCCCGCCGTGGATAACCTGTTCGGCGCCTGCAAGAACAACATCACCCTGCTGCAACTCGGCGCCTGCGGTGTGCCGGTGATCTGCAGCGACGTTCGCGCCTACGCCGGCGACTTGCCGGTCACGCGGGTACCGAACACGCTGGAGGCCTGGGTCAACCTGATTCGTGCCCACACGATGGACCTGACCAGCGCCGCGCTACTCGGCGACGACTTGCGCGAGCAGGTGCTTGGCGACGGGATGTTCGACGACGCGGCTGTTCAGGCCTGGCGCGAGGCGTGGCTGCCCTGACACCGGCGGCGGCTCATCAGTCGGCCGTCATTGAGTTGCTGGCGGCTTGCTTCCTGCGGTAGCCGCCCGGACTTTCCCCCGTCCATTTCTTGAACGCCCGGTGAAACGCGCTGGGCTCCTGAAACCCCACCAAGGACGCGATCTCCACCACGCTCAGCTCGGTGTCGCGCAGCTTCTGCTGGGCGATGCCGCGGCGGACGTCGTCCTTGATCCCTTGAAACGCGCAGCCCTCGCGCTCCAGCCGACGGCGGAAGGTGGTGGCACTGAGTTTCAGTTCATCGGCCATTTCCAGCAGCGTCGGCCAGTGGCCGTAATGGCTGTTGCGCAGGCGCTGATAAACCTGCGCCGCCAGCCCGCGCTGGTTGCGGTAGCGAATGACCAGCCACTGCGGCGCGGTGCGTAAAAATGATTTCAGCGACGGCAACGACTGCACCACCGGCAGACGCAGGTAGTGGCTGGAGAACTCGATTTCGGTGCGTTGCTCGCCAAAACTCAGGTTGAAACCCCACAGCAGTGAGTCGTCGCTGAGGCGCTGACGGCGCTGGCGAAACTGCGCGCGGTCGATGCTGATGCGGCGCCCGCCTAGCCAGCACAGCAGGCTGATCATCAACAGCAGAAACGTCTCTTCACCGAAGCGCTGCCGGACCGGGTCGTCTGTCGTGGTGTCCACCGCGAGCACGGCGCGCGAGCCGCGAACGATGAGGCTGCCGCGAAAGTCGCGCAGGAACAGGCCGAAATTGCTCAGGCACTGGCGCAGGGCCTTTTCCAGAGTGGGTTCCTGAATCAGCCCCCGGCAAATCAGGGCGAAGCTGCCCAGGGGCATGCCGTGGGAGTCGAGGCCGAAAAACTCGTCGCCCAGCTCCTTGATCTGAATCAGCCACAACGCCGCAAATGCGCTGGCCGAGACCCGCGCCGTGGGGTCGTCGAGCAGCGCCATGTCGATCTCCGCCGCCTCAAGAACCGACTGCAAACGCAGTGGCTGGTCGCGCAGCGCGTGGACGATCAACTGGACGAAGTAGATCGACACTGAATCCTTTTCCCGCATGACCGCCTTTCCCTTCTTGAATGGTGCACCACGGATCAGGCGCTGATGGTAAAGAACGCCAGCCCATCTGGACAGTTTCGGCATAGGCCCGCCCCGAACGCCGATCTAGACTTGCCCGCAGTCAGCACCGGCCGAAACGCCATTTCGCCGTGCCGCCCCCATAATTCCAATACGTGTCAGGAGTCCCCATGAGCACACCCGAAGTTTTCGTCGTCAGCGCACTGCGTACCGCCATCGGTGGATTCGGCGGTTCCCTCAAGGACGTCTCGCCCATCGAACTGGGCACTCAGGTCAGCCGCGCCGCACTGGCCAAATCCGGGATTGCACCGGAACACATTGGCCATGTGGTCATGGGCCACGTGATCCCCACCGAAGTACGCGATGCCTATCTTTCCCGGGTCATCGCCCTCGAAGCCGGCCTGACCAAAGAAACCCCCGCCATGAACGTCAACCGCCTGTGCGGTTCGGGGTTACAGGCCATCGTTTCGGCGGCGCAGTCGCTGATGCTCGGCGACGCCCAGGCCGTGCTGGCCGGTGGCGCCGAATCCATGAGCCGTGGCGCGTACATCATGCCTCAGGCCCGCTGGGGTGCGCGCATGGGTAATGTGCAGGCGTACGACTACATGCTCGGCGCATTGCACGATCCGTTCGCCAATATTCACATGGGCATCACCGCCGAGAACATCGCCGAACATTACGGCATCACCCGCGCCGATCAGGACGCCCTGGCGCTGACCAGTCAGCAGCGCGCCGCCCACGCCATCGCCGAGGGCCGTTTCGAGGGCCAGATCGTGCCGATCGAGATCGCCACGCGCAAAGGCACCGTGACCTTTGCCCAGGACGAACATGTGCGTGGCGACGTGACGGCCGAGCAACTGGAGAAGATGAAGACCGCGTTCAAGAAGGACGGCACCGTCACCGCCGGCAACGCGTCCGGCCTCAACGACGGCGCGGCGGCGCTGGTCATGGCCAATGGCGACATGGTCCGCGCGCACGGCCTCAAGCCGATGGCGCGTCTGGTGGCGTATGCCCATGCCGGGGTTGATCCGGCGATGATGGGGTTGGGGCCGATTCCGGCCAGCCGCAAAGTACTGGAGCGCGCCGGCCTGACCGTGGCGGATCTGGACGTCATCGAATCCAACGAAGCCTTCGCCGCCCAGGCCTGCGCTGTTGCCCGTGAGCTAGGCTTTGATCCTGCGAAGGTTAACCCGAACGGCTCGGGCATCTCCCTCGGCCACCCGGTGGGCGCGACGGGGGCGATCATCGCCACCAAAGCGATCCACGAGCTGCACCGGATTCAGGGCCGCTATGCGCTGGTGACCATGTGCATCGGCGGCGGTCAGGGCATCGCCGTCATTTTCGAACGCGTGTAAGGAGGCTTGTCGATGAGCATGCAACACATCGCCGTGATCGGCGCCGGCACCATGGGCAACGGCATCGCGCAGGTCTGCGCGGTGGCCGGTTTCGACGTGACCCTGCTGGACATTTCCGACACGGCACTGGAGCGCGGCATGGCGACCGTGCGCAAGAACCTCGAGCGGCAGGTGAGCAAGCAGACGGTCGCGGCCGATGTTGCCGAAGCGGCGCTGGGGCGCATCAGCGTCACCACGGACTATGGCCAGTTGAATGGCGCGCAACTGGTGATCGAAGCGGCCACCGAGAACCTGGAACTGAAGCTGCGCCTGCTCAAGCAGATCGCCAGCCATGTCGACCGCGAGTGTGTGATCGCGTCGAACACCTCGTCGCTGTCCATTACGCAACTGGCGGCCAGCGTCGAGCACCCCGAGCGGTTCATCGGCCTGCACTTCTTCAACCCGGTTCCGATGATGAACCTGATCGAGGTCATTCGCGGTCTGCAGACGGCGGACACCACCCACATCGCGGCGATCAAGCTGGCCGAGCGGTTGAACAAGACCGCGATCACCGCCGGCAACCGCCCGGGGTTTGTGGTCAACCGGATTCTGGTGCCGATGATCAACGAGGCGATTCTGGTGTTGCAGGAAGGCCTGGCCACTGCTCAGGACATCGACGACGGCATGCGTCTGGGCTGCAACCAGCCCATCGGCCCGCTGGCGCTGGCTGACCTGATCGGTTTGGACACCCTGCTGGCGATCGTCGAAGCGTTCAACGAAGGCTTCAACGACAGCAAATACCGCCCCGCGCCGCTGCTCAAGGAAATGGTCGCGGCAGGGTATCTGGGACGCAAGACCGGGCGTGGTTTTTTTGTTTATAACTGAATGAATCCGGATGTGGGACAGCGTGTTTCTGGTAGGACTGGCTTTAGCCGGGAAAGCGTCGGTGGTCACACCGCTAAATTGATGGCGGTCAATCCGGCCTCTTCCCGGCTGAAGCCGGTCCTACATAACGCGTTCGCCAGCAAACGCGCTCCGACGACCTAAATGTCGCCACTCAATGTGAAAACAGCGAATTCCCGACCTTGCCCGCCATCTTCTCCGGTTTGATCAGGAACCGCGCCAGCGCCGGCAACAGCCACAGGGCGCCGAACATGTTCCACAGCAGCATGAAGGTCAGCATCAGGCCCATGTCGGCCTGGAACTTGATGGCCGAGAATATCCAGGTGCACACGCCAATCGCCAGACACAGGCCAGTGAACAACACCGCTTTGCCGGTGGATTTCAGCGTCTGGTAATAGGCTTCCTGCAATGGCAATCCCGCCCGCAGGAAACTCTCCAGTCGGCTATAGATGTAAATCCCGTAATCGACCCCGATCCCCACCCCGAGCGCCACCACCGGCAGCGTTGCGACTTTCACGCCGATGCCCATGAACGCCATCAGCGCGTTACCCAGCACCGACGTCAGCACCAGCGGCAGGACGATGCACAGCGTCGCCGCCCATGAACGGAAGGTGATCATGCACATCACCGCCACGCACACGTACACCAGAATCAGAATGGTCAGCTCGGCCTGCTTGATGACTTCGTTGGTGGCCGCCTCGATCCCGGCGTTACCCGCCGCCAGCAGAAACTCCAGGCCGTCCTTGTTGTTCTGCTGCGCGAACTCCTGCACCGCATGCACGGCGCGATCCAGGGTTTCGGCCTTGTGGTCGTTGAGGAAAATCAGCAACGGCGCCAGGGAGCAGGTGTTGTTGTACAAACCGTCAGCGCGGGAAATCGAGCTGTTGAGCACGTCCTTGTTGCGCGACAGCGACTCCCATTTCAGGTTGCCCTCGTTCATCCCCTTGATGACCTGCTTGGAGACGGTCACCAAGGAAATCGCCGACTGCACCCCTGGCGTGTTCTCCATCTTCCACGACAGCTCATTCATCGCCGACAGCGTCTGGTACGCCGAACAGCCTTCAGGCGGCGTCTTGACCATCACCACCAGCACGTCGGAGCTGGTCGAGTAATTGTTGATGATGAAGCTGTTGTCCTGGTTGTAGCGCGAGTCCGGCCGCAGTTCCGGCGCGCCTTGATCGAGGTCGCCAATCTTCAGGTTATGGCCGTACCAAAGGCCGCCCACCAGCGCGACCAGTGCCAATGCCACCGACACGCGGGCGACTTTCGGCGCGGCGAAGTTCGACAGCAGACGCCAGAACGGATGCTCACGCACGGCATCCTCTTTGCTGCGCACCACGGCTTTTTTGCTGATGCCAACGTAGGAAATCGCCACCGGCAGGAGGATCAGGTTGGTGAACACGATCACCGCCACGCCAATGGAGGCGCCGATGGCCAGCTCGCGGATCACGCCGATGTCGATGATCAGCAACGTGATAAAACCCACAGCGTCGGCAAGAATCGCGATCATCCCCGGCAGGAACAACTGGCGGAAGGTGCGTCGTGCTGCGGTGAGCGCACTGTCGGCATCACTGGATTGCAGGGCGATGCCGTTGATCTTCTGCACGCCGTGGGAAATACCAATGGCGAAGATCAGAAACGGCACCAGCATCGAGTAGGGATCAAGCCCGAAACCCACCACATGCATCAGGCCCAGCTGCCAGATCACGGCGATCAACGTGGTGCTCAAGACCGCGATGGTGCTGCGGGCGCAGCGGGTGAACCACATCAGCAGGACCAGGGTGATCAGGAAGGCGATGCCAAAGAACATCACCACCATGATCAGGCCGTCGATGAGGTCGCCGACCTTCTTGGCAAAACCGACGATGTGAATCTCGACATTGGGGTTCTGCGCTTCGTACTTGTCGCGAATCTTCTCTTCAAGCTGGTGGGAGAACTGACGGTAATCCAGCGGCAGCAGCTTGCTCTGGTCGTTGGGGTCCGGGTAGAACTCCTGCAACGGCACATCGACGATGCTCGACTTGAAGTTGTTGGAGACCAGACGCCCAACCTGCCCGGACTTGAGGACGTTATTACGCAGCTTGTCGAGGCTCTGTTGCGAGCCGTCGTAGCTCTGCGGAATCACCTCGCCGCCGGCAAAGCCCTCCTCCGTCACTTCGGTCCAGCGCACGCTGGGGCTCCACAACGACTTGAGCCCGGAGCGGTCGACGCCGGAAATGTAGAACACCTCGTCGTTGATCTGCCGCAGGGTCTCCATGTAATCCTTGGAAAAGATGTCGCCCTGCTTGGCCTCCACCGAAATGCGCACGGTGTTGCCCAGGTTCGCCAGGTCGTTGCGATGCTCCATCATGTTCTGAACAAACGGATGCCCCAGCGGAATCATTTTTTCGAAGCTGGTGGACGGGCGCACCAGGGTCGCTTGCCAGAACAGAAAGATGCTGACCAGCAGGCAGATGCCGATCACCGTCTTGCGGTTGTTGAAAATCAACTGCTCCAGGCGCGTCGGCTTGTCGTGGTGTTGTTGAAGGTTGCTCATGGAAACGTGTCCTCGCCTGCTTGTTCTTATTGTTGAGCGCTGTCAGCGCCCGTCGGCGAGGTGACGCGAACGCCGCCCTGTCCCACCAGAACCAGATTGCCTTTGTCGTCCTCGGCTACGCCGGACAACGAAAGCCGGTCGGGGCGATTGGCAACCGTGAAGCTTTCGCCATCGTCCGTGCTGCGCATGACGCTGCCGCCGTTGCCGACCAGCACGATAGAGTTGTCCGGCATCAGTGAGGCGTTGGCGATGCTGAACTCCAGCGGGCCGCGCTCACCCTGTAGCGGGACGGGCTCCCAGGTGGTGCCAAAATCGGTCGAACGAAACAGATTGCCGCGCAGGCCGTAAACCAGCAGCGTGTTGGATTCCGCCGTGCCTACCGCGCCGAACAACGAGCCCTGATAGGGGCCTTCGAGCTTTTCCCAGGTCTGGCCGTCGTCCGGGGAGCGGAACATGCTGCCCTGTTCCCCGACCACGAACAGACCGGCGTCCTTCACGTACGCAATGCCGTTGAGGTGGAACTGGTCTTCGTTGTCCAGCCGGTCGCCGATGTCTTCCCAGTGCTGGCCGCCATCGGTGGTTTCCAGCACCGCGCCATAGGCACCCACGGCAATCCCGGTGGTCAGGTCCTTGAACCAGACATCCAGCAACGGCGCTTCGCGCTTGAGGTCTTCGAACTGCTTGGTCCAGGTGGCGCCGGCATCGCTGCTGGCCAGGATCTGTGCATCGTGGCCCACGGCCCAGCCGTGTTGCTCATCGACGAAATAAACTGCGGTAAGCATCTGGCGCGTCGGCACTTTGGCCTGGGTCCAGGTTTTGCCCTGATCGTCGGAATAGAGAATGTGACCACGATCCCCCACCGCCACCATGCGCTTGCCGGCATGGGTTACGTCCAGCAGCAGGCTACGGGAGGCTTTCGCGGATTCGAGGGCGTAGACGGCGGAATCGCCAGCGTTGGCAGGTGCGTCAGCGGGCGTGCCATTAACGGGCGTGCCATCAGCGGCCAGGGCTGCGCCGCAGAAGTTCGAGGAGAGAAGCAGGGACAGAGCAGCGTGGAGAGGCAGGCTCTTGAAAAGCATCCGGGCGCTGAAATGGCCCCGAATGACCGCAAACCGAGTGCGCCGAATGACGGGCTCACGCATGAAGCTACCCCTTTCTTTATTTTTATTGGGTGCTTCAGAAGGCCGTTTCCACCGCGCAGACGCTCTAGCCTGCACGCGACGTGGCCGTACCGAAGCGACCCCATCCTAGTCAGCTTTGGAAACGTATGACAATCGACATGACGTTATCTTTTGTTAAGCAGCGAGCGCTGATTGGCGTGTTATCACTGGGAGTGATTGAGTTAATTCACCGTGTGTAGCATCGCTGGGCCGTGGAGCTCCCATTCAGGCGTCAACCGTGCCGGGCCGCTCGGCACAGCACGGTTGTCGGCTTGGCTCAGAAAGCGTAAGTGAGCGCCAGCGTGGACATCGTCGTCCTGGCGGACTGACTGCCCGCGTCACCTGCGATACGGAAGCGATCGCCGCTGTGGGTGTCCTTGATCAGCGTGCTGCCTTTCGCCTCGGCGTACACCTGATGATCCACACCCGCCCTCACCGAAAGCTGCGGACTCACACGGTAACTGAGCGCAACCGCCAGACTTTGCATGCGGCCGTCGTTTCCGTAGTCACCGTCGTAGGTCACGCCGGTGACATGATGCCGATCGTGATCCCGCGCCCGAACCCACTGGCTGTATTTGAACCTGCCTTCCAGCGTCCAGTTGCGGAAATGGTAGAGACCGACCAGCCCCACATAAGGCGTGTCGTAGGTCTGCTGATAGGAAATGCCTTTCTCACCTGCCGGGAATTCTCCGGACTCGTCGCGGAACCCCTCGCCCGATGAATAGGTGTAGCGCCCGCCCCTCGCCTGCCAGCCGAACTGATTACGCTGATAACCAAGCATCACACCCAGGGCCACATCATCACGCTTGAGCGCCCACGCGGTGGCGGCGAAATCGGCCTGCCAGGCTTTGCTGACCTGAGTGTCCGGATGATCGGAATAGTGGCTCCAGTCGCCGCGATCTTCCTCCAGCCAGTCGTAATCCTTCAGATGCCCATCGCCCTTCGCCACCCGCGTCCAGCCGTTCAGATCAAGGGACAGCCAGTTTATCGGCTGGTACTTCACGCCCAGATGCAGCGTCGGCACCTGCTTCATGCTCCAGTTCAACTGGCTGATCTTCTGCCCGCTTTCAACGTCGTACACCTTTTCTCGCGCCTGCCCATTCAACAGCCCGACACCCAGACTCACCCCAACCGCCCCCAGCTGGAACTGCTCCTCGCGGGTTGTCTGCGCCTCGGCCAACGCCTCGGAGTTAAACGCAGCCAGCCCTACCCATAACAGCGTATTCCTGCCCTTCATCACCCACTCCGCACTCTTCTTATTGAGATTTTTGCCCAGCGCCGCACGCCGCTGGACAAGGAGCGAAAGGATGAAGCGCCGCGAAGGAAATCTCTGCCGGGCGGTTCTGAAGGAACTGCGTGAAAGCTAAACGTTGGCGTTGGGAAATTGCCTACAAAGCCATCGAAGGTCTGTTCAGTGACGCAACAATTTGCGCAATGGCACCCCATCCTTGAGCACCGGCGACTTGATGACGATGTAGCTGAAGTACTTCGAGATCCCGATGTTTTTGTCGAGCAGGCTTTCCACCACCTCCTGATAGTGCTGGATGCTGCGGGTCATGAAGCGCACCAGGTAGTCGTAGCCGCCGCTGATCAGGTGGCATTCCAGCACTTCGTCCACTAGACGGATGTTGGATTCGAACTTGGCGAAGTCTTCGCGCTTGTGGTCGCTGAGGGTGATTTCGGTGAAAACGGTGACCGAATCGGTGATCTTGGCCAGGTTCAGATGCGCTTTGTAGCTGGAGATATAACCGGCCGACTCCAGCCGTTTGACCCGCTGCAGGCAGGGGCTGGCAGAGAGGCCGACGGCATCGGCGAGGCTGACATTGGTCATGCGGCCGTCCTTTTGCAGTTCGACCAGGATGCTGATGTCGATCCGATCCAGTTTTACGAGCCCTTCCATCACGTACCTCTTGACTGCCGTTGTAAGACAATCTTCTAGCAAAATCAGCGCCGTAAAGACAGCTGATGCTGCGCCACCAGGTCGGCCATGCTGTTGATGCAATATTCCGCCGCGCAGGGCGAAGGCTGACGCGCCCGGTGGCGGCCGATCAGGCAGCGGTCCAGCGCGGCGAAGGGCTCGACCGACGGTCGCGTTACATGCAGGACCGGTTGCACCTGATCGCCCTGATCCGTGAGCCATTGCGGACCTTCGGCCAGGGAAATGAAATCTTCCGGTGCAATTCCCAGTCGCTCGCACAGCACGCCGCGATCCTCGGCATCGCGATCACCGCGCACCAGCAGTCGATAGAACTTGCGCAGGTAGAGCATCGCCCCCGGCGCGTCTTCGAACAGCGACCAGTTGCCCGCTGAACGGGCAAAGCTCATGCCCTCCTCCCAACTGGCGTGCAGGCCCCATTTTTCCGCCAGTTGGCGATGGGCGAAGCACAACACGCCACTGAAACCCAGCTCGGCGAAGCGCGGATACAGGCTCGCAACCACCGCGCTGAATTCGGCCAGCACGTCATCCCTGGCCGGCTGCCCGCCGCGGCTGTCGAGCAGCGGTTGCAGCGCGGCCCAGACACCCGAATCGCGATCCACCAGCACTTCATCGCAATCGATCAGTAACGCTCGGTACTCTGTCAGTCCAAATCCTGTCAGCCCCAAATCTGTCAGCCCCATGTGGATCGAACCTCCCGGATGCATCTGGCCCGTTACGGGCAAGGCGCTGCTTCAATTCGAGTTCAAGACCCGTGCCAAGGCGGCGTCGAGGATCTGCACGGCTTCGTCGACCTGGGCTTCTGTCGTCACCAGCGGCGCGAGGAAGCGCAACACGTTGCGGTAAACGCCGCATTTGATGACCAGCAAACCACCGGCACGGGCTTCGTCGATCACCCGTGAATTGAGGTCGGCGTCCGGTGTGCGCGCGGCGTCATCCTTGATCAGCTCGATCGCCAGCATGAAACCGGTGCCGCGCACGTCGCCGATGCGCGGGTAACGCGCCTGCAAACCGATCAGGCCACGGCGCAGGCGCTCGCCCAAAAGCTGGCTGCGCGCGAGCAGTTGTTCTTCCTCAAATGCATCGATCACCGCCAGTGCCGCCGCGCACGCCAGGGCGTTGCCGCCGTATGTGCCACCGAGGCCGCCGGGCAGTGGCGCGTCCATGATGTGCGCCTTGCCGACCACGCCCGATAACGGCAGGCCACCGGCGAGGCTCTTGGCGACGGTGACCAGATCAGGCTGGATGCCGGCGTGCTGGTAGCCGAACCAGGTGCCGGTGCGGCCGAAACCGGTCTGGATTTCGTCGAGGATCAGCACGATGCCGTGCTTGTCGGCCAAGGCGCGCAGGGCCTGGAGAAACTCGGGCGGCGCGGTGAGGAAACCGCCATCGCCCTGCACCGGTTCGATCAGAATCGCAGCCACGCGGTCCGGTGCCACTTGGGTGGCGAGCAATTCGTTCAGCGCGGTGATTGCGTCCACACTGCTAACGCCGCGATACGCGTTCGGGTACGGCGTATGAAACACCTCCGGCGCAAACGGCCCGAAGTTCTGCTTGTAGGGTTGGCTCATGCCGGTGAGCGTGGTGCCGAGCAAGGTGCGTCCATGGAAGCCGCCGCGAAAGGCAATGACCGCTGAACGGTTGGTATGGGCACGGGCGATCTTCACCGCGTTTTCCACCGCTTCGGCGCCGGAGGTGAAGAACGCGGCCTTGTAGGCTTCCTGCCCGCCGATCATTGCGCACAGGCGCTGGGCCAGGTCGAGGTAAGGCGTGTAGGCCGCCACCTGGAAGCAGGCGTGGGAGACTTTTTGCAGTTGAGCCTGCACGGCCGCGACCACTTTCGGGTGGTTGTGGCCGATGTTGAGCACGCCGATGCCGCCGACGAAATCCAGGTAGCGCTTGCCATCCACGTCCCACATTTCGGTGCCCTGGGCGCGGTCGATCACCAGCGGGTGCGCGGTCACCAGGCCACGGGGCACAAATTGCTCGCGCTGACGGAGCAAAAGAGGGGTTTCGTCGACTTTGCTGTTCATGGCATTTCCCATCGTGAGTCCGGCAACCTGGAGGCGGTTGCGATGCTGTTCAGGTTACGGCGTGCGGGCAACGCACTTAGCCGAACTTGGCCCGTGAGAAATTCGGATCAACTGTTTTGGCCCCGCCTTTCAACAGATCCTGCGCCGGGCTTGGGGGATGATGTGGGCTGGCTCCCTACACTTCCCTCCAACGTCCTTTCAGCAGGAAACGCCCATGGCCTTGCTCTACAAAGCCGACCCCGCGCGCGCGCCACACTGGCAGACGCTGTTCGCCGAACACGCACCGGACATCGAATGGCGCGCCTGGCCGGACATCGGCAATCCCGAAGAAGTCGAGTACCTGGCCGCCTGGCAGGCGCCGGATGATCTGACGCAGTTGCTGCCCAATCTGAAGGTGCTGTTTGCGCTGTCGGCCGGGGTCGATCAGCTGGATCTGTCGCGGTTGCCGGCGGACCTGCCCGTAGTGCGGCTGCTGGATCCGGGCATTACGCGGGGGATGTGTGAATACGCGACGTGGGCGGTGTTGAGTCTGCACCGGGACATGCTGCGGTACCGCGAGCAGCAGGCGGCGCGGCGTTGGCAGGCGCATCTGTTGCAGCCGGCAGAAAATCGGCGCGTGGGGGTGATGGGGTTGGGCACCCAGGCGCAGCAGATTCTGGCGACGCTGGCGCCGTTCGGCTTTGCCTTGTCGGGCTGGGCGCGCAGTGTTCATGAGATTGAGGGGGTGGACTGTTTTGCGGGTCAGGCGCAGTTGTCGGCGTTTTTGGGGCAGTGCGATATTTTGCTGTGTGTGTTGCCGTTGACGGAGCAGACGGAGGGGATTCTGGACCGGAATCTGTTTGCGTTGCTGCCGCGGGGTGCGGGGCTGATCAATATGGGCCGCGGCGGGCATCTGGTGGAGGGGGATTTGCTGGAGGCGCTGGAAAGTGGTCAGTTGGGCGGCGCTATTCTGGATGTGTTGCAGGTGGAGCCGGCGGCGGCTGATCATCCGTTTTGGGGGCACCCGCAGGTGGTGTTGACGCCTCATGTGGCGGCGATGACGCAGCCGGCGAGTGCGTTTGGGGTGTTGCTGGAGAATATTCGGCGGTTTGAGCGGGGGGAGAGGATGGTCGGTCAGATAGATCGAAATCGGGGGTATTGAGCTTCGCAGATCGTTCACACGCTCCGCGTGGTAACGCCAGATCAAAGGCGTCTGCCTGGGGGCAGACTGTTTCGCCTTCGGCGAGTTACTTGGAAAAGTCGAAAGTCGCACCATCCCCAAGTAACCAAGGATGCTTGCTCTCGGTTTGGCCCTTCCTTCGTCAGGGTTCCTTCACTCCGGTCTCGCTCCGTGGGCCCGCGCCAAACTCGCGATTGGTGTCGTCTGGGCTATTTGCGCATGAAGATCAAAAGCAGGTCAAAGGCTTCCCGGCTGAAGCCGGTCCTACGGGGATCGCCACCGGTCCCACTGACACCGCGCATGCTTTTTTAGTGGGACCGGCTTTAGCCGGGAAGAGGCCCGCTCAATCGATATTAATTTCGCGGTGTGGCAGCTGACGCCTTCCCGGCTAAAGCCGGTCCCACTGAGATCAAAAACCTGTCACCGTTGAGCCAGAGACGTGCAGATCGTTCCCACGCTCTGCGTGGTAATGCAGCCCCGGACGCTCTGCGTCCCTGTGGGACCGGCTTTAGCCGGGAAGGCGTCGGCGGCCATACCGGAAAAATGATATTGCACACACCGGCCTCTTCCCGGCTGAAGCCGGTCCTACTATTGGAATGCGTACCCTTACGCCTTCCCGGCTAAAGCCGGTCCCACATACGTCAAAAGCCAGTCCCACTGAAACACCGCCACCCCCTAAACCAACCTCCCGGCAATCGCCGCCCCCACGTCTTGCGTGGAGCCCTTCCCTCCCAGGTCCGGGGTGATCGGGCCTTCGGCAATCACTTGTTCAATCGCCTGCAAGATCCCGTCGTGGGCCGCGCGGTAGCGTTCGTCGCCGTTGCCGAGGAAGTCGAGCATCAGCGCGCCGGACCAGATCATCGCGATGGGGTTGGCGATGTTCTGCCCATAGATATCAGGAGCCGAGCCATGCACCGGTTCGAACAATGACGGAAACCGCCGTTCCGGGTCGAGGTTGGCAGACGGGGCTATGCCGATGGTGCCGGCGCATGCCGGGCCGAGGTCCGACAGGATGTCGCCGAACAGGTTCGACGCCACGACCACGTCAAACCGGTCTGGTTGCAACACGAACCGCGCGCACAGAATGTCGATGTGCTGTTTGTCCCAGCTGACCTCAGGGTAATTCGCCGCCATCAACGCCGTGCGTTCGTCCCAGTACGGCATGCTGATGGAGATGCCGTTGGATTTGGTCGCGGCCGTGAGGCGTTTGCGCGGGCGGGTCTGGGCGAGTTCGAAGGCGAACTTGAGGATGCGGTCGACACCTCGGCGGGTGAACACCGATTCCTGCAGGACGAATTCGTGTTCGGTGCCTTCGAACATCTTGCCGCCCACCGACGAATATTCGCCCTCGGTGTTTTCCCGGATCACCACGAAGTCGATGTCGCCCGGTTTGCGTCCGGCCAGCGGACAGGGCACGCCGGGGAACAGGCGCACCGGGCGGATGTTCACGTATTGGTCGAACTCCCGGCGAAACTTGAGCAGCGAACCCCACAGGGAAATGTGGTCCGGCACCTTGTCGGGCCAGCCCACGGCGCCGAAGTAGATCGCGTCATAGCCCTTGAGCTGTTCGAACCAGTCGTCGGGCATCATCTGCCCGTGCTGGAGGTAGTAGTCGCAGTGGGCCCAGTCGAGTACATCAATGCTCAGGTTCAGTTGCCATTTTTTCGCCGCCTGTTCCAGTACCCGCAGCCCTTCCGGCAGGACTTCCTTGCCGATGCCGTCGCCCGCAATCGCGGCGATTCTGAATGCCTTGCTCATGGTGCGCCCCTTGCAATGAATCAGTTCAAGCCGCCGATGTGGAAGGCTTGGACTTCAAGGTACTCGTCCAGGCCGTACTTGCTGCCCTCGCGACCGAGGCCCGATTGTTTGATGCCGCCGAAGGGCGCGACTTCCATCGAGATGATCCCGGTGTTGAGGCCGACCATGCCGAACTCCAGCGCCTCGCCGAAGCGCCACGAGCGCTTCAGGTCCTGGGTGAAATAGTAGGCGCCCAAACCGAACGGCGTGGCGTTGGCCAACGCCAATGCCTCGGCCTCATCAGTAAAGCGCATCAACGGCGCCACCGGGCCGAAGGTTTCCTCGTTGGCCAGCAACATGCCGGCGTGGGCGTCAGCCAGAACGGTGGGTTGCACGAACGGGCTGTCGCCGGATGGAATCCCGCCGCAGAGGAGTGTGGCGCCCTGGCTCAGGGCATCGTCGATGTGCCGCGCCACCTTGGCGACCGCCGCCGGGTTGATCAGCGGGCCGATGGTCACGCCGTCTTCCAGGCCGTTGCCGACCTTGAGCTTAGCCACCTCCTCCACCAGCCGCGCGGCGAAGCGGTCGTAGATCCCAGCCTGCACCAGAATGCGGTTGGCACACACGCAGGTTTGCCCGGCGTTGCGGAACTTGCTGATCATCACCCCGGCCACGGCCTGTTCCAGGTCGGCGTCATCGAACACCACAAACGGCGCGTTGCCACCCAGTTCCAGGCTCAGGCGCTTGATGTGTTCGGCGCTCTGGCGCATCAGCAGGCGGCCGACGGCGGTGGAGCCGGTGAAGGAAATCTTGCGCACCGCCGGGTTGCCGGTGAGTTCTTCACCGATGCCGGCGGGCATTCCGGTGATGACGTTGAACACGCCGGCCGGGATGCCGACGCGCTCGGCCAGCACCGCCAGGGCGAGGGCCGACAGCGGCGTGAGGTCCGACGGTTTGACGATGATCGGGCAGCCGGCGGCCAGGGCCGGCGCGCATTTGCGGGTGATCATCGCGTTGGGGAAATTCCACGGGGTGATCGCGGCGCAGACGCCCACCGGTTGCTTGAGGGTCAGCAGGCGACGGTCGCCAGTGGGCGCCGGCATGGTTTCGCCGTAGACCCGGCGCGCTTCTTCGGCGAACCACTTGACGAAGCCGGCGCCGTAGCGGATTTCGCCCTTGGCCTCGTTCAGCGGCTTGCCCTGCTCGCAGGTCATGATCAGCGCGAGGTCATCGAGATTGTCGATCATCGCCTGAAACCAGCGCTCCAGCAGCCCCGCGCGTTCTGCCGCCGGGCGCGCGCGCCAGGCAGGCCAGGCACGTTCGGCGGCTTCGATGGCGCGCCGGGTGTCGACCGCGTCCATGGCCGGGACCTGCGCCAGCAGTTCGCCGCTGGCGGGATCGCGGACGTCCAGGGTGGCGCCACTGTCAGCAGCGATCCACTCGCCGTTGACGTAGGCGCGTTCAGCCAGCAGGCCGGGGTCTTGCAAGCGATTCTTGAGCATGGTCGAGTCCTGATCCGAGACAGATTCCAGTCTAGGGATCTGGCTCGAACGAGGATGCCGAAAGCGTCTTCAAACCAGCGCGCCGTGCTGAAATTCACGTCAGGACGGCAGGCTCTGCTACGCCTTCAACGAGCCCAGTAACCCTTGCAGAAAGCGCTCGCCGGCGTCCATCTGGCTGACCTCGATAAACTCGTCGGGCTTGTGCGCCTGCTCAATGGAACCTGGGCCGCACACCACCACCGGCACGTCCAAACGCTGCTTGAACAGACCGCCTTCGGTGCCGAACGAAACTTTGGTCATGCCGGTGTCCGGCGCAGCGAACTGCTTGAGAAAGCTCACCGCTTCGACCGTCGGATGGGTGTCGAGACCGGGGTAGACGTTGATGGTTTCGATCTCGATGGCCGCCACGCTGGAGAGCTTCTGCGCCTCGCGCACGATCACTTCCGCGCGCTCGCGCATCTGCTCGATGAACTGCTCCAGGTTGTCCGCCGGCAGGTTGCGCACCTCGAAATCCAGGGTGCACAGGTTCGGCACGATGTTCAGCGCCTTGCCGCCGCTGATCTGGCCGACGTGCACGGTGCTGTAAGGCACGTCGTAGTCGCTGTCCTGAGCGCCGTGCTGTTGCAGATGCTGCTGGCTCTCCCGCAGGGAGGCGATGAAGTCGCAAGCCACGTGAATGGCGTTGACCGAGCGCGGTGCCAGGGACGAATGCGCCTCCTGACCCCGGCAATAGGTCCGGTAGGAACCCTTGCCCTTGTGGCCCAGCACGAACTGCATGTTGGTCGGCTCGCCGATCACGCAGAGGAATGGCCGCACCGGCGCCAGGTGCAGCACGTCGAGCAAGCGCCGCACGCCGACGCAACCGATCTCCTCGTCATGGGACAAGGCCAGTTGCAGCGGGCGGTTGAGGGGGCGTGTGAGTGAGTGCTCTGCCGCGTCGAGCATGGCGTCGATGGCCAGGGCGATGAAGCCCTTCATGTCGCAGCTGCCACGGCCATAGATGCGCCCGCCCTGCACGGTGGCGGCGAAGGCCGGAAAGGTCCACGCCTGCCCCGCCGCCGGCACCACGTCGGTGTGCCCGGAGAGCAACACGCCAGGCTGGTCTTTAGGACCGGTGCTGGCAAACAGGTTGGCCTTCTTGCCACTCTCGTCTTTGACGATCAGCGACTCGATGCCCTTGGTCAGCAGCAGGTCGCGGACGTAGTCGATCAGGGCCATGTTGGACTCCGACGACACGGTTTCGAAAGCCATCAGCCGTTTCAGAATCTCGAGAACGCGGGGTTTCATGAGGCGTGGCTCCGTTGCACGGCGGGAAGGGCAAAACGCGTGATGGAGAATGCCTCGATTGGGGTCGTGGTGCGACCGGTATCGAGCAGTTCGGCCATCACATCACCGACGCCTGGGCCGAGCTGGAAGCCGTGGCCGCAAAAGCCGAAGGCGTAGAACAGGCCGTCGACGGTGCCGCTGGGGCCCATGATCGGCAGCGAGTCCGGCAGGTAGCCTTCAATGCCGCTCCACACGCGGATGATGTTCAAATTGCCCACGCCCGGCAGCAGCCGGCGCATCTGCTCGGCCTGATTGAGGATGCTGCGCGGCTCGACAGCGGCGCGACGGTTGAGCATGTCCGGTTTGCTGCGAAAGCCACCGCCGATAACGATATTGCCCCGTGGAATCTGGCGGAAATAAATCACCTCTTCGGCGATCTTGGTGTACACGCCGATCACCGTCGGCAAGGCGTAGGGCACCGGTTCCGTGACCGCCATCTGCGGGCCGTGGGTGTCCAGCGGCACCGGTTCGCCGAACTGCGCCGAAAGTTTCTGGCCCCAGGCGCCAGCCGTGATCAACAGCTGCGCGGCGTGAAACTGACGGCCGTCGGTGGTGGTGACGTGAAAATCACCGCCGACCTTCTCGACCTCGGCCACTTCCGTGCGCTCTTCAATCTGCGCCCCCAGGCGCCGCGCGGCGCGGGCAAAGGCCGGCGCGGCAAGGCGCGGGTTGGCGTGGCCGTCGTGGGGGGCGTACGAGCCGCCTTTGACGTCCGCGCCGAGAAAGCCAAAACGCTGATGCAGCTCTGCGCCCCGGTAGATTTTCAGGTCCAGTTGCTCGGCCTCCGGGGCGGCGGCATACGCTTCCAGCTCGGCGATTTCGTCTTCGCGATAACACACGCGCATGTGCCCGCTGGGGATGAATTCCAGATCATCGTCGATCAGTTCCGGCAGGCGTTTCCACAGTGCGTACGAGCGGTTGGCCAGCGCCAGTTGCCCGAGGAACCGCCCTTGCCGGCGCACGTTGCCGAAGTTGACGCCGCTGGCGTACTGGCCGATCTGGTCGCGCTCCAGCAGGATCACCGACTGCCCGCGCTGACGCAGAAAGAACGCCGTCGCTGAGCCCATCACGCCGCCACCGACGATCACCACATCTGCTTTTTGCACGCTCATGGCGACACCTCCTCAATGAGCATCGACAAGGGTTTGACCGGCGCCTGCCCGCGCTGGCGACCGACTTCCTGCACCTGCACGCCGGCTTCCGCGGCGATCACTTCAGCCCCCGCCTGGGAGCAATAACGGCCCTGGCAGCGGCCCATGCCGACCCGGCTGAAAGCCTTGGCGCGGTTGACTTCACAGGCGCCCTTCTCATTAACCGTGCGGCGCAATTCGCCGGCCGTGATCATCTCGCAGCGGCAGACGATGGCGCTGTCGGGCAAGGCCTTCGCTTGTTCGCTGGGCCATGGAAACGCTTCGGCCAGGCCCAGACGAAACTGGTCCATCACCGTGAGCGCCTGTTGCTGTTCATCGCGCAGCCCGGCGCTGAACGGTTGCTTGAGGTCTTCGAGCAGTGCCAGTGCCACTCGGCGCCCGGCGTGCTCGGCAGCATCGGCGCCGCGAATTTTCGCCCCGTCGCCCGCGGCATAGACGCCGTTCACCGAGGTCCGACCGGCCTCGTCCGTCGCCAGCCACCATTGGCTGGAGGCTTCATCGAAGGCCATGGCGCAACCGGCCAGATCACCCAGCTGGGTTTCCGGACGCAGGTGATACCCCAGCGCCACGGCATCGGCCTGCACGGTCACGGCCTTGCCGCTGCCCGTCGTAAAACGCACGCCCGCCACGCCATTGGCGGCATCGCCCAGCACCTCTAACGGCTTGACGCCGAGATGCACCGGTACTTTGGCTTGATACAACTGCGCGAGCAGTTTCATGCCGGTCCACAGCAGACCCGGCCGCGCCAACAGTTTGGGCAGGGCTTTGAGGCGCAGGCTGAAGGGCGAGGTATCGAGGACCGCGGCCACAGTCGCGCCGGCTTTGACGTACTGGCTGGCGACCAGGTACAGCAAGGGCCCGCTGCCCATGAACACCACGCGATGGCCGATGGAAACGGCCTGATTCTTCAACGCGATCTGCGCCCCGCCCAGGCTGTAGGTGCCCGCGAGCTGCCAGCCTTCGATGGGCATCAAGCGGTCGGTGGCGCCGGTGCAGAGGATCAGCGCGTCGTAGTCCAGCGTGGTGTGGCGGCCCTGATTGGCGCAGCACAACTGCCCCGGCGTGAGGTTCCACACGAGGGTATCCGGGCGGTAATCGATGGCGCTACGGATGCGGTCGAAGGTCTGGTGCAGGTCCTTGGCCTTGTCGGCTTCGCTGCCATACAAGGTGGAGTAATCGCGGGTGAATCCGTCCGGCTGGCGGCGGTAGATCTGCCCGCCGTCGCGGCGGTTTTCGTCCACCAGAATCGGTTTGATGCCGGCCGCCAGCAGGGTTTCGGCGCAGCGCACGCCGGCCGGGCCCGCGCCGACGATGACGACGCGATGGGTGCTCAGCTGTGCAGTGGCCATGTCGCCTCCGGTTGTGTGGTGACGATGTCCAGCCCGTCGCGGACTTCGTTGGAGCAGGCGCGCAGGCGTTCGCCGCCACGGGTCCAGACCCAGCAATCCTGGCACGCGCCCATCAGGCAGAAACCGGCGCGGCGGCCGCTGTCGAATTCCGACTGGCGCAGCGCGGTGCCCTGGGTCAGCAACGCCACCATCAGCGTGTCGCCCTGCAATGCGTCGACCGGCGCGCCATCCACGGTCAGCTTGACCGTCGGCCGGCCCTGTTCGGCCAGCCTCACAAAACGCCCTTTCATGCATACGCTCCAAAGCTTGTGGGGGTGACGCCGCGCTGGGTCGCCAGCAGATCGGCGGCGTCGCGGTGGCACAGAATTTCACTGCCGTTGTCCAGCGTGCGGCGGTTCGGCGCGGTGCGGTTGCACAGGCCGTCGATGCGCATCGGGCAGCGATTGAGGAAGGTGCACAGCTCCGGCAGGTTGGCCCGCTCGCCGATCGGCGGCAGCTCGCCGCTGGTGGCGCCGCAGGTTTCCAGCCAGCCCTGGCGAAGTTCCGGCACCGAGTGAATCAACAGGTCGGTGTACGGATGGTACGGCGCTTCGGCAAAGGATTCGCGGCGGCCGGCGTGGACTTTGTGGCCGCTGTACATCACCACGATGTCGTCGCACAGCGCGCGCACGGTGGAGATGTCGTGGCTAATGAACAGGTAGGACACGCCCAGTTGCTGGCGCAGGTCGCGCAGCAGTTCGAGGATCGCCGCGCCGACCACGGTGTCGAGGGCCGAGGTGACTTCATCGCAGAGAATCAGGTCGGGCTTGGCCGCCAATGCCCGGGCCAGATTGACCCGCTGCTTCTGCCCGCCCGACAGCTCATTGGGACGGCGGTCGGCCATGTCCCGCGGCAGGCGCACCAGGTCGAGCAGCTCGCCGATGCGCGCCTGCAAGGCCGTGCCCTTGAGGCCGAAATACATTTTCAGCGGGCGGCTGAGGATGGTCGCCACGCTGTGCATCGGGTTGAGCGCGGTATCGGCGTTCTGGAAAACCATCTGAATCCGACGAAACTGCTCCGGCGTGCGATCGGACAGGCTGCCGCCCAACGGCTGACCGTCGAAGGTCAGGCCGCCGAGTGCCGGAGTCAACAGCCCCGCCACTACCCGCGCCAGGGTGGATTTGCCCGAGCCCGATTCACCGATCACGCCGATGGCCTGGCCACGTCGTACGGTCAGGTCGATGTCTTCCAGCACGCGGATCGCCGGCATGCCGTGCAGGTTCTTGTTGCCGTAGCCGGCGGTCAGGCCAGTGATGGTCAGCAGCGGGCTTTCTTCAGCAACGCCACACGGCGGACGAATGCGCGTGTCGGGCCGCGCAGCCGCCAGCAGGCTGCGGGTGTAATCGTGGGCCGGTGCCTTGAGCAGCGGCGCAGTTGCGCTTTGTTCGAGAATCTGCCCGCCGTTGAGCACGACAATCTGGTCGGCCATTTGCGCCACCACGGCCAGGTCGTGGGACACGTAGACCGCCGTGGCGCCGCGTTCCCGCACCACGCGCTTGAACGCCCGCAGCACATCGATCTGGGTGGTGACGTCCAGCGCGGTGGTCGGCTCGTCGAGCACCACCAGCAGCGGGTCGCTGATCAGGGCCATGGCGGCCATCACCCGTTGCAGTTGCCCGCCGGAAACCTGGTGCGGGTAGCGACGGCCAATGCGTTCCGGGTTTGGCAGGGCCAGGTCGCGGAACAGGCCGATGGCCTTGGCTTCCAGCTCTGCGCGGGTGCCGAGGCCGTGGATCAACGGCCCTTCCACCACTTGATCGAGGAGTTTTTTCGCCGGATTAAAGGCAGCCGCCGCGCTCTGGGCAATGTACGAGACGCGATTGCCGCGCAGGCCCTGCAACTCTTTTTCGCTGAGGGCGAGCATGTCGTGTTCGCCGACCTGCACCACGCCACCGGACAACCGGCAGCCCCGTCGCGCATAACCGAGCAAGGCCAGGGCAATCGTGGTTTTGCCGGAGCCGGACTCGCCGATCAGCGCCAGCACTTCGCCCTTCTCCAAGGCAAAACTCACGCCCTTGACGATCTCCACTTCGCTGCCCGGATCACCGGCCACTACGCGCAAGTCTTCGACGCGAATCAACTGGGTCATATCAATGGCCTCCCGAGCGGCGACCGCGTCGCGATGACAGGTAGTCGATCAGCAGATTGACGCCGATGGTCAGCGTGCCGATGGCCAGTGCCGGAATGATGATCGCCATCGCGCCCTGGTTGAGGCCGCCGATGTTTTCCCGCACCAGCGAGCCGAGGTCGGCGTCCGGCGGCTGCACGCCGAGGCCCAGAAAACTCATGCCGCTGAGCAACAGCACGATGTAGCCGAAACGCAGGCCCAGGTCGGTGAGCACCGGGTTGAGCATGTTCGGCAGGATTTCCCGGCACGCCACGTACAACTTGCCCTCGCCCCGGGTGCGCGCCACTTGCACGTATTCCAGCGCTTCGATATTGACCGCCATGCTGCGGGCCACCCGGAACGAGCCGGGGATGTAGCTGATGACCGCCGTGCAGATCAGCAGCGTGACCGACGAGCCGAAGGCCGAGACCATGATCAGCGCAAGCATTTTGCTGGGGATCGAAATGAAGGCGTCCATGATCCGGCTGATGATTTCGTCCAGCCATTTCGGCGAGACCACCGACAGCAGTGCGCAGCCGGTCCCGAAGAAGCTGGCCAACAGCGCCGCCACCAGCGACAGACCGACCGTGAAGCGCGCGCCCACCAACACCCGGCTGAGCATGTCGCGGCCCAGGTAATCGGTGCCGAAGGGATGCGCCAGGCTGAAGCCTTCGAAGATGTTGTCGGAGATCACTTCCCCGACCGGGTGCGGCGCCAGCCACGGGCCGAACAGCGCCACCAGCAGCCAGATCACGCAGACGGCAGCACCGACCAATCCCAGCCAGGACGGGTTGCCGGAGACCTTGGCCAGTGCCAGGGCTGAAGACGCAGGCCTGGATTTCGCAATGAGCGGGTTCATTGGTTTCTCAGCCTCGGGTTGGAGAGGATGGCGCAGAGGTCGGCAAGCAACACCAACGCCAGATAGGCCGCGCAGAACAGCATGGTGCAGGCTTGCACCAGGGCCATGTCGCGGTTGGTCACGGCATCCACCATCAGGCTGGCGATGCCGGGGTAGTTGAAGATGGTCTCGACGATCACCACCCCGCCGAGCAGGTACGACAGGCTCAGGGCGATGGCGTTGGCAATCGGCCCGATGGCGTTGGGCAACGCGTGACGCAGGACGATGCGGATCGGGCTGACGCCTTTGAGGCGGGCCATTTCCACGTAGGGGCTGTCGAGCTGGTCGATGACGGCGGCACGCGTCATGCGCGCCATCTGCGCCACGATCACGCAGCACAGGGTCATCACCGGCAGCGCGTAAGTGCGCAGAAATTGCAGCGGTGACGTGATGTCGGTGGCGTAGGACAGCGCCGACAGCCAACCGAGGTTGACCGCGAAAATAAGCACCGCCAGGGTTGCCACCAGAAACTCCGGCACTGCGACCATGGCCAGGGTAATGAAACTCAGGCAACTGTCGATGCGCCCGCCCCGGCCCATGGCCGAACCGATGCCGAGGATCAGCGCCAGCGGCACCGACACCAGCGCCGTGGCGGCCGCCAGCATCAGCGTGTTCGGCACCCGGCCGGCCATCAATTCACCCACCGGCATGGCGTTGGACATCGACTGGCCCATGTCGCCGGTGAGCAGGCTCATCAACCAGTGCAGATAGCGCAACACGCCGGGTTGATCGAGTCCCAGTTTCAGGCGCAGTGCCGCCACCTGTTCAGGGGTGGCGAACTGGCCGAGGGATTGCTGCGCCGCGTCGCCCGGCAGCACGGCCGTGATCGCAAACACGACCATGGACACGATCAACAGGGTCACGACCCCGGCACCGAGGCGCCGGCAGATCAACCACAGCGTATGGCTATTCATCGCACTGCCTCCTCAAGCGTCCAGCCACACCTGCTCGGCGAACATGTAGCCCATGAAGCCGCCCAACGGGTTGGAGTCGTAGCCCTTGATGCGCTGGTCGACACCGTCGATGTTGCTGATGAATACCGGCACGCCGATGCCGCAGTGATCGTGCACCAGGGTCTGCATGTCGCCGTACATCTTGGCGCGCTTGGCGTCGTCGGTTTCGCCCCTGGCCAGCATCAGCAACTGGTCGAACTGATCGTTCTGCCAGCCGGATTCGTTCCACGGCGCCTTGGACTGGAAGAACTGCGAGAACATCACGTCGGCGTTCGGTCGCGGGTTGATGTTGCCGAAGCTCAACGGGTGCTTCATCCAGTGATTGGACCAATAGCCGTCGCTGGGCAGACGGTTGACGTCCAGCTTGAGCCCGGCCTGTTTCGCCGATTGCTGCAGCAGCACGGCGATGTCCACCGAACCGGTCGCGGCAGGCGACGCCATGACCGGCATGGTGATGCTTTCCATGCCGGCTTTCTTGAGCAGGAACTTGGCTTTTTCCGGGTCGTAGACCGTCTGCGGCAAGTCGGTGTTGAAGTATCGCGAACCCGGCGCAATCGGGTGATCGTTGCCGACCACGGCGAAGCCACGGAACACGGCGGATTTGACCTGTTCGCGGTCCAGCAGCAGTTTCATGGCCTGGGTGAATTCCGGGCTTTTGCCGGGGAGCTGGTCCTGGCGAATGATCAAGTCAGTGTAGTTGCCCGACGGTGCATCGACGACGCGGTGTTTGGGGCTGGCGGCGATGCGCGTGGTGGAGCGAGGGTTGACCTCGTTGATCATGTGCACGTCGCCGGACAGCAGCGCGTTGACCCGCGAAGGCTCGTCGGCAATGGCGATGAATTCGATCTCGTCGAGGTACGGCAGGCCCGGTTTCCAGTAGTTCTTGTTGCGCACGGCCACCGAACGCACACCCGGCTTGAACTCGCCGACGGTGAACGGCCCGGTGCCGATGCCTTTGTTGAAATCGGTGGTGCCCTCGGGAACGATCAGCAGGTGCGACACGGCGAGGATCGACGGCAGCTCTGCGTTCGGCGCGCTGAGGCGAATCTGCACTTCGTTCGGGCCGGTGGCCTTGATCTCGGCGAACTGCTCCATCAGCGGCATGACTTTGGAGCCGGTGATCGGGTCCTTGTGGCGGCTGAGGGAGAACACCACGTCGGCGGCACCGAGGCTCTTGCCGTTGTGGAAGGTCACGTCCTTGCGCAGGGTGATGGTCCACAGCGTGGCGTCGACGTTGTCGATGCGCTCGGCCAGTTCCAGCTGCGGCACCAGGTGCTTATCGAAACGGGTCAGGCCGTTGTAGAACATGTAGTGACGAGCATAGTCGGTGGACAGCGCGCCCTTGGCCGGGTCGAGGGTGTCGGCGGTGGAGCTGGACATGCCGGCGACGCGAATCTTGCCGCCGGGTTTGCCTTTGCCGCCAGCGGTGGCTTCTTCGGCGAACAGTTTGCCGGCGCTGCCGAACAGGCTGCCCGCCCCCGCTGCGGCGACGCCGGCAAGGCCGAGCATCTGCAAGGCGTTGCGCCGCGACATGCCGCGATTGAGGCCTTCGAATACCCGCAGGCTGTCTGGGCCGGAGATAAGCTCGGGGGTGTCTTTGTGGTCAGTCATATCAAGGCTACCTGTCGATGATCGGGATATTCGAGTGCTCACGGATGTCCGGAGCGTCCTGGAAACGCAGACGACGGTGACGCTACAACGGGCGACTCAGCGCAGGCGTCAGTGCAGATAGTCCTGCAGCCGGTAGTACGCGCCCACGAACGGCAGAAACCACGGCTTGCCGAAGTGACCGGGGATCGCCGGCCATTCCAGTTCACGCCAGGGGTTGGCCGCCGCGTTGCCGGCCATGACCTCGGCCATGACCTGGCCCATGTGCACGGACATCTGCACGCCATGGCCGCTGTAGCCCATGGAATGGAACACGCCGCCGTGCTGGCCGGCGCGGGGCAGGCGGTCGGACGTCATGTCCACCAGCCCGCCCCAGCAGTAGTCGATTTTTACGTTGGCCAATTGCGGGAACATGTTCAGCATCGCCGCCTGCAGCACCTTGCCGCTCTTGGCGTCAGACACGCCGTCGGACATGGCAAACCGCGCACGGCCGCCGAACAGCAGGCGGTTGTCCGGGGTCAGGCGGAAGTAGTTGCCGATCTGGCGGCTGGTCACGTACGCCCGGTGCTGCGGCAACAACTGATCGATCAGCGCCTGGGGCAAGACTTCCGTGGCGATGACAAAACTGCCCACCGGCACGATCCGCCGGCGGTACCAGCCGAGGTCGCCGTGCTGGCAAGCGCCGGTTGCCAGCAGCACTTGGCCTGCGTGCAGCGAGCCCTTGGCGGTGTTGACCTGATAACCGCCGGCCTGGGGCTTCCAGTCCTTGACCGGGGTGTGTTGGTAAATCATTGCGCCGCGCCGGGCAGCGGCTTCCGCCAGACCGACCCCAAAGCGGCCGACGTGCATTTGCACGCCATTGCGCTGCAACAAGCCACCGTGAAACTGCGACGAGTTGACTTCGGCACGGGTCTGCTCGGCATTCAGCAGCTCGACGTCGGCGTCCACCTCCTGGCGAATCAGCTGGCAGGTGCGGGCCAGGCCTTCGTAATGCAGGGGTTTGGCCGCCAGCTTGAGCTTGCCGTTGCGCAGCAGATCGCAGGCGATCCCTTCCTGCTCGACCAGCGACACCACGGTCTGGACCGCGCTTTCATAGGCCTGGTAATAGGCGCGCGCCCTGGCCGCACCGAGACTGGCGTGCAGACCGGCGTAATCCTGGGCCACGCCGGTGTTGCACTGCCCGCCGTTGCGCCCCGAGGCTTCGCCGATGACCCGACCGGCGTCCAGCACCACCACGCTGGCACCCTTGAGCGCCAGGGCCCGCGCCGCCGACAGGCCGGTGAATCCACCGCCGATCACGGCCACGTCGACCTGCCCGGGCAAACCGCCGAGTTGGGCACCGGTGAAGGCCGGTGCGGTGTCGAGCCAATAGGATTCACTGCCCATCTTTAACCCCTTATTGCTAAAACGGCGGCGCTGAAACGGCGTGGAGACGGTGTTTGAGTTACAGACCCACGAGCGCCGGCAGTCCGCCGATGTCGGTGATCTGCTGGTACTCGAAGTACGCATTCGCCGGGACTTCATGACCACGGGCCACGAACGCCTTGTGCTTGATCTTCATGTCGTGGGCCGACATCAGGTCGTAACGGAAGCTCGAAGACACATGCAAGATGTCTTCCGGGCCGCAGCCGAGGTTGTCGAGCATGAACTCGAATGCGGCCAGACGCGGCTTGTAGGCCTGGGCCTGTTCGGCGGTGAAGACCTTGTGGAACGGCGCGCCGAGCTTGTCGACGTTGGACATGATCTGGCTGTCGCTGGCGTTGGAGAAGATCACCAGGGGAATCTTGTCGGCGATCTTCGACAGACCGGCCGGCACGTCGGCGTGGGGGCCCCAGGTCGGCACGGCGTCGTAATACAGTTGACCTTCATCGCGGTACTCGACGCCCCAGCGCTTGCAGGTCCGGGCCAGGGCGGTCTTGAGAATCACGTCGTACGGCTGCCAGTCGCCCATGACCTGATCGAGGCGATAGGCCGAAAAGTCTTTGACGAACTGGTCCATCTGTTCAGGCTTGACGCGGTCAGCAAACAGCTCGCGGGTCATGGTGCCCATGTGGAAATTGGTGAGCGTGCCGTAGCAGTCGAACGTAATGAATTTGGGACGAAGAAAGCTCATTGAGTGCGGTCCTGAAGTCAGTTGAGTGTGGCAAGCGTTCGCTGCCCTGGCGGCGCGTCGGCCTCGTTGCAGCACAGCTTCATTACATCACTGTGAAATCAGCATATGCCGTCTAAAACGACCCGTGCTCAATACAAACCACCGTTTTGGTGGCTGGGCTCAGCAGAGTTTGCGGTGCGCGCCAGCCTTGGGCAGGGCCTGTGTTTGTGCGCTTTTAGGGGGCTTTTGAAGGCGTTCGGGCGGGCAAAGGCTTAAGAATGGGCGTCGTGGCGGCAGATAATGTGGCGTGGCACGCGCGGGGTTAACCGATTCTGCGGTGAGGGCAGATTCTGCTTTCGCCCCCCCTGGATGACGGCTGACTGACCCGGGCTCAGCCACTGCGGTGCAGCCATTCTGTGTCGGCGTGCAGGACATCGGGCGGGCGCAACGGCCTGTTCGCCAAGTGGTAGAATCCCGCCCCCCGCACCGCATCGGTAAGGTGCACGGGCACGGCGAATGCTCGACCCTGAATGACCCGCCTGGCGGGATGGTGCGCTATGTTTGTAAACCTTGAAGTCCGCAGCTACGACAGGGAAAACCCCAATCACCAGCACGACCACACTCAGTTGGTGCTGCCGATCCGCGGGCGAATGGAAATCAACGTGGACGGTCGTGAAGGGGCTATCGATCAGTCATTGGCAGCCGTGGTGATGCCCGGCTCGGCGCACTCCCAACTCACCCACGTTGACAGCCGGTTTCTGATCCTGGACTGCGCCGCGACTACGCTGGAGGCCCTGCACATCGCGCCGCTGGCCAAGCGTGTGTACGTGCCGGTTTCCCCCGCCACCCGGCGGCTGATCGAGTTCGCCGAGCTGATCGGCAATGAGCAACTGGCCTTGAGCGCTTCACAGCTCGGCCCGCTGTTGCTGTCCTCCCTGTTGTCGGACACCGTCGGATCGCCGTCGCCCATGGCTCAACTGATGGGCCGTCTGCGAGCCACGCCCGGTGACCACTGGAGCAATGAGGTCATGGCGCACGCGGCAGGCATGAGCATCAGTCAACTGCACCAGCGATTCCGGCAAATGTTCGGACAAAGCCCGCAAACCTTCCTCACTGATCTGCGCATTCAGGAAGCTCAGCGATGGCTGCGTGGCACATCGTTGTCGATCGCCGAGATTGCCTTGCGTGCAGGCTTCTCCGATCAGGCCTCCCTCACCCGGGCCATGCAGCGTGTCAGCGCCACGACACCCGCGGCGTACCGCAAGGCGCACAAACAGCCTGGGTAAAAAATTCGACCGGTACGGACAATACGCCCCGATTCCATTGCCCCAGACTTGTGGCTTTAGGGTTTGGAGCGGATGAAATGTTGGCTGATCGAGCACTGCTAAAAGGCATCGGCTACGGGGGGTGTGCGGGGCTGTGCTGGGGGGTGATTTTTCTGGGCCCGCAGCTGACGCAGGGCTTGAGCGGCCTGCAGTTCGCCGTCATCCGATTCCTCTGCTACGGCGCCATCTCCGCAGCGCTGTTGATGCCCCGGTGGCGCCGGGTCTGTTCGCAACTCGGTATGGCTGACTGGAAATCACTGTTCTGGCTGAGCCTGATCGGCAACCTCCTCTACTACTCGCTGGTGGGCACCGGTGTGCAATGGGTCGGCATCGCCACGACATCCCTGATTGTCGGACTCATTCCGGTCATCGTGACGCTGGCAGGCCGTCATGACGCCAACGCCGTCTCTTTGCGCAAGCTGATTCCTTCGCTGTGTTGCGCGGTCGGGGGCGTCGTACTGATCAGCTGGCACGCCCTGTTCAAAGGCGACAGGCCGGATGCATTGACCAACGTTGGCGGGATTTTGTGTGCGGTGGGCGCATTGGTGACCTGGAGCTGGTACGCCGTGAGCAACGCTCGGCGACTGGTTCAAGTCACCGAGGTTTCGTCCCATGACTGGGCGCTCCTGACCGGGGTCATGACCGGCGCGCAGTCCCTGCTATTGGCAGTGCCTGTTCTGGGGTTTCAGGCCGGTACGTACAGCGCCGCGGACTGGCTGCATGTTTTGGGAGTGGCCGGGGGCGTCGCCTTGCTGTCGTCGGTGGTGGGTGGCGCGTGCTGGAATCAGGCGAGCAGGCTGCTGCCGCTGGCGCTCAGTGGACAAGTGCTGGTGATCGAGACATTGGCGGCGCTGGCTTTCGGCTTTATATGGGAGCACCGACTCCCGGACAACTTTGAGTGGGCGGCCATTGTGCTGCTGGTGACCGGCGTCGTCTGGTGCCTGAATTGTCACCGTGCCCCGCGCCGTGAGGCGAATGCGTCGGTGGGTGCATGAACGGTGCCCATCCGGCAAAAGTCTGTCCACCGCCCGCTGCAACTGCTTTAAAAAAGCGCTCGGTGCCGTGTTATTCAGCATCAATGTCCCGTGGCATTTGCTGCCGCCCTCGCCCCGGATTTAAGTATGAAGTTGGGTCTGGTCCCCCGGCGCGCAACGAATCTACCGAATATCCCGCGTCCTCTTGTCAGCCCTCACATCAGGTGGGATACAGGCGTTCAGTGCCACTTGAATAACGCATAACGGAGCCTCGCCATGTCCGCCCTGCCGCACCCTTCTTATACCTATCGCCCCATGACCGTGGCCGACTTGACCGCCGCCCATGATTTGTCAGTGCAACTGAAATGGCCCCATCGCCTGGACGACTGGGCGATGCTGCACCGGGTCAGCGACGGCTTCGTTGTGATGGATGGCGGCCGCCTGATCGGCAGCGCCTTTGTCTGCCCCCAGGGTGACTTCGCGACCATCGGACTGGTGATCGTCAGCAACGATTATCAGGGCCAGGGCATTGGCCGCCGCTTGATGGAGAGGGCCCTCGCCGCGTGCGAGCCGCGTACGCCGATTCTTAACGCCACCGTCGCCGGCAAGCCGTTGTATGCCAGTCAGGGTTTCGTCGAATTTGGCCGGGTGCAGCAGCATCAGGGCCAGGCCATCGTCCCGGCGCTGGTGGAGCTTGCTGACGGTGAAACCTGCCGCGCCCTCACTGCCGACGATCACGCCGCCCTCCTCGACCTCGCCAAAGCCGCCAGCGGCCTGGACCGCCGCGACGTGCTGCGCGACCTGCAGGTGGAGCACGCGGTGGGCATCGAGCGTGACGGTCAGCTGCGCGGTTTCGCCCTGCTGCGGCCATTCGGGCGCGGGCGCTGCATCGGGCCGGTGGTGGCGGAAAACATCCATCAGGCCCAGCACCTGATCGGTGTGTTGCTTGCGCAGGTGCCAGACACTTTTGTGCGCATCGACATCCCCGTGGCCTGCGGACTCAGTGACTGGCTGGAAACGGCGGGCCTGAAGAACGTCGACACCGTGGTGCAGATGGCCCGAGGCACGCCGCCCGAGGCCAGCCAGGGCGTGCAACCTTTTGCGCTGATCACCCAGGCGATCGGCTGACTTTTTTACGGAGCATCAACCATGTCATCTCCCGGTATTTTGTTGTTGGCGCGCGCTGATGGCAGCGGCGTTGCGACGTCTTTCAACTCGGCGCCATTGGGCGCGCTTGATCCCTTTGCCGAAGCGCGACAGGTGGCGTGGCGCGGCGACGACGGGGTGTCGGCCGGGCTTGTGCGGTTCACCGGCGACGCGCTGATCGAGGACTTTCCCTATAGCGAGACGCTGGTGGTGCACGCCGGCCATGTGGTGTTGAGCAGCGCGGAGCAGACGCTGGAGTTGGGCGTCGGTGACAGTGCGGTGATTGGCCGTGGCAGTCGCGTGGCGTTGCATGCCAGCACTGGCAGTGAGTGGGCGTTTTGTGCGGTGGATGTGGAGGGTGCGCCGGCGCGTCCCGGTTTGACGCTGTTGCCGGCGCATACCTGGCTGGAGCCGTCTGCCACGCTGGAGCCGCCGATTTTGATCGGGCCTGCGCCGCAGTGTCGGGCGTTGAGTCTGTTCGATGATGAGGTGACGGCGTTGAAGGTGGGGATCTGGGATTCGACGCCGTATCAGCGCCATGGTCGTGCGCATCGGTTGCATGAGTTGATGCATGTGTTGGAGGGGAGTGTGACGCTGGCCGATGATGAGGGCGGTGAGGTGACGGTTAATCCGGGGGATACGGTGTTTGTGGTGAAGGGGGCGTTTTGTGCGTGGACCAGTACGGTTTATGTGCGCAAGGTGTATGCGGTGAAGTGACCTCAGCATCTCTCTTTAGATCAAGATCAAGATCAAGATCAAGGGCGTCTGCCTGGGGGCAGACTGTTTCGCCTTCGGCGAGTTACTTGGAAAAGCACCCCAAGTAACCAAGGGTGCTTGCTCTCGGTTGGGCCCGACTTCGTCGGGTTCCTTCACTCCGGTCCCGCTCCGTGGACCCGCCGCCATCCGCCATCCATGGCGGGGGGCGGCTCTCGCGGCATCCATGCCGCTCGGCCCACTCCGCGAGACCTGCGTTCAGCCTGCACCAAAGTCGCGATTGGTGTCGTCTGGCCGTTATGTGCCTGAAGATCAAAAGCGCGCTTACGCTTAGTAGGACCGGCTTTAGCCGGGAAGAGGCCGGTCTGGACGACATCAATTTAGCAGTGTGACGCCTGACGCCTTCCCGGCTAAAGCCGGTCCTACAGGGCGCGCGGTGTTTTTTTGTGGGACCGGCTTTAGCCGGGAAGAGGCCAGTCGCAGCGCCGACGATGTTGCGGTGTACGCCTGCTTGCCGATGGAACTCGCCGTTCACACCTTCAACGCATCTTCCAGAAACGCCACCAACGCTTGCACCCTCGGGCTGCGCAGTTTGCGGGAGGGTACGAGGAGGTTGACGGGGGCGCTGTCGAAGTTCCAGTCGGCGAGGACGCGGATGAGGTTGCCGCTGGCGATGGCGTCGCTGACGTCCCATTGCGAGCGCAACACCAGGCCCAGGCCTTGTTCGGCCCAGCGGCGGGCGACGCTGCCGTCGTTGGTGAGCAGGGCCGGTTCGACGCGCAGGGTTTTGCGGGCAGGGCCTTTGCGCAGGTGCCAGAGGGTGACGTCTTCGTCGTTCTCGCGGATGCAGATGCAGCGATGGGCGCTGAGTTGGTCCGGCGCGGTCGGTTCGCCGTGTTCTTGCAGGTAGGCCGGGCTTGCGCACAGCCAGCGTTCGTTGGGGGACAGTTGCCGCGCGGTCCACAGGCTGTCGTTGAGGTGGCCGATGTGGATCACGGCGTCACTGTCGTGGCGATCCGGCCAGGGGGTTTCGCGCAGGTCCAGGTGCAGGCACAGCTGCGGATGCAGCCGGATGAAACGCGCCAGCAGCGGTGCCAGTCGCTGGCGTCCGAAACCGAAGGGCGCCGCCAGTCGCAGGGTGCCGACCAGTCTTTCGTCCTTTTGCCGGAAGGATTCGGGCAGCGCTTCGAGCTGTTCGAGCAACAGCGCGCTTTCCCGGGAGAAGCGTTCGCCATCGGCCGTCAGGCTCAGGCGGCGGGCGTCGCGGTTGGCCAGGGTCAGGCCCAGTAGGGTCTCCAGTTTACGCAGGCGCATGGACAGCGCCGGCGGCGAAACATTGAGCGCTCTGGCCGCCGCACTCAGGGATTCGGCACGGCTCAGGGCGACCGCCAGGCGCAGGTCTTCGATGGAGATCATTCACTTTTACTTAATGATTGATGAGACTGGATTGAACCACACCTTAACGACAGCTGAGTAGAGTGCAGCCTGTCCCTCGCCACCCGAGTTCCGTCATGTCTACGCCGATCGCCTCTCTCGACACGCCCGCCGCGCTGGTGGACGTCCCGCGCATGCAGCGCAACATCCAGCGCATGCAGCAGCGCATGAACAGCCTCGGCGTGCGGTTGCGTCCCCACGTCAAGACCAGCAAATGCCTGCCGGTGATTCAGGCGCAGATCGCGGCCGGCGCCAGCGGTGTGACGGTCTCGACGCTGAAAGAAGCCGAGCACTGTTTCAACCAGGGCATCAGCGACGTGTTGTATGCGGTCGCCATCGCGCCCGGCAAACTGGCCCAGGCACTGGCGCTGCGGCGCGCCGGCTGCAACCTGAGCGTGCTCACCGACAGCGTTCAGGGCGCGGAGGCCATCGTCGCGTTTGCGCGTGAGTACGACGAATCCAACCCCATCTGGCCCGTCTGGATTGAGGTCGACTGCGACGGTCATCGTTCGGGCCTCGCCGCTGAAGACCCGGCACTCATCGACGTGGCACGCATCCTCATCGACGGCGGCGTGCAGCTGCGCGGTGTGATGACCCACGCCGGTTCCAGCTACGAACTCGACAACCCCGAAGCCCTGCAAGCCCTCGCCGAACAAGAGCGAGCCCTCTGCGTTCGCGCCGCTCAACGCATTCGTGACGCCGGGATGGCCTGCCCGGACGTCAGCATCGGCTCCACGCCCACTGCCCTCTCGGCCCTGAACCTGGAAGGCGTGACCGAAGTGCGCGCGGGCGTCTATGTGTTTTTCGATCTGGTCATGCACAACATCGGCGTCTGCCAGGCCGACGAGTTGGCCCTGAGCGTGCTGACCACGGTGATCGGCCATCAGCAGGACAAGGGCTGGATCATCACCGACGCCGGCTGGATGGCCATGAGTCGTGATCGCGGCACCCAGCGTCAGCGCCACGATTTCGGTTACGGCCAGGTGTGCACCGAAACGGGCGAGTGGATCGAAGGGGCGTTGGTCACAGGCGCCAATCAGGAACACGGGATCGTTACCTTGGGCGGCGCCGACAGTGCCGACCTCGCCACACGTTTCCCCATCGGCAGCCGCCTGCGCATCCTGCCCAACCACGCCTGCGCCACCGGCGCGCAGTTCCCGGATTATCACGCCCTCGACGCCGACGGCGCGGTGCACACCTGGAGTCGTCTGCATGGCTGGTGATCTCGAAATCATTCACACGCCCCACGCAGCGGCGCCGGGCGGGCACTATTCCCAAGCAGTGGCTTACGGCGGCTTGCTGTACGTGTCCGGGCAGTTGCCGGTGCGCGCCAATGGCGAGCACAGCGCCGACCAACCGTTCGAGGTGCAGGCCTCAGTTGCCCTCGACAACCTCATGGCGATCCTTGCACAAGCGGGTTTGAGCTCCAGCGATCTGCTGAAAGTCACGGTCTACGTCGTGGGCATTGAACACTGGCCGGCCTTTGACCAACTCTATGGGCGATACCTGGGTGAGCATCGACCCGCCCGCGCCGTGGTGCCGGTCCCGGTCTTGCATCACGGTTACCTGATCGAAATCGAAGCCGTGGCGCGTGACCTGCAACCCCGCGGCCTGTCAGCCCGTAACCTGCAAGAGGAGCCTTTATGAACCCGCAAAAAAGCGATGTGCTGGTGATCGGTGGGGGCGTCATGGGCGCCTCGTCGACGTTTTTCCTGCAGCGGCGCGGTTGCTCGGTGACCCTGCTAGAACGCGACCAGATCGGTCAGTACGCCAGCGGCGTGAACTTCGGCAACGTCCGCCGCCAAGGGCGTTATCTGGGCCAGCTGGAACTGGCGAACCGGTCGTGGGGCTTGTGGAAGCGCCTGCCGGAGTTGATCGACGACGACCTCGAATTCATCCCCAGCGGGCACATGCGCGTGTGTTATCGCGAGGATGAAATCGCCGAACTGGAGGCCTACGCCGCTGCGCCGGAAGCCGAACAGCTGGACCTGAAAATCTATCGCGGCGCCGAGCTGCAAAAGCGGTTCCCCTTCCTTGGCGCAGAGGTGAAAGGCGGCTCCTACGCGCCCCACGACGGTCACGCCAACCCGCGTCTGGCGGCACCCGCCTTTGCGCGCGCGGCTCGTCGGCTTGGCGCACGGATCGAAGAACGCACCGAAGTCGCCGACGTGCAAAAGGTCGGCGGCGTGTTTCACGTCACCACCACTGACGGGCAATTGTTCGTCGCCGAGCAGCTGTTGATCACCGCCGGCGCATGGGCGACCAAGCTGTCTCAACAGTTCGATGAACCCGTGCCCCTGGAGCCCAACGGCCCGCAGATGTCGGTGACCGAGCCGGTGCCCTACGCATTGCCGACGGTGATCGGCGTGTTCACCAAGATCAAGGAAGAGGTGATCTACTTTCGGCAGATCCCGCGCGGGAACATCATCATCGGTGGCGGCGCCCGTTGCGCGCCGGACATGGTCAACCGTCGGGCGTTTTTCAAGCCTGAAAGCCTGCTCAATCAGATGCGTCAGATGAAGCGGCTGGTTCCCGGCGCCGAGAAACTCAACATCATCCGCACCTGGAGCGGCATCGAAAGCTACACGCCGGACTCCCTGCCGGTCATGGGCCGCAGCGGCATGGTTGACGGGCTGTTTTACGCCTTCGGTTTTTGCGGCCATGGCTTTCAGCTCGGCCCTGGGGTCGGCGATGTGATGGCCGAACTGATCAGCACCGGCAGCACCAGCACGTCCATCAGCCCCTTCGACATTCGCCGGTTTACTCAGCCATCACTCGTACCGCAATTGGCGACCAGCCTACTCAGCACAGGAAAACTCATATGAGCGACGCCTACGTTTATCGCATGGCCACGGCGGCCGACATGCCCGCCGCCCACGCGCTGTCCGTGCAGTTGAAGTGGCCCCATCGCGAGGCAGACTGGGCGATGGTGCAGCGCACGTCCGAGGGTTTCGTCGCTGAACATGACGGGCAATTGGTGGGGGTGGCGTTTGCCTGCCATCAGGGGGCTTATTCTTCCATCGGGCTGGTGATCGTCAGTGATCAGCACCAGAGCAAAGGCATTGGCCGCCGGTTGATGAACCTGTGCCTGGACGCCGCCGCGCCGCGCACGCCGATCCTCAATGCCACTGAATCAGGGGCGCCGCTCTATGTAAGCATGGGTTTCGTCGAATACGCGCGGATTCAGCAGCATCAGGGCGTGCCTCAGACGCCGCCTGTTCCGGCTGCGATGGGGGCTGGGCTTTGTCGCGAAGTGACCGAGGCCGACTACCCGCAGGTGATCGAACTGGCCAACGCCGGCAGCGGGCTGGATCGCACGGCGGTCCTCAATGACCTGCTGCCGATGGCGGAGTGTGTGGTGGGCGTCGAGGTTCACGGGCAACTGAAAGGTTGCGCCCTGCTCCGCCGTTTTGGCCGCGGGCATCTTATCGGGCCGGTGGTTGCGCAGAATCTGGAGCAGGCGCAACAGATGATCACGCACTTGCTGGGCCTGATCCCTGGCGCGTTTGTGCGTTTCGATATTCTGGCTGATTGCGGGCTGGTGGAGTGGCTGGAGGGTCTCGGCCTGCCATGCGTTGATCGAGCGCCCCGCATGGTGCTGGGCGAACCGCCGCGGTCACGGGATGGCATTGCCCAGTTTGCAATGGTGACCCAGGCGATTGGGTGAGTTGTAGGACCGTACTGTTGTTTAGAGGGGACGGATTTATTTACAACGCTTCACCGTAAATTAATCTGTCCCCGTTGCGACAGTCTGCCGCTGGATCTTGATCGGGTTGATCTTACCCATGCTCCCCGTGGCAACGTGACGTTTTGCATCCCCTTGCCCAAAGCACAGCAACGATCGGTAAGAGCGGAGGTCGGCTGGTGGACGACACGCGCACTCGGGGACAGATTGATTTACGGTGAAGCGCTGTAAATAAATCAGTCCCCTTCAACCATAAATAAATCAGTCCCCTTCAACCCAAAAAGCAGATCGCGTGCATGCCGCCAATCAAGCAGCGCACGCCATCCCTTGTGGGACCGGCTTCAGCCGGGAAGACGTCAGCCGTCACGCCGCAAAGCGGATGGCGTACCCCACCGCCAGATTCAGCAGATTCTCCCTTGCAGACCGCAACAACGGCATCTTTTGCCTGGGCCGGTTTGTTAGCGTATCGAGACGTCAGGACTCGCTGTTCGCAGCACTTATCACCGCTCCAGGGAGCTAGCTGGATGACCTCACACTCTTCACACACCCACGGCCTTGAGCTGCACACCGCCGGGCAGTTTTACATCAATGGCGAGTGGACTTCCCCCGCGGTTCCGGCTCTTCTGCCGGTGATCAATCCCGCCACTGAAGAGGTGGTCGCCGAGGTCGCGCGGGGTTCGGCCGAGGACGTTAATCGGGCCGTCGCAGCAGCGCGCGCGGCGTTCCCCGGATGGTCAGCAACGCCAGTCGCTGAACGCGCATCGATCCTGAGCAACATCCACGCGCTGATCCTCGAGCGTAAAGAGCCGCTGGCCCAGGCCCTGACGCTGGAAATGGGCGCGGCCATCAGTTTCTCCCGCGCCATGCAGGTGCCGCTGGCCGCCGAGCACGTGCGGGTCGCCCGGGATCTGCTGTCCACCTACCGCTTCCAGACCGTTGAAGGCAGCACCGCCATCGAGCGGGAAGCCATCGGCGTCTGCGGCCTGATCACGCCGTGGAATTGGCCGCTGTACCAGATCACCGCCAAAGTCGCGCCGGCCCTCGCCGCCGGTTGTACCGTGGTGTTGAAACCCAGCGAGCTGTCGCCGTTGAGCGCTTTGCTATTCGCTCAACTGGTCCACGACGCCGGCCTGCCCCCCGGCGTGTTCAATCTGGTCAACGGCAGTGGTCCTGACGTCGGCGCCGCCATCGCCGCCCACCCCGACATCGACATGATTTCCATCACCGGCTCGAACCGTGCCGGCGCCCTCGTCGCGCAAGCGGCGGCGGTGACGGTCAAACGCGTGACCCAGGAACTGGGCGGCAAGTCGCCGAACGTGATGCTGCCCGACGCTGACTTCGCCAAAGCCGTGCCGCTGGGGGTGCTGTCGGCCTTCCGCAACGTCGGCCAATCGTGCAGCGCGCCGACCCGGATGATCGTGCCCCGCGCCCGCCTCGCCGAAGTCGAAGCACTGGCCGCCGACACCGCCAACGCGTTGATCGTCGGTGACCCGCAATCCCCCGACACCCAACTCGGCCCGATCGCCAATGAAGCCCAGTTCAGCCGCGTCCAGGCCATGATCCAGGCCGGTATCAGCGAAGGCGCGAAATTGCTGTGCGGCGGGACGGGCCGCGTGGAAGGATTTGAAAAAGGTTATTACACCAAGCCAACGGTGTTCTCCGAAGTGGGTTCGGCGATGCGCATCGCTCAGGAGGAAATCTTCGGCCCGGTGCTGTGCATCCTCGCCTACGACACCATCGACGAAGCCGTGGCCATCGCCAACGACACCGTCTACGGTCTGGGCGCCCACGTGCAGGCGCAGGACCTCGAACTGGGCCGCGCCGTCGCCTCGCGCATCCGCGCCGGGCAAGTGCATTTGAACCATCCGGCGTGGAACCCCATGGCGCCCTTCGGCGGCTACAAGCGCTCAGGCAACGGTCGGGAGTACGGCGTTATGGGATTTGAGGAGTATCTGGAGACCAAGGCGATTATCGGCTTCAACGCCTGATCGCCAGCTGGCCGGGATCCTTGGACGTCGCAAATTGTGGGACCGGCTTCAGCCGGGAAGGCGTCATTCGTCACACCGCAAAATGGGTGGCGCACAAACCGGCCTCTTCCCGGCTAAAGCCAGTCCTACGAAGGCGTAGCGTGCAAGACTGCATCCGAAGCGCTGAAACCAGGAATCAGCGCCCACAAAAAAGGGCTGTCCGCGCAAACGGACAGCCCTTTTCAACAACCCCCCGGTTTACGCCAGGCTTTTGCTCACCACTTCATACACGTCCGGCGACAGCGGGCCGGAGGCGAGGATACGCTCCAGTTCCGCTTTCATCAGCGCTTGCCGCGCGCTGTCGTATTTGCGCCAGCGGGTCAGTGGCGCCAATTGGCGGGAGGCGATCTGCGGGTTGAAGCCGTTCAGCTCGATGACCAGATCGGCCAGGAAGCGATAGCCCGAACCATCCGCCGCGTGGAAGTTGATCAGGTTCTGCCCGGCAAAGGCACCGATCAGGGCACGCACCTTGTTCGGGTTCTTCATCGTGAACGCCGGATGCTGCATCAGCGCTTTCACCCGCTCCAGCCCGCCCGGCAAGGTGCTGCCGGCCTGTACGCTGAACCACTGATCCATGACCAGTGCGTTGTCCTTGAAGTTTTCCGCGAACACTTCCAGCGCCTTGGCCTTCTCTGCCTCGAACGGCGAGTTCACCAACACGGCCAGGGCGGTCAGCCGCTCGGTCATGTTGTCGGCCGTGTCGAACTGATCGATGGCGGCGGCCAGGACTTCCGGCTTGCCGGTCTGCATCAGGTACGACAGCGCGATGTTCTGCAACGCTCGGCGAGCGAAGTGCTCGGAAGCGGCCACATACGGCGTCTGCCTGGACAGCTCGCGGTTGGTCTGATAACGCGTCCACAGCGCGTCGCTCAGGTTATCGGCCAATTGCTGACGGGCAAACTCCCGCGCGGCGTGGATCGCATCGACGTCAGCCACTTCGCTGATTTCGATCAGATACGCCTCGCCCGGCAGCGACAGCATTTCCGCGACCATGGCCTGATCCAGAGTCTCGTCCGTCAGCACCGTGTGCAGCGCGGTGATCAGACGCTGATCCATGACCAGCGGCTCGCCCTTCTGGTGCTGGGCAATCAAGTCCTGCAGCACTTGAACCGACAATTGCTGACCGGCATCCCAGCGGTTGAAGCCGTCGCTGTCGTGCTGCATGAGGAACATCAGTTGATCGCGGTTGTACGGGAAGCTCAGTTTCACCGGCGCCGAGAACCCGCGCAGCAGCGAAGGCAGCGGCTGCTCGGCGATGTCGATGAAGGTGAAGGTCTGCTCGGCCTCGGTCACCGACAGCACGCGGGAGGTGTTCACCGCCGGTGCCTCGCCCTGCAGGCACAGCGGCAGTTCCTGTCCCTGGGCGTCCAGCAGGCCCATGGCGACCGGAATCACGAACGGCAGCTTCTGATCGCCCGGCTGGCCCGGCGTGGTCGGCGTGCTCTGACGGAAGGTCAGGCTGTAGGTCTTCGCGGCAGCGTCATAGGACTCGCTGACCGCCAGACGCGGCGTGCCAGCCTGGGAGTACCAGCGCTTGAACTGGGTGAAGTCGACACCGTTGGCGTCTTCCATGGCCTTGACGAAGTCGTCGCAGGTCACGGCCTGACCGTCGTGGCGCTCGAAGAACAAGTCGCTGCCCTTGCGGAAACCTTCAACGCCCAACAGGGTGTGGATCATGCCGACCACTTCCGCGCCCTTCTCGTACACGGTCAGGGTGTAGAAGTTGGAAATCTCGATGAAGCTGTCCGGGCGCACGGCGTGGGCCATGGGGCCGGCGTCTTCGGCAAACTGGTGGGTGCGCAGATAGGCCACATCCTGGATGCGCTTGACCGTGGCCGAGTTCATGTCCGCCGAGAAGCCGGAATCACGGAACACCGTGAAGCCTTCTTTCAGCGACAGCTGGAACCAGTCGCGGCAGGTGACACGGTTGCCGGTCCAGTTGTGGAAGTATTCGTGGGCAACGATCGCTTCGACGCGCTGGTGGGCGGCATCGGTGGCGGTTTCGGCGCGGGCCAGCACGGCGCTGGAGTTGAAGATGTTGAGGCCCTTGTTCTCCATGGCGCCCATGTTGAAGTCGTTGACGGCGACGATCATGAAGATGTCCAGATCGTATTCGCGGCCATAGACTTCTTCGTCCCAGCGCATGGACTTCTTCAGGCTGTCCATGGCGTGCTGGCATTTGTCGACGTTTTCCGGCTCGACGAAGATGCGCAGCGTAACCTTGCGCTGGCTCATGGTGGTGAAAGTGTCTTCGATGCACCACAAGTCACCGGCCACCAGCGCGAACAGGTAGGCCGGCTTCTTGAACGGGTCCTCCCAGGTTGTCCAGTGACGCTGGGTGTCATCGGAGGGGCCGGCGGCAATCAGGTTGCCGTTGGACAGCAGGATCGGGAAAGCCTGCTTGTTGGCGCTGACCGTCGTGGTGAATTTGCTCATCACGTCCGGGCGGTCGAGGTAATAGGTGATCTTGCGGAAGCCCTCGGCCTCGCACTGGGTGCAAAACATGCCGCTGGATTTGTACAGGCCTTCCAGAGCTGTGTTGGTTTCCGGGTGGATCTTCACGGTGGTGTCAAGGGTGAAGGTCTCGGAGGTGGGCTGGACGGTCAGGCTGTCAGGGGTCAGCCGGTAGCCGCTCTGTGCAAGGTCGCCCTCGGACAGGTCGACATCCGCCAGCTTCACCGACAGCAGTTCAAGCTGCTGGCCGTCGAGTTCCAGCGGTGGCAAGCCCGCGCCCTGGGCAAGCGCGGCGCGCTCCGGGTTGCGGCGCATCACCAGCTGCGCGTGGACCAGCGAGTGGTCGTCGAACAATTCGAACGTCAGGTGGGTCTCGTCAATGAGGTACTCAGGCGCCTGATAATCCTTCAGGTAAATCATTTTGGGCTGGTCGGTGCGCATGCGGTTGTCCCTTCTTCTGCTAATACGGGCTACTGATGCACGGCGAGTTGATACGCCGTGTATTTGCGAATATTGATCACGCCGGTGTCGAAGATCAGGTACTGCCCTTTGACGCCCAGCAGGGTGCCTTCGGCGATCGGATCCTTGTCCAGATTGAAGCTGACGATCTTGGTCGGATAGGCCTCTACCGGGTATCGGATCTCGATGGGCTCGACATCGTTCATCACCTGAATGGCCTGCAGGCCAAAGCGCATCTGCAAGGCCACCAGGCCTTCGGCGCAGGACTCGAACAGTTGCTGACGAATCGCCGCCAGATCAACCGCCGGTGCGTCGCCCTTGAGCAGCGCGCGCCAATTGGTGCGGTCGGCCACCTGGCTGCGGAACAGGTCTTCGACGAAACCGGACTGCTGGCGCGTGGCGCAACGCACGATCGGCAACGCCTGACTGGCGCCCTGATCCAGCCAGCGCGTTGGCAGCTGGGTGGCGCGGGTGATGCCGACCTTGACGCCCGACGAGTTGGCCAGATAGACCACGTGATCGGTCATGCAGAACTGCTCGCCCCACGCCGGATCGCGGCAGGTGCCATGCTCGTGATGGCAGCGTTCGGGGCTCATGATGCACAGGTCGCACTGCGCCAGCTTGAGCATGCACGGGTAGCAATAGCCCTGGCTGTAGCTGGTTTTGGTGCGCTTGCCGCAATGGCTGCAATGAATCGCACCGAGGAATTCCAGGCGCACGGTCTTGCCGATCAGCGGGTTGACCGGGATCTGTGAATCACCCAGCCGGAACGCGTATTCCACCCGCGAGGCCTCAAGCCGCGCGGACATTTTGTTGACGGAGCCTCTGCCGATTTCAATCAATGAATGGAGTCCGATTTGAACAGAATATTGGGCACCGGCGCCGACTTCGACGCGCACTCTTGCGGGCCCATGTAGCCGATGCGCTGGTCCTCGGGCACGTTGCGCACTTCCCAGGCAATCAACGCCTGCAGCGACAGCTCACGTTGCTCCTGGGTCAGTTTGCGGCCGTCGGACCATTTGCCGATTTCCACCGCCAGCTTCAGGCTTTCGTAGACGTCCGGGGTGATGTTTTCGATCATTTCGACAAAAGAGGACATTGGGTTCTCCCAGAATGTAGCGGGCAATTTTAGTGCTTGCGGCGGGCCAGTGCACCGCCCACAAGACCTGTAGCACAACCGATGATCAGTCCGCCGACATGGGCGCCGTTGGCGATTTCGCCAAACCCGAGCGCACCGACGACGCCGGACAGGCAGACCACCAGCCAGATCAGCATCATCCCCAGAACACCCCGTGGTAAACGATACATGGGGTTGGGGGCGAGCAATTGAAAGATCCAGCAATGGCCGAGCAAGCCATAAAGTACCCCGGACAGGCCGCCGAACAGGCTCGGGCCGCTCCAGAAATACTGGACGTAATTTGAAAACGCACTGAACGCCAGGGTCAGCCCGAGCAATTGCCAACCGCCCTGGCGCATTTCGATGCGCCGACCCAGTTCCCAGAACCACAGCGCGTTCATCACCAGGTGCAGCAGGCCGAAGTGAATCAGCATCGGCGTGACGACCCGCCACCACTGCCCTGCCCCCAGGGACGTTTCCACCGGCAGGAAGCGGATGTACTCGCCGTTGACGCGGAAGTCGTTGAAGGTCAGCCAGCTCAAGGCCTCGAAGTTGTCGCCGAGCAAGGTGACGCCGGCGACGATCAGGCACAGCAGCAAGACCACGCTGGTCACCGGGCTGCTGCGCACTTGCACCAGCGGGCTCGGCCTGCTCACGGCCACGACTTCGCGGCCCGGCGGCAACTGCGCGGTCGGGTCGCCTTCGGGGTATTGCTGATACAGCTGGCGGATGTCATCGGCCAGTTGCGGCGCATCGGGCACCCACAGCACTTGCTCGCCGGCCTCTTCGCTGACCCGATGGGGCACGTTGAGGCGCCGCAGCAATTCGACAAAACCGCTCAGGTCGGTTTGAAGCGGCAGGCGTAAGACAGCAACCGGACTCATTGACCTATCTCCGGTCGGGTGACGTCGACCCAGACGAACTTGTCCGGGTCAATCTGGGTTTCCTGATCCAGCCGGTACGCGACCAGCTTGCCGTAGAGCACGGCGCTGTAATCCAGGCACGCCAGATTGGGGCGGATCGGCGCGGGAATGCCGCTGCGCCAGTAGTGACCGACGAACAACAGCGGCTCATCGGCGCCGTACCGCAGCAGCGCGTTTTTCTCGCTGGGGGACAGCGGCCGACGGGCCACCGGCTCCGGCAGCGCGTCAGGCTGGAACACCACGTCGCCGTAGGTCTGCGGGTCGTCTTCCCAGAATTTGGTGCGGAACGAGGCGCGGGTCAGGCCGTCGCCACCGGTCAGGGTCATGCCGTGGGGCAGGCGCATGTCGGTGCCGCGCAGCAGCCGATCAAATACCGCACTGGCAAAACTGCCGGGCTCCGCGGACGCCTGCACGAAGGCCTGATCGATGCGGCCGTCGCCGTACACGCTGCGCAATGGCGCGATCAGGCTGGCATCCCAACAGGCGTGGACGACACGGAAGCGCTCGGCGTCAATGAACAGCGGCAACTGATAAAACCATTTGAGAAAGTCATTCCAGTCACCGGGGTGCTGCTCGAACTGCGCCAGGGTTTCGCCCAACAGGCGGGCATGGCGCGGCGTGTGTTCGCGCACCCACTCATGGCCGCTGTCGGGCGGCGCCGGCGTGCTCCAGCCCAAAGCGTTGAATTCATGGTTGCCCATGATGCAGAACGCCTGGCCGGCCTCCACCATGTCACGGACGATGTGCAGCGCTTCGCGAATGCGCGGGCCGCGGTCGATGATGTCGCCCAGGAACACGGCGATGCGCTCAGGGTGGCGCCAGACGCCGGCCTGAAAGCGGTAACCAAGGGTGTCGAGCAAGTGCTCAAGGGTCTGGGCACAACCATGCACGTCACCGATCAGATCGTAGCCACGCGCGGGATCGAGCATCAGTCGCTCCCGCCGCCAAGCCGACTGCCCCAACCGAGTTTGGTCCGGCAGACTTCGTAGTAGTTGTGATCGAGCGGGTGAATGAGGCGCAGCTTCTGCGGCTTCTTTTTCACGGTCACGGTGTCACCCGGCGCGCAGGTGAAGTGGTTCTGGCCATCGCAGGAAACCTGTGGGTAGATCGTCATGTCCTTTGAGACAACGATTTTCAGCTCACTGTTTCCATCGACGACAATTGGCCTGCCGGACAGTGTGTGCGGGTACATCGGCACGATGACGATAGCGTCGAGCTTGGGGTGCATGATCGGGCCGCCCGCCGACAGCGCGTAGGCCGTGGAGCCGGTCGGGGTGGCGACGATCAGGCCGTCGGCCTTCTGGCTGCAGACGAACTGGCCGTCGATATAGATTTCGAACTCGATCATCCGCGTGGATTTGCCGGGGTGCAGCACGACATCGTTGAGGGCGTCGCCCTGGCCGATCGCTTCGCCATGGCGGCGCACTTCGGCCTGCAGCAGGAAGCGGTTTTCCACCAGATAGTGGCCGTCGAGCACTTCGGCGACTTTGACTTCCAGCTCATCGGGGCGAATGTCGGTCAGGAAGCCCAGGCTGCCACGGTTGATGCCCAGCACCGGCACGTTGTGCTTGGCCAGCGCGCGGGCGGCGCCGAGCAGACTGCCATCGCCGCCGACGACGATGACCATGTCGCAGACTTCGCCGAGCATCTTGCGCGAAGAGGTCTGCAAACCATGCCCCGGCAGGACCTCGGCAATGGCGTCTTCGAGGATCACATGCAGGTGCCGGGATATCAGGAATTTCTTGAGTCGGCGAACGGTCTCCACCACCTGGGTACTGCCCAGGCGACCAATGATGCCGATATTTCGAAATTGCTCCATGGGGCTCCCGCAGGCTTGATGCGTGTAAAGAACGCGATTATGGGCGAAGGGGTCGGGGGCGGCAAATGGGCTCTCTGCGCGCAACCTTCGAGCAGCGCCGTTCCAAGGGTGCGAAATGTACGGGCTGCATCCGAAGACGACGACGGAGCGGTGGCCGCGAGCGCCACTCACCCGCTATTCTGCCTGGATGAATAATCCTTTCCCGTCCCTGAGCGCCCTGCCCCGTCAGCTCCGCACGCCCACCGTGCGTGACCTGGCGTGGGTGATTCTGTCGCCGCCCCTGCTGGCGGAAACCCGGTGGCCCCAGCGTCACCCGCTCAGCGGCAGTGACTGGGTGCAGCAGCCCGAAGCGCTTGAAGCTTTTTTAACGCAGCTGGACCAGGACGACAGCGCACTCAGCGACTGGCTGGCGAGAAGCTCGACGCGCCGGCTCGGGCTGTATTACGAGCGGCTGTGGCAATTCGCAATTCAGCACGCGCCAGGCGTCGAGCTGCTTGCGGCGAATCTGCCGATTCAGGGCGAAGGGCGCACGCTGGGCGAGCTGGACCTGCTGCTGCGGGATAAAGACGGCGTTCACCACGTCGAGCTGGCCATCAAGCTCTACCTTGGTCGGGAAGATCTGGACGGCGAAGATCCGGCGCACTGGCTGGGTCCCGGCTCCGTTGACCGGCTGGATGTGAAGCTCGCCCACCTTAATGAGCATCAACTGCCCATGTCAGGGCGCCCGGAAAGCACAGTCGTTCTCGCCGCGCGAGGTGTGGAGACCTTCAGCGCTTCGCTCTGGTTGGGGGGTTATCTGTTTTATCCGTGGTCCCTTTATCTCGGGCATAGGACCGACGCCCCGCCACAAGGGGCACACCCTGAGCATCTGCGCGGCACGTGGTTGCATCAGAAGGACTGGCCGGACTACGCAGAAAACAGCCTGGACGGTCGCTGGCAATTGCTGCCGCGTCCGGCCTGGCTGGCACCGGCGCGCTGCGACGAGGCATGGACACCCCGTGAGTTTCAGGACTGGCTGGAAGCCCTGAACCCGCTGTCGCCGGCGCAACTGCTGGTGCGCCTGACCCGCCATGCTGACGGCCATTGGGAAGAGGCCGAGCGGCTGTTTCTGGTGTCGGACCTGTGGCCGAACCTGCCGGACCCGCGCCGCGTTACAGGCTCAGTCGCAGCACCAGCGCCGCCAGAGTGATCAACAGCACCGGTACGGTCAGCACGATGCCGACGCGGAAGTAATAGCCCCAGCCGATGGTCACGCCCTTCTTCGCCAGCACATGCAGCCACAACAGCGTCGCGAGGCTGCCGATCGGGGTAATTTTCGGGCCCAGGTCGCTGCCAATGACGTTGGCGTAAATCATCGCTTCCTGCAGCACGCCGTGGGCGTGGCTTGCATCAATGGACAACAGGCCAATCAGCACCGTCGGCAGGTTGTTCATCACCGACGACAGCAGCGCCGTCAGCACGCCCGTGCCCATCGCCGCGCCCCACAAACCGTGTTCGGCAAAGCGATCGAGCCAGGTCGCGAGGTAATCGGTCAGGCCCTGATTGCGCAGGCCGTACACCACCAGGTACATGCCCAGGGAGAAAATCACGATCTGCCACGGCGCGTCTTTCAATACCTTGCGCGTCGAGATGCGGTGGCCCTTGGCAGCGATGCCCAGCAGGATCGCGGCGCACACGGCGGAGATCGCACTGATCGGAATCCCCAGCGGTTCCAGGGCAAAACAGCCCACCAGCAAAATCCCCAGCACCCACCAGCCGGTCTTGAAGGTCGCGCGGTCCTTGATGGCCGAAGACGGTTCGGCCAGTTGCGAGGCGTCGAAGGTTTTCGGGATGTCGCGGCGAAAGAACAGCATCAGCACTGCCAGCGTGGCGGCGACGCTGACCAGATTCACCGGCACCATCACCGAGGCGTAGCGGTTGAAACCGATGCCGAAATAGTCGGCGGACACGATATTGACCAGGTTGGAGACCACCAGCGGCAGGCTCGCGGTGTCGGCGATGAACCCCGCCGCCATCACGAACGCCAGGGTGGTCGCCGGCGAAAAGCGTAGCGCCAGCAGCATCGACATGACGATGGGCGTGAGGATCAACGCCGCGCCGTCATTGGCGAACAACGCCGACACAAGCGCGCCGAGCAGCACGATAAACGCGAACAGCCGCCGGCCCTTGCCGTTGCCCCAGCGCGCCACGTGCAGCGCGGCCCAATTGAAGAAACCGGCCTCGTCGAGCAGCAGGCTGATAATGATCAGCGCAATGAACGTCCCGGTGGCGTTCCAGATGATGTGCCAGACCTGAGGGATGTCACTCAGGTGCACCACCCCGAAAATCAGGGCGAGCACTGCGCCAAAGGTTGCACTCCAGCCGACACCAAGGCCTTTGGGTTGCCAGATCACCAGGGTGATGGTGACCAGAAAAATCGCGACGGCTATCAACATCTTTTTGAAGTTCTCGGAAGCAGGATGGCGAGGATGCCCAACAGCGGCAGGTAGGAGCACAGCGTGTAGACATAAACGATGCCGTGAAGATCCGCGAGGTGACCCAATAATGCTGCGCCGATGCCGCCAAAGCCGAACATCAGGCCGAAGAAGATGCCGGCGATCATGCCGACATTGCCCGGCACCAGCTCCTGGGCGTAGACCACGATGGCCGAAAACGCCGAGGCCAGGATGAAACCGATGATCACGCTGAGCACGCTGGTCCAGAACAGATCCGCGTAGGGCAACGCGATGGTGAACGGCGCCACGCCCAGAATAGAGAACCAGATCACCGCCTTGCGGCCGATGCGATCACCGATCGGCCCGCCGAAGAACGTGCCCGCCGCCACCGCCGCCAGGAACATGAACAAATGCAGCTGCGAGCTGGCCACCGACAGCTGAAATTTGTCGATCAGGAAGAAGGTGAAGTAGCTGGTGAAGCTGGCCATGTAGAAGTACTTGGAGAACACCAGCATTGCCAGCACTACCAGCGCGCTGGTCACCCGCCGTTTCGACAGCCCGTGGGTCGCCGCCTGGCCGGCCTTGATCTTGAACAGCGCCAGGTGCGCCTTGTACCAGCGGCTGATGGCATACAGCAGGCCCACGGAAAACAGCGCCACCAGCCCGAACCAGGCGATGTGCCCCTGGCCGAACGGGATGATGATCGCCGCCGCCAGCAGCGGCCCGATGGCCGATCCACTGTTGCCGCCCACCTGAAAGGTCGATTGCGCCAGGCCAAAGCGCCCGCCTGAGGCAAGCCGGGCGATGCGCGAGGCTTCGGGGTGGAAGGTCGACGAGCCGATGCCGATCAACCCTGCGGCGAGCAGGATCAGCGGGAAGCTGCCGACGGTCGCGAGCAGCATCACGCCGCCCAGAATGCACAACGAGCCGACCGGCAGCACCAAGGGGTTGGGATGGCGATCGGTGTAGTAACCGACCCAGGGCTGCAGCAACGACGCCGTGACCTGAAACGTCAGGGTGATCAGCCCGACCTGGGTGAAACTCAGGCCGTACGAGGCCTTCAGCATCGGGTAGATCGAAGGCAGGATCGACTGGATCAGGTCATTGAGCAGGTGCGCCAGTGCCACCGCACCGATGATGCGCATGACCAAGGGGCTTGATTGCGTTGATTGCGAGGCGGGAACGGGTTGGGTATCGGTCGCGGGCACGGTTGCAGGGCGGGTAACGGCCATCGGGTCCATCCATCGAACGTTGACGCGCCGTCGGACTCGTTACAGAACATGTCAGCGGCACAAGGGGTCGCCAATGTGCCATTTTTTGGGGCGCCGCTGCCATGTTTTGTTGCTGATTTGTGAGTGGGATAGCGTGTTGCAGTTGTTCTGGCACCCCGTTATCGTCTGGCAGGCGCAACCCTTGTGGGAGTGAGCTTGCTCACGAAGACGGCCTGCAATCCGCCGAAACTCCAGCAGATATTCCGACATCTACGCGAGCATAGAGCACCGCCCCCAGTCAAACCACCGTCTGCAATCTCCCCCGCGCCGTCAGCGAACCCTCGACCTCATGCAGCGACACCCTGGACGTCTCCGGCAGGGCCAGCCCGCCCGCCAGCGCCAGCAGCGCGATCACGATCAGGTAAAACGCCGGCGCCAGGTTGCTGCCCGTCGCGCCGATCAACCAGGTTGCCATCAACGGGGCCGTTCCGCCAAAGATCGTGTACGCCATGTTGTAGGTGATCGCCGAAGCGGTGTAGCGGGTGCGTGTCGGAAAGGTCTCCGACAACAGCGCCGCCGTCACCACGCCACAAAGGACAGCGCCAATCGCCAGCAACATCACGCCGACGATCGACGCCACAAACGAACCGGAACTGGCCATCAAAAACGACGGATACACCACCACGATCAGCAGGACACAGGTGCTGAGCACGGTCTTGCGTCGCCCGATCTTGTCAGAAAATGCCCCGGCCACCGGACAGATGGCGGCGGCGAACAGCAAGGCAATCAACGACACCAGCAGCGCGGTGGCACGACTCAGCCCGCCCGCCACCTGCAGGTACGTCGCGAAATAGGTGGTGAACATGTAAAACGACAGCGCCGTCAGTGACACGAACGCGCCAAGGCAGCAAATCGCCGCGCCGTGGTTGCGCAGGGTTTCCTTGAGCGGCGAATGAGCGACAGCATGCTCCTGCTTGACCGCCTGAAACGCAGGTGTTTCGTCCAGTTTCCAGCGCAGGTACAGCCCGACCAGCCCCAACGGGGCGGCGATCAGAAACGGCAGCCGCCAGCCCCAACTGCCCATGGCCTCGGTGCTCAGCGAGGCTTCCAGCGCGTAGGCAATGATCGCCGCCGCCGCGAACGCCGAAAAAGTCGATACCGGCACGAAGCTGCCGTACCACGCCCGCTGCGTGCGTGGTGCGTGCTCCATCAAGTAAGCGCACGCCCCCGCGTACTCGCCGCCGGCAGAAAAGCCCTGGGCGCAGCGGATGAGGGTGAGCAAGACAGGCGCCATCACGCCGATCGCCGCGTAGGTCGGCAACAGACCGATGATCGTCGTCGCCCCGGCCATCAACAGGATCGTGAACGCCAGCGTGCGTTTGCGGCCGATGCGGTCGCCCAGCATGCCGAAGAACACCCCGCCCAGCGGCCGAAACGCGAAGGCAACGGCGAACACCGCGAAGGTTTTCAATAACGCCGCGCTGGCGTCGCCGCTGGGGAAGAACTGCTGGGCGATGGTCGTGGCCAGAAAGCCGTACACCGCGAAGTCGAACCATTCGACGAAATTGCCGATGGCGGCCGCCACGATGACTTTTCTCAGAGTGGCAGGGTCAACCTGCTCAAGGACGGGAGTGGTCATGCATACCTCGGCGCACGTGGGAAAGATCCGATTATCGGCACAGCGCCCTGCCCGCCCGACTCCAGAAATGCCGCCGACGTACTCAGGACCGACCTGTCGGGAGGTGTGGGCCGCAGGATTCGTGCCATCGCGTGGATTGGGTCATTTGCTCCCCTTCAGACCAAACGCCCGTGGGCACAACCGTGGTTCGTATTTCACATCCCATTTATCCGCCGTAGCGACGAGCACCACATCGTCATCCACCCGCACGACGCGTTCGCGAGGTTTGGCGCACGCATCCTGTGCATAGGTTTCCAACCGGTACGCAAAAATCTCGGCCACGCCCAGTAGCGCCCTGTCGAACCACGGCGACGCGAAGGTGATGACCAGAAACAACATTGCCATGGCGATCAGCCGTGCAAATTCGAGCTGCACCCGCCGGCCTAAGCGCGCTCGCGAGCGCTTGAACAAAGCCCGCTCTGAAAACACCACAAACAGAAGGTTGTTGACCAGCGCAGACCACACGCCGTAGCCAAAAGCGCGAATGGCAACACTGATATACAGCAGCGTGAGAAACGCAACGGCCACAACGACAGTGGCGGGTACTGCAATAAAGGCGGTGGTATACGGAAAGGGATTCGACGCCGTTTTCGAGAATTCATTGATCAGCGTAGAAGCGTAGCCGGCGGACACCGAAGCGGACATGGTCAACAGCCCGGCCATCAAGGCTTTGCCATATAAAGAGCGCTTCGCCCATCGATCCACGGCTCCGATCCAGCCGTTGATCTCAATACACAGGGCAATAATCAGCGGGATACCTGACATCGCCATGAGGCTATGGGCCGCCGCTCCCAACTCACCGGTGTACGCCGCAGCGAGAAGTGACAACACAGCAATGAGCAGGCCAGCGTCATACAAGCTTACTTTGAGCGAAAGACGCCGACGCTTTCTAACGAACCTGACTTTTTTGGCGTGCAGATAACCAATGAACTTCAACAGCATTGGAACTCCTTGTTTTACGTGAGTGACGACACGCGAAGATCAGCGGCCTCGTCACTGGAACGCCTGCCTTGCAGCCCGCCCGAATGTATAAATATCAACCGGGTGCCGATCGCGAATCGCCCCTCCTGTACGTACTGCTTCAACGCCAACAGCGCCTTGCCGGTGTAGATGGGCTCGAACGGGATTCCGGATTCGCGCTCGCAGCAACGGATGAAGTCGAGCAACTGAGCATCAGTCCTGGCAAAGGCGCCGAGGGATGCATCAAGCAACGAATACGGCAGCCTTGACTTCAAGCAGCTGCTTTTTTCAAGGTCCGCATATTCCGATATTCCAGTAGTCCATTTCTCACACGTTCGCGAACCTTCCCGGAGCAATGCGTCGACGTTGCCTGCCACCCCATGATCCCCCGGCACCGCCATCGCGCCGATCACCCCATGCTGCCCTGCTTCCGCGAGCACCAGTCCCGCCAAGGTTGTGCCGGTGCCACAGGCCAGCCACCAGCCGTCGTAATCCGCCCACCCCAGATCGCCGAGTTGGCTGCGCGCCTGTTCAACGATCTCAGCGCAGCCTACCGCGCCGCCGAGCCCGCCGCCGCCTTCAGGCACCGGATAAAGATGCGGATAACGCTCGCGCCACGGCACCCAGAAATCCCTGTCATGCCGCGCGCGATAACCGGCGTAACCCAGCCAGTTCAGCTCCATGCCGAACCCCAGCAGATCCAGCACCGTTGGCGTTTCGACCGCATGCCCCCGCACCAGCCCGACCGTGGCAAAACCAAAGCGCTTGCCCGCCGCCGCCAGCGCATGCAGGTGATTGGAATGCGCGCCGCCCAGGCTGATAACGCCCCGCGCGCCGGCCTGCTCGGCGGCCGCCAGATGGTGCTTGAGCTTGAACCATTTATTGCCGCTGATCAGCGGATCGACGAGGTCCAGCCGCAGGATCGCCGCCTCCACACCGGCTGTCTGGAGCCAGTCGAAACGGAGGGGTTGCAGCGGTGCACAAGGGAGTGGTGATGAAGGAGCAAACATGAAATCGGTCGGGCAATGGACGGAGCGCGAGTCTAGCACTCGTTGCGCTGGCGTCTCGATTTGGGGGGCTGTGTAGGGGAATTCTTGATCTTCATTAGGAAGCGTCCGGTTCGTGTTTTGCCTATGGAATGACGCTTTGAAAAGCCTCATCTTCGCCCGCCTCAGCCCTCTCTCATGGACGAGTTGACCCCGTTTTCTGCCGACCGGTCAGGGGCGCTTATTCCTGCCAAGGACGCTCACTCATGCTCACCGTATTGCCACCTTTTTTCGATCACAGTCGCCATAAACTTGTTGTTCATCGCTTTCCTGTAGCGCTCGATGTACTTGCGTTCGAGGGGGAGGAGCGGCTGAGTCAGCCGTTTCATTACCGCGTTGAATTTACTTCGGTTGAGCAGGACATAGGGGCTGAACGTGTGTTGGGGCGGGATGCGCAGTTCAGCCTGCATGCGGCGGCGCATACGTTGCCTGTTCCGATTCGTGGGTTGCCGGTGCCTTCGGTTAAACCGCTGCGAACGCTGCATGGTGTGGTTACAGGTTTTAAACGTCTTTCTGGTTCGGCTGACGAGGCCAGATACGAGATCACTTTGCAGCCGCGCCTTGCCTTGCTGGGCCGAGGGCGGCAGTTTCGGATCTATCAGCATCAGTCGGTGCCGCAAATTGTCGAGAGCATCTTGCGCACGCGGCATGACTTTGAGGGACAGGATTTTCTGTTCTCGCTGGTGCGGGAGTATCCGACGCGTGAGCAGGTGATGCAGTACGGCGAGAGTGATCTCGCTTTCATTTCCAGGCTGTTGGCGGAGGTGGGGATCTGGTATCGCCTCACCAACGATGAGCGATTGGGTATTGCGGTCGTCGAGTTTCATGATGACCAGCGGCATTACGCTAAGCCTCGGGTTAGCTTGCCTTACCGGCCGCAGTCGGGGTTGGGCAGCAGTGGAGCAGACGGGGTTTGGGCGCTGCAAGTCAGTCATGAAGTGGTGGAGAAAAACGTTTACTTTCGTGCCTACCACCATAGGGATGCCAGTGCGTGGCTGGATGGGGATGTTGATCAGACCCGGGGTGACCCGACTACTTATGGCGAGGCGTATCACTATGCCGAGCCGTACAAGGCCTTGGGCGACAAGCTGGATCAGGACGAGGATCTGCTCGGGGAAAGCGGGTTTTTTTATGCCCGGTTGCGGCATGAGCGGTATCTGAATGATCAGACTCGCTTAAGTGGCGTGAGCAGCAGTGCTTCGTTGGGATTGGCGCAGGTGCTGGCGATTTCCGGTGGGGCGCCTCAGGCGTTTGAACCAGGGGCGGTGATCACTGGATTGAAGTTGCGCGCTGCGCGGGATCGCAGTTTTGAGCTGAGTTTTGAGGCTATTCCCTATTCGGAGAGCGTGTGTTTTCGGCCGCCGTTGCTGGCCAAGCCTGAGATAGCCGGGACCGTCCCGGCGCGGGTCACCAGCTCGCTGGCCAACGATCCGTATAGCCACATTGATAGTGAAGGTCGTTACAAGGTCAGCTTTCTGTTTGACCGAGACAGCTGGAAACTGGGTGAGGAAAGCCTTTGGTTGCGCCTCGCCCGTCCGTACGCAGGCGATACCCACGGCCTGCACCTGCCGCTGATTTGCGGGACCGAGGTGGCGATCGTGTTTGAGCAGGGCGACCCGGATCGGCCGTATATCGCCCATGCCCTACATGACAATCGCCATCCCGACCATGTGACGCTGCTGCGCAGCGATTACAAACGCAATGTCCTGCGCACCCCGGCGAACAACAAGCTGCGCATGGAGGACGATCGCGGCAAGGAACACATCAAACTCAGCACCGAACACAGCGGCAAGAGCCAGCTGAACCTTGGGCATCTAGTCGACAGCGAGAAGGATAAGCGCGGCGAAGGCTTTGAATTGCGCACCGATGGCTGGGGTGCGATTCGGGCCGGGCGTGGGGTGTTTATCAGCGCGGATGGCCAGGCCAAAGCGCAGGGCAAGCAGCTCGACATGAGTGCCGCAATCGGTCGCTTGCAGAGTGCCGGCGAGCAGCTGAAAACAATCTCCGCAGATGCTGACATTAGTCACGCCGATGCCGCTGGCGTCCAGGCGCAACTCGATCTGCTCAAACAGGATCTGGACGCGCTCAAATCCTCGGTGTTGCTGCTCAGCGCTCCGGACGGCATTGCCCTGACCAGCGGCAAACATCTGCAACTGGCCGCGCAAGACAACCTGATGCTCAACGCGGGCGGCCACGCCGACATCAGCGTGGTCAAGAAACTGTTCATGGGTATCGGCCAGGGCCTGAGCCTGTTCGTGCGCAAGGTCGGACTCAAGCTGATCTCCAACGAGGGCCCGGTGAGCATCCAGGCGCAGAACGATCGTCTGGAATTGCTCGCTCGCCAGGGAATAAACATCACCAGCACCGAAGACGAAATCCACATCACCGCCAAGAAGCGAATTGTCCTCAACGCCGGCGGCAGCTACCTAGCCATTGAGCGGTGCAGCATCGAGTCCGGCACCGCGGGCGACTATCTCATCAAAGCCGCGCACTTCGACTTCAGACCGAAAGCCGCGCAGGAGGTTGAACTGCCTGCTTTGCCACCGTTGTTGGATATACCGCCTGAATTGCACGAATTCTGGCCAAGCTTCAGCGGCGGCAACATTCACTACGAACGGAGCATGATCAAGAATGCTGCGCCGGTTAAAGAGCCTGAGCTAGTTGAGGAGGAAGAAGAGGAAGAGGAAATCACCGATGGCATCACCCTGCGCATCGGTCTGTTCTTTGATGGGACGGGGAACAACCAGAGCAATGCGGCGGCGACCGCACAGTGCCGACAATCGGATCTGGACAGTTTCAGCCGTAAAGAGCTGGAGAGTATTGCGGCGACGTGCAAGCAGTATGGGTTTGGGGAGTTTGACGGGAGTGCGTTCAATAGCGCGCCGGATAACAGTTACGGGAATGCGCCGAGTAATGTGGCGCATTTGTATGATTTGTATCCGGATAACACTGCAACACCAGTCGGTAAGGATTCAGAGACTGGTTATATCAGGGCGTACATCGAAGGCATCGGCACCCGTAGCGGCGGCGAGGATGACGTGCTGATCGGGCAAGCTCTCGGGCAAGGTGAAACGGGCGTGGTGGCGCGGGTCAAAGAGGCGCCTACGTTGATCGAAAGACAGTTAGAGCAGTTCCTCCAAATCAATCCCGGCACAGCTATTCGCACCGTTGAATTCGACATCTTCGGTTTCAGCCGCGGAGCCGCGGCTGCACGGCATTGCGCTAACGAAGTCCTTAAGCCTCATCGTGGGGTATTCAGCGAGCTGCTTGTCGGGGGGCGCACTGGTCTATTAAGAAGTTTCAACTCGGCCGCTGATGTGTGCATCAATTTGGTCGGCCTGTTCGATTCCGTTGCGGCCATCTCAGACCCACTACATGGCGACTTCAGCCCAGGCAATGACATTAATCGTGGCGTCAATCTCTACCTGCCACCTGACTGCGCGCGGCAGGTCATTCACCTTCAAGCACTCGACGAGTATCGAGCCGACTTTTCTCTTAATAACGTGCACCAGACGCACCTCCAGATCGGACTGCCGGGCGCCCACTCCGATGTCGGCGGGGGCTATCTGCCGCGAGCACAAGAAAATTTGTGGATGACGCAGCCCTGTAAGGCCAGCGTTCCGACCGGCCAAAGGATTGAGTTACATGCGGCTTGGGCTCGTGCAGAGGCGGACGCTAAGGTACTGCGCGAATCAGGCGTCGCTCGCGATGGCTACGTTGCGGTGAAAGCCTGGCCTGCAGCAACTAACCCACGCGGGAAAGTTGAGCCGGTCATGCAGGACTACTGGATAACCGTAATCCTTGAACGCCCAGTGCATGGCGAACTGAGCCTGATTGCACTGCGTGTCATGCGTGAGCTGGGGATACGTCACGGCATTCCATTCAAAGATCTGGAAGAGCGGCCTGAACTCGCGATACCGGAAGAGCTCATGCCTATCGCCAAGCAAATCTTGCAACGGGTAATGACGGACCGGCTCGTAAACCTTGAACCTGCGCATGAGGCGCTGCTACGAGCGCGTTACATCCATATGTCCGCGCACTGGACGCCACGAGGCCCCTTCTTGCTTAGCAAGCCAGCACCGTTGAGTCGTAGGAATGTGCATCTCAACCGCCCGCAAAAAGGCTATCCAGAGTGAAGCGCCTGATCTTCGCTGTAGGGCTGCTTATTAGTCTGAGTGCCTGCGCTGGCGCGCCAGGATTCCCGCCTGCTCCGAAGTTGCCGTATCCGGCCTGGTACATAGGTTTCGCTGCACCCAAGCACATGGAAGTCTGGGTCGAAACCGTAGATGTGCTGGACAAGCGTGGACTCGCGTTTTTCCGGGTACACGGTGGCGTCGCAAGTTATACCGGGAACGTCGAGGGCTGGCACCGAGGGGGCTCAGGAGGGAAACCTATAAATAACGTCGATCTGCCCGACCAGATCTTCCTGCGCTGGCAGTCACTGGTGGAGTCACAGGCTTACAAGGTCAGAATACAAATACCGCAGTGGGTGCGAAACGAGATGATTCGTCCAGAACGAGCGTTTTGCTTGGTCCCAAATGATTGGAAGGACGACTACCGGAATGTGATTTCCTTAGGCATGGCCCCCGGAGGGGTCGTGAAAGTCTGGGTCGGTGGTCCATGCGTGGGTTTCAAAGAAGTCGGCCGCTACCAAGCTAAAGTCGAACCGCTCGGCCCCTATCGTGGCGCAAGCAAGGGCAAGTACATCCCGCTCGAACCTGAGAACAAAGCTTATGTAGAACAACACGGCATTCCCTATGGCAGTTGGTAACTCGGCCATGAGTGCTAACAAGAGGCATCAATGCACGCGACGGCTAGCGCATCTGCGGCTTTGTTCAAGGCTTCCATTTGCAGACTGGGTTTTCCGAATGAGGCATCTGGTCTTTGCGCTCGGATTGCTGATCAGCCTGAGTGCCTGCGCAACGGGTAGCTCAGTACCCCCACCTGTTAAGCTGCCGTATCCGGCCTGGTACATAGGTTTTGCTGCACCCAAGCACATGGAAGTCTGGGTTGAGACCGTCGACGTGCTGGACAAGCGTGGACTCGCTTTCTTTCGGGTACACGGTGGCGTAGCGAGCTACACCGGGAAAGTCGAGGGCTGGCACCAAGGGGGGGCGGGAGGAAAACCTATAAACAACGTCGACTTGCCAGACCTGATCTTTTTGCGATGGCAGTCACTGGTAGAGCCGCAGTCGTACAAGATCAAAGTACAGATACCACAGTGGGTGCGAGACGAGATGGTTCGGCCGGAAAAAGCGTTTTGTCTGGTCCCAAATGATTGGAAGGAAGACTACCGGAATGTCATCACCTTAGGCATGGCCCCAGGGGGGATCGTGAAAGTCTGGGTTGGCGGCCCATGCCTGGGCTTCAAAGAAGTCGGCCGTTTTCAGGCCGAAGTCGAACCCCGTGGCCCTTACCTGAACGATAAAGGGCTGTATTACCGAGCCCCAAATCCAGCCGCTCAAGCCTGGATTGACCAGCACGGAATCCCCTACGGCAGCTGGTAACCGTCCCACCCGCAGAGTCCCTACAGACCCTGGCGGCACGCGACCCAAGCCCATCAACCCCAACCGCAACATCACCCGTTAGAACCCAACCCCCTTACAACCCCGAGGCCAACCGCGACCCCTGATCAATCGCCCGCTTGGCATCCAGTTCAGTCGCGACATCCGCCCCGCCAATCAGGTGCACGCTCTGCCCCGCCGCCTGTAACCCGTCATACAGTTCACGCAGCGGATCCTGCCCGGCGCAAATCACCACGTTATCAACCGGCAACAGTTTCTCCTCGCCCTCTGCCCCAATCCGAATGTGCAGACCCGCATCGTCAATCTTCAAATATTCCACGCTGTTGAGCATCTGCACCTGTTTGTTCTTAAGCCCCGTGCGATGAATCCAGCCGGTGGTCTTGCCCAGGCCATCGCCAACTTTCGTGGCCTTGCGCTGCAGCAGGAACACCTGACGGGCCGGTGCATGGGGATGGGGCTTGATCCCGGCCACGCCGCCGCGCGCTTGCAGCTGGGTGTCGATGCCCCACTCGTCCCAGAACGCGTCGCGATCCAGGCTGGTGGCGACGCCCTGGTGGACGAGGAATTCCGACACGTCGAAGCCGATGCCGCCCGCGCCGATCACGGCGACGGACTTGCCCACCGGCTTGCGGCCGAGGATCACGTCGAGGTAGCTCAGCACCTTGGGGTTGTCGACACCGGGGATGGCGGGCGTTCGCGGCGCGATACCGGTGGCCAGAATCACTTCGTCATAGCCTTTGCCGAGCAGGTCATCGGCCGTGACGCGGGTGTTCAGGCGCAGGTCGACGCCGGTGGTTTGCAGCTTGCGGCCGAAGTAGCGCAGGGTCTCGAAGAACTCTTCCTTGCCCGGAATGCGCTTGGCGATGTTGAACTGCCCGCCGATTTCGCTGGCCGAGTCGAACAACGTCACGTCATGCCCTCGCTGGGCCGCGACGGTTGCGGCAGCGAGGCCCGCAGGACCGGCGCCGACCACGGCGATTTTGCGGACCTGAGTGACCGGCAGGTAATTGAGCTCGGTTTCATGGCAGGCGCGGGGGTTGACCAGGCAGCTGGTGAGCTTGCCGCCAAAGGTGTGATCCAGACACGCCTGGTTGCAGCCGATACAGGTATTGATCTCGTCGCTGCGACCGGCCGCGGCTTTGTTGACGAATTCGGGGTCGGCGAGAAACGGGCGCGCCATGGAGACCATGTCGGCGTCACCTTCGGCCAGCACCTGCTCGGCGACCTCGGGGGTATTGATGCGGTTTGTGGTGATCAGCGGGATCGACACCGAGCCGCGCATTTTCGCCGTCACTTTGGCGAAGGCAGCGCGCGGGACTTTGGTGGCGATGGTCGGAATCCGCGCTTCGTGCCAGCCAATGCCGGTGTTGATCAGCGTGGCCCCCGACCGTTCGATGGCCTGGGCCAGTTGCACCACTTCTTCCCAGGTACTGCCGCCCTCGATGAGGTCGAGCATTGACAGTCGATAAATGATGATGAAATTCGGGCCGACGGCTTCACGCACGCGCCGCACGATCTCTACCGGCAGGCGCATGCGGTTTTCGTAGCTGCCGCCCCAACGGTCGCTACGATGGTTGGTGTGGGTGACGAGAAACTGGTTAATGAAATAACCTTCGGAGCCCATGATCTCGACGCCGTCGTACTCGGCGGTCTGCGCCAGGGTCGCGCAGGTGACGAAATCCTGAATCTGCTTCTCGATGCCCTCTTCGTCGAGCTCTTTGGGTGTGAAGGGGTTGATCGGCGCCTGGATCGCGCTCGGTGCGACTTGCTTGGGGCTGTAGGCGTAGCGCCCGGCGTGAAGGATCTGCATGCAAATCTTGCCGCCAGCCTCATGCACGGCTTGGGTGACGACACGATGGTTGTCCGCCTCTTCCGGCGTCGACAGCTTGGCCGCCCCCGAATACACCCCGCCTTCAGCGTTCGGTGCGATACCGCCGGTGACCATCAGGCCGACCCCGCCCCGTGCGCGCTCGGCGAAATACACCGCCATGCGCTCGAACCCGCCCGGCTTCTCTTCAAGCCCGGTGTGCATCGAGCCCATCAGGGTGCGGTTGCGCAGCGTGGTGAAACCCAGGTCCAGGGGAGCGAGCAAATGCGGGTAGTGGGGGGCGGCCATAAAAACTCCATCGAGCATCATCACGGGGCGCGAGCGCTCTGTGGCGCCCGTCGAATCAGTCAGGGCCTTGAACGAGCGCCTTGTACATGGCGCAAACAGTAAACAGCAGCCCGATCATGCTCAATGACTGAAAGTAACAAATCAATGATCTAGCGGTGCACCGTGGCGTTCATCGGGTGCCCTTTCAGCCTTCAACTTCGGCGCCGATAACTCTGTGACGACCTTGCCCCATCGCACCGATGGCTGAGCAATGTCCTACTTCTCAATACCTCGGCAGGACGATCAATGAGCTGGATCAATGATGCAAAAATTTCGACCAAGTTGATCACAGCCTTCACGCTGTGCGCATTCATCACCTTGGGAGTAGGCGTGCTGGGAAGCCGTGGCGTGTCGGACCTGTCGGACAGCCTGAAGCTGGTGTTCAGCAACAACCTGGTGTCCGTCGCAGACACCGGCCAGGCCAAAACCAACGCCGTGGGACAAAGCCGCGATCTGTATAGGTTATACACAGCCACGGCCGCCGGCCTGCCCCAGGGCGTGAAAGACGAAGTGATTGCATCGATGAACGCCAACCAGCAGCAGAGCGAGAAAGCGTTCGCCGAATACCGCAAGACCCCGCTGGCCGACGATGAGCGCGCGGCGGGCGACCAGATGGAAAAAGACTGGCCGGCCTACCAGGCACTGGTCCAGAAATACGTCGGCCTCATGAAAGCCGGCGACCTTGATAACGGCCGTGCCTTGTTGTTTGGCGATCTGCAGGCGGCGTTCCGCGTGGTGCTCGATGAATTGACCGTTATGGTTGAGTCCAATAACCGGCAGATCGGCGAAGGCGCCGAGGATGCCGCCCGCATGGAGTCCTCCGCCAAGACCTCGCTGTACATCGGCATCGCTATTGCCTTTCTGGCGGCGATCTTGCTGGGTATGTTCATCAGTCGCCTGATCAGCCGTCCTCTCGCCTATGCGGTCACGAGCGCGCGGAGCATTGCTGGCGGTGATCTGACTCAACAGATTGTCAGCACCGGCCGTGATGAGGCCGGGCAATTGTTGACGGCGCTGGGCGAGATGCAAGGCAGCCTGAAAAGCACCATTCAGCAGATTGCCGATGCGTCCAGTCAACTGGCCTCTGCCGCAGAAGAGCTGACCGCCGTCAGCGATAACGGCAGCCGAGGGTTGGTCCGCCAGAACGACGAGATCCAGCAGGCCGCGACCGCCGTCACGGAAATGACTTCCGCTGTGGAAGAAGTGGCACGCAACGCCGTGTCGACTTCCGACGCGTCGAGGACTACCAGCAAACAGGCCAGCGAGGGCCGCGACCAGGCCCGTGGCGCGGTCGAAGCCATCAACAGCGCGACCACCGAAATCGCCACCTCGACCAACATGGTCCGCGACCTTGCCGTGCAGGTCCGGGACATCGGCAAAGTGCTGGACGTGATTCGCGGCATCGCCGAACAGACCAACCTGCTGGCCTTGAACGCCGCCATCGAAGCCGCCCGTGCCGGTGAGCAGGGCCGGGGCTTTGCCGTGGTCGCCGACGAAGTCCGGGCCTTGGCCGCGCGCACCCAGGCCTCGACCGGTGAAATCGAAGGCATGATCAACAGCGTCCAGGCCAGCGCCGACCAGGCGGTCGGGGCGATGGGCAAAAGCCAGTCGCTGGTGACCGACACCCAGGCGCTGGCCCAGGCAACGGGTCGCGCCCTGGAGCAGATCGCCGACGGCATCGCCCAGATCAACGAACGCAACATGGTCATCGCCACCGCATCCGAGGAGCAGGCGAATGTCGCGCGCGAGGTGGACCGCAATCTGGTGAACATCCAGGATCTGTCTACCCAGACGGCGGCCGGTGCGCACCAGACCAACGCCTCGACTCAGGACCTTTCCCGCCTGGCGGTTTCGTTCAACACGCTGGTCAGCCGCTTCCGCCTGTAATACGCGCTGCCCGTGATGCCTGCAAATCGCCGGCATCACGATTGATCCATACAGCGCAGGCGGCCGCCGATGCCGCCTCACCTCAACGCATTCGCCGAATGGCCGTCCGGGTCGTTGGCAAACCTTCTCCAAATCGCCGTTTTGCCGTAGCCTTCCGGCAACGTCATGGCGCCCCGCGCGCCTTCTTCAGAGGCAGCTCTCCTTTCTTCATGCGCAAAGTTCTCGGCTCACTTACCGCAGCAGTGCTGGTGATGCTTCTCGTCAGCTACGGGCTGTGGACGGGCAAGCGTCATGTCGGGCACTACCTGACGGACCTGCGCATCCAGTTGGTGATCAACGACGGGCAACCCGGGGAACGCGGCAACCTGCTGGGCATTCAGCCCGAGCTGTTCCCTTCCGATTATTCGAGCGTCAAGCGCCTGCACCGCAAGCTGGCGTCCTATCTGGTGCAGGCTCGCGACCATGGGCTGCTCAACGATAAAACCATCGTGGTGCTGCCCGAGCACATCGGCACCTGGTTGTTGGCGGTGGACGAAAAAACCCAGTTCTATCAGGCCACCACCCTCGAAGAAGCCATGAACTGGCTGGCGTTCAGCAACCCGCTGCTGTTCATCGACGCGGTGATTCACGCGCGGGGAAGCAGCCGTTTCGAGGATGCACGCCTGCGCATGAAGGCGCACAGCATGGCGCAGGATTATCAAACCGTGTTCGGCGGGCTGGCGAAGGAATTCGGGGTAACGCTGGTGGCGGGCTCGATCGTGCTGCCCAGCCCGCAGGTGGAAAACGGTGAACTGCACATCGGCCATGGCGCGCTCTACAACAGCAGCCTGGTGTTCGGCCCTGACGGCATGCCCTTGGGGCAACCCCAGCGCCAGTTGTTTCCGGGCTGGAATCAGCGGGGTTACATCCGCCCCGGCAAGGACGCGCCGCTCAACGTAATCGACACCCCCGCCGGGCGGCTGGCGACGCTGATCGGCAGTGACAGCTGGTACCCCGACAACTACGCGCGCCTCAATGCCAGCGGCGTCGAGCTGATCGCAGTGCCAGCCTACGTCGCCGGCACGGACGGCTGGTCGCAACCCTGGCGCAGCGACAAGCACGACGCGCTGGCGGCCCATCTGAACCTGGGCGCCAAGCCGATCACCCAGGGCGAAGCCTGGCGTCGATTGGCCCTGACACCGGCCAGCACGGCCAAGGCCGGCGTCAGCGTTTTCATGCGCGGCCAGTTCTGGGACCAGGGCAGCGCCGGCCACAGTTTCGCCAGCCGCGACGGACAGAGCATCGCCGAGCAATCCATCAGTGCCGCCCCGAAAGGCGTCCGCCCCGGTCATGGCGCGCGCCTGATCAATCTGTGGTTGTGACCGATGAGCTCCCCTCGCGTGCGTCTGGGCGACCTGTCCGTGGGTTTCGTTCACAGCCTCGCTGATGCTATTCGCGGCGAGGGCAAAGACCCGCAACCCTTGCTGGCGCAATATGGCCTGGACGCTGCGCGACTGGGTGAGGCCGGCGCCCGGCTGTCGATCCCGCGCTACATGCGCCTGGGCCATGGGGCCATCGAACTCACCGGCGTGCCTGCCCTGGGCCTGAGGATGGGCCAATCCAGTCGCTTGAGTCACGCCGGGCTGGCTGGCATCACCGCTGCCCAAGCGCCAACGGTGCGGGAAGCGGCGCGGACGCTGATTCGCTTTGAAGCGCTGTACGGCTCGAATTATCGCGGCCAGTCGAGCCTGCGCGAAGACAGCGCCGGTGCCTGGCTGCGTTTTTACTCGATCAGTCCGTACAACGACTACAACCGCTTCGTGGTGGATTCGATTCTCAGCGGCTGGCTGCATCAGCTGTCGACCCTGAGCGGGACGAAGCTTGTCGCCGAACGTCTGGAGATCGAATTCGACGCCCCCGCCTACGCCGCGGAATACGCCACGCTCTGCGAGCAGCCCGTGAGTTTCGCGGCGGGCGTCAACCAGTTGCGCCTCAACCAGTATCAGCTTGGCCTGCGCAATCCCGACCACGTGCCCAGTACCTGGCGGCATCTGCTGCAGGTGTGTGAACGGGAACTGGAACAGCTCACCCGAACCCGCAGCCTGCGCGAGCGCATCACCCAGTTGCTGGGGCCGTTGTTGAATGGGGGGCGGGAGCCGGATCTGGAAGAAGTGGCCGCGCGACTGAAGCTGCCGACCTGGACCCTGCGCCGCAAGCTGGCGGACGAAGGCACACAGTTTCGCGCGATCCTCAATGACACCCGGCGCGACCTCGCCATGACCTACATTCGGGACACCGAACTGGCCTTTGGCGAAATCGCTTACTTGTTGGGATTTGCGTCGGCCGAAGCCTTTCAGCGGGCCTTCAAACGCTGGACCGAACAGACGCCCGGTGCGTTTCGTCGTAGCCAGCGCCAGTCGCTCTGACTGGCAGGCGTGGGCTTTCTTACAACTCGGTGGCGTCTTCGGCAGGTTCCAGCGGGTCCATCTCGTACGCCTGGTATTCCAGCAGTTCTTCCTGGTACTCGTCCATTTTTGCGCCCTCGTGGCGGGTTCTTGTGATCGATGGTGTTTTTGTGTCGCTGAGTCATTCAGCAGCAGATTCACTGACTACGCGCCCAACCCTAAAGTGCCCTCATGAACAAAAAATGAAGGCCCGTTGAACACTAGACGCGCCCGGATAAACGGCAAGTGCCAAGTGATCTCCAAGCCTTCTTTGGGCTCGCCCTCCGTTTTTTTCGGCCTGCCAGTTTTTTAGCGATGGCGGGGTTAGCCCCCTTGACGACCGCGCCGTGTTCGCAATAGTCTCCACGCCATGAACGCACCCCAGCATTGCTTCGGCCAGATAATTATTACCGCCATTCCAGTCATGGCGGGTTAGCCGACGTTTGCACCCAACCCGCCCTAGAGGCGGGTTTTTTATCTCTGTCTCCCGGGCCAAAAACCACATCAGGAGCCAGACATGATCATTCGCCCTTCCCTCGCTTTCTTCGCCGCCAACCTGATCATCGCAAGCCTTTCCACGAGGCCCACACGATGAATCAGATGCCAGCCCAGCCGCTCGCTCAGGGCGACTTGCTCAATCACTACGTCAAAAAGATCCTGACCTCCCGGGTGTATGACGTTGCCGTGGAAACCCCGCTGCACGCCGCCCGCCAGCTGTCTGCGCGCCTGGGCAATAACGTGCTGCTCAAGCGCGAAGACTTGCAGCCGGTTTACTCCTTCAAGATTCGCGGCGCGTACAACAAGCTGGCGCAGTTGAGTCCGGAAGAACTGGCGCGGGGCGTGGTGACGGCGTCGGCGGGTAATCACGCCCAAGGCCTGGCGCTGGCGGCGAAGACGCTGGGCGTGTCCGCCACCATCGTCATGCCCAAGACCACCCCGGAGATCAAGGTCGAAGGCGTGCGCTCTCGGGGCGGAAAAGTCGTACTGCACGGTGACTCGTTTCCCGAAGCGTTGGCGTATTCGCTGAAGCTGGTTGAGGAACATGGCTACGTCTATGTCCACCCGTATGACGATCCCGACACCATTGCCGGGCAAGGCACCGTGGCGATGGAAATCCTGCGTCAGCATCAGGGGCCATTGGATGCGATCTTCGTCCCGGTGGGTGGCGGCGGGTTGATTGCCGGTATCGCGGCGTACGTGAAATACCTGCGCCCGGAGATCAAGGTGATTGGCGTCGAGCCCGATGACTCCAATTGCCTGCAACAGGCCATGGCCTACGGCGAGCGCGTGGTGCTTCAGCAAGTCGGGCTGTTCGCTGATGGCGTCGCGGTGGCGCAGATCGGTCAGTACACCTTCGAGATATGCAAGGATTACGTCGACGAAGTGATCACGGTCAGCACCGATGAAATCTGTGCGGCGATCAAGGACATCTACGATGACACTCGCTCGATCACCGAACCCGCCGGCGCCCTGGGCGTGGCCGGGATCAAGAAATACACCGAACAGTACGAAGTCACCGGGCAGACCTTCGTCGCCATCGATTCCGGCGCCAACGTCAACTTCGACCGCCTGCGCCATGTGGCCGAGCGCGCTGAGCTGGGCGAAGGCCGTGAAGCGATCATCGCCGTGACCATTCCGGAACAGCCGGGCAGCTTCAAGGCGTTCTGCGAGGCCATCGGCAAGCGGCAGATCACCGAGTTCAACTACCGCTACCACACTGACCGCGAGGCACACATCTTTGTCGGCGTGCAGACCCACCCCGACACCGACCCGCGCAAAGCCCTGATCGCGAGCCTGACGGAGCAGGGTTTCCCGGTGCTCGACCTGACCGACAACGAACTGGCCAAACTGCACCTGCGGCATATGGTGGGCGGGCATTCGGAGCGGGTCAGCGATGAAGTGGTACTGCGCTTTGAATTCCCCGAGCGGCCGGGTGCGCTATTCAACTTTCTGAACAAGCTGGGCGGGAAATGGAATATTTCGATGTTCCACTACCGCAATCACGGCGCCGCGGATGGCCGAGTGGTGGCGGGGTTGGTGGTGCCGGAGGATGAACGGCATCTGGTGCCCCAGGCCCTGGCGGAAATTGGCTATCCGTATTGGGACGAGACCAAGAACCCTGCTTACAAGCTGTTTTTGGGGGGATGCGGCTACGAACGACACCGAAGATCTGCAGGCCCAGCGCACCCTTGTGGGAGCGAGCTTGCTCGCGAATAGGCCAGACCAGCCACTAAATCTCCAGCGGCTGAAATGACCTCGTGAGCAAGTTGGAACCCCGGTCACTCACAAGTTTTACGTCAAGCTACACAGCTCACTGCGCCGGCGTTGACTCAACCGCTGGCGCAGCGCTCGGCTCGGTGGTCGTCGCCGGCGCAGGCGTTGTGGCAGGCGCGGCCTCCGCAGGCGTCACTGTTTCGGCCTTCAACGGCTCCGGTTCGGCAGGCGCAGGCATTGGCTCGCTGCTCTGTTCGGCAGCGGGCGCAGGCTGAGTCGCAGGCGTTGCTAACGGCGCTGGCACAACGGGCGTGGCGGGTGCTGGCGTGACCGGCGCTGCTGAGGCAGGTGCAGCAGCGGGTTTTTGCTCGGTCAATGCCGCTGGTTTGCCTGGCACCGGCTCAGGCATGCCCAGGTCGGTCTTGGGCTTCTCTTCAATGTGCGCGGCCTTCTTCACCTCTGGCGGCAGGAAGTTTTCCACCAGCCCGAAGAAACGATCATAAAACTTGGAGGATGCCACGGTTTCGCTGGCGACCTTGACCATCGAGTCGTCGGTCGAGCCAATCGGCATAGACACCGAGCCCAGCACCCCTACCCCCAGGCTCGCCGAGTTGTTGACCTTCTTCAACGCATAGCGATCCTGCAGTGCGTTGGCGAACATGGTGGTCTTGTTGTCGGCACTGCCGTCCGGCGCACACACCACGTTGAAGCTGATCTCCATGTGGGTTTCGCCGGTCTGCTGGAAGCTTTTATGGCCGCTGATCACTTTGGGATCGCTGCTGGTGATGATGTAGCCCTGGCTCAGCAGTGCCCGCCGGGCCGCTTCGCAGGTGGCGGCATCCGACACCGGGTAGTTGCGGGAGAACGTCCCGGCATCGTCGAAATTCTCATGCTCATAGACCGTCGGTTTTTTCGACGAGCAGCCTGCGGCAGCCAGCAGGGTAATGACCCAGCATGCGGTACGAAAGCTCAGTAATTTAGGCATCAAACATCCTGGGGCAATTGGTCGACTGAAAGTGGACCGGAGAAAACGCCGGTAAGTCTGCAACAAGCCTGCCATGGGATCAACGCACAGTTTGCAACCGTGTGGATACATCGAAAGGGTAACTGTGCACGGGGCCTGCACCCGTGGGCCTGTCAGGGAAGCGCGGGGTGCGCTGATCAGACAGCAACAGGGTCGGAAAAATCGGCACGCCGGGCCTGGCATCGATCAGTCGACGGCCTCAGGCCCGGCATGCTCTGGGCTTCAGACCTCGCCGTGCACCAATTTCACGCCGAGGAATTCCAGCGCACGCCAGTAGCCGGGGTAAGTTTTGCCGACGCATTCCGGATCCTGAATCCGCACGCCCGCCACTTTCAAACCGGCCAGCGCGAAACACATGGCGACGCGATGGTCGGAGTGCGTGTTGATCAAGGCGTTGCTGCTGGTGCCCGCCAGACTCGGATCAGACGCAACGAGTAAGTCATCCCCTTCTACCGAGGCCAGCCCGGGCCGGACCTGATTCAGGCCATCGTGCAGCGCCTGAACGCGATCGCATTCCTTGACTCGCAGGTTAGCCAGATCGACGAAGCGCACCGGCGTCTCGTTGAAAGCTGCCAGCACCGCCAGTGTAGGAATCGCGTCCTGCATCTGTGAGCCATTGATGACCGCAGGCATCTTCGGAAACTGCGCGATCACTTCCATGGCCTTGGCGTCTGGCTGAGTGAACGCCTCCCCGGCCACGCCCAGGTCGATCTTGCCGCCCGTCAATGCCTCGGCAGCCCACAAATAGGTTGCGGCCGAGGCGTCGGGCTCGATCTGGTAATCGCAGGCGGTGTAACCCGTCGGCGCAACGCGCCACAACGCATCATCCAGCACCTCGACCTCGGCCCCGAACGCACGCATGCAGGCGATGGTCAGGTCGATGTAGCCACGGGCGCCGATCTCCTTGCCGGTCAGCGCCACTTCAATCGGCGCATCGCCACAGGCCGCCACCATCAACAGGGCGGAGACGTACTGACTCGACAGGCCGCCGTCGATTTCGAAGCGAGTGGCGGTGATCGAACCTGTCCCGTGCACCACCACCGGCGGACAACCGGTGGCGCTTTCCGCGTTCAAGCCGCCTTTGCGCAAGGCCTCAAGCAACGGGCCGATCGGGCGTTTCTGCATGTAGTGGTCACCGTCTAGGGTTACGCTGCCATTGACCGTGCACACCGCCGCTGTCAGGAATCGTACCGCCGTCCCGGCATTGCCGAGAAACAGCGCGTCTTTCGGCGCCTCTAGATGCCCGCTGCTGGTGACGACGAAGCTGGTGTCGTCTGGCTCGTCGATGGTAACGCCCATCTGCCGCAGGGCATTGGACATGTGCCGGGTGTCGTCGCTTTTCAGTGCACCGCGCAAATGGCTGGTGCCTCTGGCGAGGGCAGCCAGGAGCAGCGCGCGGTTGGTGATGGACTTCGAGCCGGGCGGCGACACATGGCCCGTCAGCGGTACGCCCGGCGGGATGACAGTGATGGTTTGGTTCATGCCCATGGTCCAGCTCTCCAAATTCGAAATCAGGCACCGCACAGCGCCGCGTTTACAGCCGGCGATGATGGCATTTATCGCCGGGCTGTGCAGCATCCAGCGCGACAGGCGATGCTTTCGCCAAATCGCAGGCACAAAAAAAGCGATCCTGGGATCGCTTTCTCTGTTGCTTCAAGGCGTTCAAGGACCTCGAAGCTATGTATGGCGCAGCGGACGGGACTCGAACCCGCGACCCCCGGCGTGACAGGCCGGTATTCTAACCGACTGAACTACCGCTGCTTGTCGCACAGATTTGCATCTGCTTAACGCTGTTGAAACCGACCCTTGGGCCTGTTTCGTAAAACACTGACCGAAAACCGTGGTTTTCAATCTCGAACCGGGAACACCCCATTCGGAAAATATGGCGCAGCGGACGGGACTCGAACCCGCGACCCCCGGCGTGACAGGCCGGTATTCTAACCGACTGAACTACCGCTGCGCATTGCGTGGACTTTCGTCCTGCTGAATCTCAGTATCCTTCAGCGTCTGATGCTGCTGTGAAACACTCAACGATGGTGGGTGATGACGGGATCGAACCGCCGACCCTCTGCTTGTAAGGCAGATGCTCTCCCGGCTGAGCTAATCACCCTTGCTTCGCTGAGGCCGCGAAATTTACGCAGGTGACGAACCTAAGTCAATAGCCCGCTTGAAGTTTTTTAAAAAGAGCGATTTTTAGCAGCAAGCACGAAGCTGCACATCAGGAACAAAAAAGCGAGCCCCGAGGCTCGCTTTCTTGTTCAGGCACCTGCTTACAACGCAGCAAGACCCCGCGCGAGATCCGCCTGCAGGTCAGCGACGTCTTCCAGCCCTACCGCAACGCGGATCAGGCTGTCACGAATACCGGCGGCTTCACGTTCCTGCGGCGACAGCCGACCGTGGGACGTGGTGCTCGGGTGGGTGATGGTGGTCTTGGTGTCGCCCAGGTTGGCGGTGATCGAGATCAACCGCGTGGCATCGATGAAGCGCCACGCGCCATCCTTGCCACCCTTCACTTCAAAGCTCACCACCGCGCCGAACGCCTTCTGCTGACGTTTGGCCAACGCGTGCTGCGGGTGGCTCTCGAGACCGGAGTAATGCACCTTCTCGATGCCCTCCTGCTGTTCGAGCCACTGCGCCAGTTCAAGGGCGCTCTGGCAATGGGCACGCATGCGGATGTTCAGGGTTTCGAGCCCCTTGAGGAAGAGCCAAGCGTTGAACGGGCTCAGGCTCGGGCCCGCGGTGCGCAGGAAACCGACGACTTCTTTCATCAGTTCGCTGCAACCGACCACCACGCCGCCCATGGCGCGGCCCTGCCCGTCGATGAACTTGGTCGCCGAGTGCACGACCACGTCCGCCCCCATACGCAGCGGCTGCTGCAGGGCCGGTGTGCAGAAGCAGTTATCGACCACCAGCAGCGTGCCTTTGGCGTGGGCGATTTCCGCCAGCCCGCTGATGTCGACCAGCTCCGCCAACGGGTTGGAAGGCGATTCGACAAACAGCATCTTGGTATTCGGTTTGATCGCCGCGTCCCAGCCGGACAATTCGGCGAGGGGGACGTAATCGACCTCGACCCCGAAGCGCTTGAAGTACTTTTCAAACAGGCTGATGGTCGACCCGAACACGCTTTTCGACACCAGCACATGGTCGCCGGCGCTGCAGAAGCTCATCACCGTAGCGAGAATGGCGGACATACCGGTGGACGTCGCCACCGCCTGCTCGCCGCCTTCCAGTGCGGCCATACGCTCTTCAAACGAAGCCACTGTCGGGTTGGTGTAGCGCGAATAGACGTTGCCGGGGATTTCTCCGGCGAAAGTCGCGGCCGCCTCGGCTGCCGTGCGGAACACGTAGCTGGACGTGAAAAACAGTGGATCGCTGTGTTCGCGTTCCGGCGTGCGGTGCTGACCGGCACGAACCGCGAGGGTGTCGAAACCGACGCCCTCGAGATCGCTGTCCAGTCGACCGGCATCCCATTCCTGAGTCATGCCGCCTGCTCCTTGTCTGGATTAGTTGTTGTACAGATCGATGATCGCGCTCACCGCCTGAGTCTTGACCTTGGAGGCGTCATTGCGCGCCTGCTCGATCTTGTTCAGGTAGTGCTCGTCGATGTCACCGGTCACGTACTTGCCGTCGAAGACCGAACAGTCGAAATTGTCGATCTTGATCTTTTTGCTGCCGCTCACCGCCTCGATCAGGTCATTCAAGTCCTGATAAACCAGCCAGTCGGCACCGATGAGGTCGGCCACGTCCTGGGTGGAACGGTTGTGAGCGATCAGCTCGTGGGCACTCGGCATGTCGATGCCGTAGACGTTGGGGAAGCGCACGGCCGGGGCCGCGGAACAGAAATAGACGTTCTTGGCGCCGGCTTCACGGGCCATCTGGATGATCTGCTTGCAGGTGGTGCCGCGCACGATGGAGTCGTCCACCAGCATCACGTTCTTGCCACGGAATTCCAGCTCGATCGCATTGAGCTTCTGGCGCACGGATTTTTTCCGCGCGGCCTGGCCCGGCATGATGAAGGTGCGGCCGATGTAGCGGTTCTTGACGAAGCCTTCGCGGAATTTCACGCCCAGGTGGTTCGCCAGTTCCAGCGCCGCCGTACGGCTGGTGTCCGGAATCGGGATGACCACGTCGATGTCGTGATCAGGACGCTCGCGCAGGATCTTGTCGGCCAGCTTCTCGCCCATGCGCAGACGCGCCTTGTAGACCGAGATGCCGTCGATGATCGAGTCCGGGCGCGCCAGATAGACGTGTTCGAAAATGCACGGGGCGTATTTCGGGTTGGTGGCGCACTGACGGGTGTGCAGCTTGCCGTCTTCGGTGATGTACACCGCTTCGCCCGGGGCCAGGTCACGGATCAGGGTGAAACCGAGCACGTCCAGCGAAACGCTCTCGGACGCGATCATGTACTCCACGCCTTCGTCGGTGTGACGCTGACCAAAGACGATCGGGCGGATGGCGTCCGGGTCGCGGAAGCCGACGATGCCGTAACCGGTGATCATCGCCACGACCGCATAACCGCCACGGCAACGCTTATGCACGTCGGTGACGGCCGCGAAGATGTCTTCCTCAGTTGGCTGCAACTTGCCGCGCACGGCCAGCTCGTGGGCGAACACGTTGAGCAGGACTTCAGAGTCGGAGTTGGTGTTGACGTGGCGCAGGTCTGATTCGTAAATCTCCTTGGCCAACTGCTCGACGTTGGTCAGGTTGCCGTTGTGCGCCAGGGTGATGCCGTAAGGCGAGTTGACGTAGAACGGCTGGGCTTCGGCTGACGTGGAGCTGCCTGCCGTTGGATAACGTACGTGACCAATGCCCATGTGCCCGACCAGACGCTGCATATGGCGTTGGTGAAACACGTCCCGAACCAGACCGTTGTCCTTGCGCAGAAACAACCGGCCGTCATGGCTGGTCACGATACCGGCAGCGTCCTGGCCGCGGTGCTGGAGGACGGTGAGCGCGTCATAAAGCGCCTGATTGACGTTCGACTTGCCGACGATACCGACGATGCCACACATGCGACACAACCCCTACTTAGTGGAACTGGATTTACCGATCACTTCCGGCGGCGTTGTAGGCGGCAGGAGGTGATCCTTGAACGGGATGTCAACAGGTACGCTGACTCCGCTGGCTAGCCACTTGCTGGACATCCCGAGAATCAGGTTTTTCGACCAGTCAGCGACCATGACAAATTGCGGGAGCAGCCTCGACTGCTGCCACCATTGATCCTGTTGCACCGGGCCCAGGCTCAACAGCCCGACCGCGACGACGACCAGCAAGGCTCCGCGCGCCGCGCCGAAGACCATGCCCAGAAAACGATCGGTCCCGGACAGCCCGGTGACGCGAATCAGTTCTCCAATCAGAAAGTTGACCATGGCGCCGACCAGCAGTGTGGCGACGAAAAGAATGGTGCAGCCCGCAATCACGCGCGCCGAAGGTGCTTCGATGTAGTTGACCAGATACTGGGCCAGCGATCCGCCAAACATCCAGGCGACGGCACCTGCGATGATCCACGTCAGCAAGGACAGTGCTTCTTTGACGAAGCCGCGCTTGAGACTGATCAAAGCGGAGATGGCGACAATTGCAATGATCGCCCAGTCAACCGGAGTAAATGACACGTCGCAGCCTACAGACTGATAAGGCGGCGGATTTTAGCAGAGCACTCGCCTGCCGGTAAGCAGCGATTGCGGATGAAGGCCAATTAAGGCGAACTATTGGACTTTGTTCGAGGTCGGGGCGGGTTGAACCCTAAATCGAGGGTGTCAGATCCGGCCCCGGGCAGACGCAACGAAACTTACTTACGCTCCGGCTGGAAACGCACGACGATGCCTTTGATTTTCTGCTGCTTTTCCAGCGTGTCACGCAGACGATCGGCTTCAGCGCGCTCGATCACCGGGCCCACGAAGACACGGTTCACGCCATCGGAGGTGCGGATGTAGGCGTTGTAGCCCTGAGTGCGCAGGGTTTTCTGCAGATTGTCGGCGTTGGCACGGTTGGACAGGCTCGCCAGTTGCACCGACCACGTGACCGACAGACCATTTGCATCAACCCGGCTGGTGTCAGCCGCCGACGCGACAGGCGCGGGCGCTTGTGCGGGAGCAGGTGTAGGCGCTGGAGCAGGTTTCGCGGGCGCGGTCTGAACGGCCTTCGGCGCAACAGCCACAGGCCTGGAAGGCGCAGGGGCAATGGGCATGGCAGGCGGCTGCTGACTGGTGCGCTGCTGAACGGGCTGAGCAGTATGGGTGGACTGAGCAGGCTGCGTCAGTTCGTCATCGGTCGGCACGGGCTCCTGCGGCAATGGCTGCTGTTCAGGCACGCTGACCGGCTCGACCTTGATCGGCGAGGTGGCCGGCGCTTGCGGAGCGGCAGGCGCATCGACCTGCACACGGCGGGCTTCGTCCTGACGCGAAAACAGCATCGGCAGAAAAATCACCGCGATGGCAATCAGCACCAACGCTCCCACCATGCGCTGTTTGTACGCTTTATCCAGCAAAGCCATGTGTCACTTCCTCCGTGACGTGCCAGCAAGCCATTCCAGGGCCTCGGCTACGCAGTAAAAAGACCCGAACAGAACAATCTCGTCGTCGGCTGTCGCGTGGGCGCACTGGGCTTCAAGCGCCAGCGCGATACTCGGGTGAGACGTCACGCGAGCGCCAAGGTTCTGCAACGCCTGTTCGATCTCTTGCGCCGGACGACTGCGCGGCGTTGGCAGCGGCGCCACGGCCCAGCTGCTGAACGTTTCGCTCAACTCCGCCAGAACGCCTTGCAGGTCCTTGTCACTGAGCAGACCGAACACCGCCAGCCGCTTGCCTGCCACCGGTCGCTGATTCAGGCGCTGGGCGAGAAACGTTGCCGCATGGGGGTTATGGCCGACATCCAGCAGAAGGCTCAGCGATTTGCCCTGCCAGTCGATGCTGCGACGATCAAGGCGACCGGTGACGCGCGTGTTGACGAGCGCATCGCGAAGGGTCGCCTCATCCCACGGCAAATCCAGCAGCAGGTAGGCCTGCAGCGCCAGGGCCGCGTTCTGCATGGGCAGGTCGAGTAACGGCAGCGAATGCAGTTCGACTTTCCGGCCGTTTGCGTCGGTGCCCGACCAGTCCCAACCCGTCGCGTTGATCTGCAGCTCGAAATCGCGACCGCGCAGCGACAGCGGGCAATTCAGTGACCGCGCCTTGTCGAGCAATGGCTGCGGTGGATCTAGATCGCCGCACAGCGCGGGCTTTCCTTCACGGAATATCCCGGCCTTCTCGAAGGCCACGCTCTCACGGGTATTGCCTAGAAACTCCGCGTGATCGACACCAATGCTGGTGACCAGCGCCATGTCGGCGTCGATCAGGTTGACCGTATCGAGCCGCCCGCCGAGACCGACTTCCAGCACGACGGCGTCCAGCCCGGCCTGCCCGAACAGCCAGAAGGCTGCCAGCGTGCCCATTTCGAAGTAAGTCAGGGAGACGTCACCACGGCCACGCTCGACCACCTCGAACGCCGCGCACAGCTCGGCGTCAGTCGCCTCAACGCCCTGCACCTGGACACGCTCGTTGTAGCGCAGCAAGTGCGGCGAGCTGTAAACGCCGACTTTCAGGCCCTGTGCCTGCAACAAAGAAGCAACGAATGCGCAGGTCGAGCCCTTGCCGTTGGTGCCGGTGACGGTGATCACTTTCGGCGCCGGCCGGGTCAGGCCCATCTGCCTGGCCACCTGCTGCGAACGTTCCAGCCCCATGTCGATGACCGAGGGGTGCAGTTGTTCCAGGTAACTGAGCCAGTCGCTCAAAGAGCGTGCGGTCATAGGTTGGCCGGAGCAGGCGGCACAACGATCGGCTCAAGTTTCGGCGCCACGAATTTCGGCGTGGGAAGCCCCATCATCTGCGCCAGCACGTTCCCCAGACGCTGACGCAGTTCCTGACGGTGGATGATCATGTCGATTGCGCCATGGTCGAGCAGGAATTCGCTGCGCTGGAAGCCTTCCGGCAGCTTCTCGCGCACGGTCTGCTCGATCACGCGAGGGCCGGCGAAGCCGATCAGGGCCTTGGGCTCGGCGACAATGATGTCGCCCAGCATCGCCAGACTGGCAGAAACACCGCCGTAGACCGGGTCGGTCAGCACGGAAATAAACGGCAGGCCTTCTTCACGAAGACGCGCCAGCACGGCCGAGGTCTTGGCCATCTGCATCAAAGAGATCAGCGCTTCCTGCATGCGCGCACCGCCGGAGGCCGCAAAGCAGATCATCGGGCAGCGGTTTTCCAGCGCGTAGTTGGCGGCTTGCACGAAGCGCTCACCCACGACCGCACCCATCGAGCCGCCCATGAAGGAGAACTCGAATGCGCTGCACACCACCGGCATGCCCAGCAGGGTGCCGCTCATGGAAATCAGCGCATCTTTTTCACCGGTCTGCTTCTGGGCGGCGACCAGGCGATCCTTATACTTCTTGCCGTCGCGGAATTTCAGACGGTCAACCGGCTCCAGATCAACGCCGATCTCCTGGCGGCCTTCGGCGTCCAGGAAGATATTCAGACGGGCACGGGCGCCGATGCGCATGTGGTGGTTGCACTTCGGGCAGACGTCCAGGGTCTTTTCCAGCTCCGGGCGATACAGCACCGCTTCGCAGGACGGGCACTTGTGCCAAAGACCTTCGGGCACCGAGCTCTTCTTGACCTCGGAACGCATGATCGAAGGGATCAGTTTGTCTACCAACCAGTTGCTCATGCTTTCTTTCTCCAGTACCGATGGCTCGAACGCGATGGCAATCGGTGCCATGCGCATGCCCTTAAACCAATGTCATGTACGGTGCCGCGAAATGTCGTACAGCGATCGGCGCGAGGCCTGACCTGCCAAAACAACACTCAGCAACACCACTCTCAACTTCCATCACGAGACGCAAGACGTCTTCGCTCAATCAATTCGGCCACGCGCATCAGCGGATGGCAGGCTAGTGGACGGCGACCGTTGGTCCGCCGTCACATCCCGGCCAATGTTGCCGGGCAAATGCCCTAAGCACCGTGTACTGCACTCATGAATGCACGGATCTTGTCGTGATCTTTCAGCCCCTTGGATTTCTCCACCCCGCCGCTCACATCAACCGCATAGGGATGCACCTGAGCGATGGCCTGAGAAACATTAGCCGACGTCAGGCCGCCGGCGAGAATCAGCGGTTTGCTCAAGTGTTTAGGAATCAGTGCCCAGTCGAAGGTTTCACCCGTCCCGCCCGGAATACCCGCGACATAGGTGTCGAGCAGGACGCCGCAGGCGTTGACGTAGGTGTCACAAATGGCTGCGATGTCATCGCCAGCCTGGACGCGCAGCGCCTTGATGTACGGGCGGCTGTAGCCATCGCATTGCTCGGGGGTTTCATCGCCGTGAAACTGAATGAGGTCGAGGGGAACGATGTCGAGCAGGGCTTTGAGCTCAGCGCGTTCGGCATTCACGAACAGGCCGACGGTGCTGACGAAGGGCGGCAGCGCAGCAACGATGGCCTGGGCTTGCTCGACCGTCACGAAGCGCGGGCTCTTGGGATAAAACACCAGCCCGATGGCATCGGCACCTGCGTCAACGGCGGCCAACGCATCTTCTATGCAGGTAATCCCGCAGATCTTGCTGCGAACGGCTGACATGTAGTGGAGACCTCAAGCCTTGCGAAAGTCCCGGATGGTAGCAAATGCAGTCACCTGCGTCAGCCGTCCAGTTCCGAGAAGCCAGTGAGAAAATGCGGCCCGATGTAGCGATCCGGTAATGGGAACTCGTCGCGGTATTCCACCTGAACCAGGTACAGGCCGAAAGGATGAGCCGTCACACCGCCGGTTCTTCGTACCCGGCTTTCGAGCACTTCCTTCGCCCACTCGATCGGCCGCTCCCCTGCCCCGATGGTCATCAGGACGCCGGCAATGTTGCGCACCATGTGATGCAGGAAGGCATTGGCGCGAACATCGATGACGATCATCTTGCCGTGGCGGGTGACGCGCAGATGGTGAAGCTGCTTGATCGGCGACTTGGCCTGGCATTGCCCGGCACGGAACGCACTGAAGTCGTGGGTACCGACCAGATACTCGGCGGCCAGCGCCATGCGTTCGGCATCCAGCGGGCGGTGGTTCCAGGTGATTTCCTGGCCGAGGTGCGCCGGGCGGATCTGATCGTTGTAGATCACATAACGATAGCGACGGGCGATGGCTTTGAAACGCGCGTGAAAATGCGCGGGCATGACCTTGGCCCAAGTCACGCTGATGTCGTGGGGAAGATTGATATTGGCGCCCATGGTCCAGGCTTTCATGCTGCGCTCGGCCTGGGTATCGAAGTGCACCACCTGACCGCACGCATGCACACCCGCATCGGTGCGCCCGGCACACATCAGTGACACCGGCGAATCGGCCACTTTAGACAGGGCATTTTCCAGCGTTTCCTGGACGGTCAGCACGCCGGTCAACTGGCGCTGCCAGCCGCTGTAGCGCGAGCCTTTGTATTCCACGCCCAGAGCGATTCTGGAAAAACCTTCGGCGGCCAGTTCGGCTGCCGCTGTTTCTGCCTCGGTGTCTGTAGTTGCCAAAAGCTTAAAGCCTGTCGATGTTCGCAAGGGCGGCCATTATACGGATCGAAAAGAAAGACGCCATCGGCAGCGGCCAACGGTTAACCCGGAGGCGAGGGCAAGCCGAAATGCCCGACACGGAAACGCAAACGACCGCCGAAGCGGTCGTTTATTACAGCGGTGAATCCGCTCAGACAAGGCGCGACAGCATGTCCCGTGCTTCGGTCTTCTGGCCGTCGTCACCTTCCGCCACAACCTCATCGAGGATGTCGCGCGCGCCGTCGGCGTCGCCCATCTCGATGTAGGCCCGGGCGAGGTCCAGCTTGGTCGCGGCTTCGTCGGTGCCGGACAGGAAGTCGAATTCCGGTTCGTCGTCCGCCAGCAGAGCATCTTCTTCGGTGAACCGAGGCGATGCTTCCACCGGCTTGTCCAGCGCCGTGTCGAACGGCTTGGCGATCGGTGGCTGCTCAAGGCTCTGTGACAGACGGTCCAGCTCGGCGTTGACGTCGTCGATCTCGGAGGCGAACGCCTCGGACGCCTGCTCGGTTTCCATCTCGTCAGCCAGTGAGAGGTCGAAATCGGCAGGCAACTCGATGTCGTCTTCCAGCCCAGGCTTGTCGGCGCCCAGCGACGCAGGCTGTTCGAACGGCGGCAGATCACGCAGATCGTCTTCCATTCCTAGCAAGTAATCGTCTTCGGCCTTCAACGCCGGCTGATCTTCTGCCAGATCCAGATCGAAATCGTCCAGATCGGCCGGTTTGGCAGCAACGGATGTCGCCTGCTGCTCGCGCAGGATCGCGTCGAAATCCAGGTCATCGGAAGCCGACCCGGCAAACGGCGCGTCCAGGTCCAGGTCGTCGAGTGCAGCGGTGTCCTGTGCCGCAGCGCGGTTGGGCGCAGCAGCAGGCGATTCGCTGTCCAGGTCATCCAGGCTCAGGTCAAAGGCGTTGTCGAACTCCTCGTCCAGCGGCACTTCGGTGACCGTTTCGGCAGCCGGAGCAGGCTGCGCGGCGACTTCAGGCTCATCATGGAGCAGCTCTTCAACGTACTTTGCGTCCATTTCCGCTGCCAAAGCCGCTGCGGCTGCCACCCCTGCTGCTGCGGCAGCCGCAGCAGCCATGGACGGATAGCGGGATTTCAGCTCTTCGACTTCAGCGTGGTTCTTTCCCGTGGCGATCAGTTGCCGCTCCTGCGCGACAAACCCGGATTTGTTGTCCTGCTCGGCATAGACTTCCATCAGCTTGATGCGCAGATCACTGCGCTGCGGCTCGTGCTTGATGGCGTCTTCGAGAACAGCGACCGCCTGATTGGTGCGGCCGTATGCAATGTGGATTTCAGCCTGAACGAGCGCGTCAGCCGGATGTTCGCGGACCGGCTCGGCGACGGTCGGCGCCGGCGGCGTCTTTGCGTGGGGCGCCGGCGCCTCCAGGCCTTCGAAGCTGCTGGCAGGCATGTCCATGTCGGACGCGAAGTCAGACTCTTCGGCCAAGGCACGTGCCATCTGACGATGCCGTTCGGCTTCGATCAGCGCGTTGCGGCGGCGGGCCAGCAGCAACAGAAGCAGCAGCAACAGCAACAGCGCGCCGCCGCCGATCAACCCCATCAGCATCGGGCTGGCGAGGATCTTCTCGAGGGCGCTGCGGTTATCTTCATCGACCACCGGTTCTGTCGGCACAATCAGCGCTTGATCGGGCGTGGCGCTGGTAACTGCCGCCCCGTCCACCGGCAATGCGTCTTCCGGGGCGATTTCGTCGGGGGCCTTGCCTGCAACATCAGGCGCCGCTGCGTTCGGCACGACCTGGGCCTGCATCGCCGGGTTGGCGGCGTTGTTCGGATTGGTGACGCTGTTGGGGCTGACCGCGGGATTGGCAGGATTGGCGGCATCAATGGGCGGCGGAACCGCTGCGCCCGACGACTGCATTTTCGCCAGCTGGTCATTCTTCAGTTGAATCAGGCGCTGCAGTTTGTCGACCTGGCTTTGCAGGTCGGTCATGCGGCTCTTCAGCTCGGCATTGTCCCGACGCGTCGTATCCAGGCTTTCCTGGGTTGTCGCCAACTGGTTGCTGATATCGGCATTGTCACCGGCTTTGCCTTTCGCCCCCGCCTTGTTGGCAGAGACGAGGCTGAGGTTGTCCTTGGCGTCAATCTGCGACGGCGCAGCGCCAGCCCGGTCGCGACGGGTCGCATCAACCTGACGCGCGCCGCTCGGCAGGCGTCGGCCTTCGCGCCAGGCGCGGTTCTGCTCGGCCACTTCGGCCACCGCGCGGGGCTGCGCCAGCGCTGTTGATTCCTGCGGCGACGGCAAACGCAACACCTGGCCTTTTTTCAGGCGGTTGATGTTGCCGGCAATAAAGGCATCAGGGTTCAGCGCCTGAATCGCCAGCATGGTCTGCTGCACAGTCCCGCCATTTTTCACCCGCTCGGCAATTTCCCAGAGCGTGTCGTTATTGGCGGTGGTGTATTGAGTGAATTTGGGTTCCGGCGCCGGCGCTGGAGCGGGCGTTGGAGGCGCAGCGGCCGGTGTTTCGGCGGCGGGAGCCGGGGCAGGCGCGGCGCTCGGTGCCGTCGAAGGCAGTTGAGCGGCGGCCGCCGCGGCTTGCGGGGAGAATTTCGGCGGGTCCAGCAACAGGCTGTACTCGCGCAGCGCACGGCCATTGGGCCAGAGCACTTGAACGAGGAACTTCACGTAGGGATCGCGGATGGGTTTGGTGGAGGTGATGCGCAACACGCTCTTGCCACCAGGATTGACCACCGGGGTAAAGGTCAGGTCATCCAGGATCGCCACCCGGCCGACGCCGGCCTGAGCAAACTCCGCAGAAGTCGCCAGACTCGGCACTACCTGGGAGGCATTGAGGTCCTGCACTTCCGTCAGCTCGATTTCGGCCAACAGCGGCTGATTCAGGGTCGACTTCACGGTCAGACCGCCGAGGCCGAGCGCTTGGGCCATTCCCGATGACAGCGCCGAAGCCGCAGCGATTGCTAAAACGAGTTTACGAACCTGAACCATAGCCCATCCCTTGTTTGAAATTTCCCCGGCAATCGCGAAGATAATGCCTGCTCGGGTGTAGGGCGTATCGACACGCCGCAGCTAGAATGATTCTTCGAATTGTGGGCAAGTATCTTTTACGCAACATCTTTTATCAACAACTCAGCCACCTGCACAGCGTTCAACGCGGCGCCCTTGCGCACATTATCCAGCGTGACCCAGAAATTCAGTTCACAAGCGTCGTCGACGCCCCCGCGCAAACGTCCTACATAGACAGCATCCTGTCCTACCGCGTCGCCCACCGGCGTCGGGTAATCGCCGGCCTCAACCAGCTCGATGCCCTCGGCCGTTTCAAGCGCCGCATTGACCGCCTTGATGTCGACCGCCTCGCGGGTCTGCACCGACACGCTCAGGCTGTCGCCGAAGAACACTGGCACCTGAATGCAACTCACGCCGACCTTGATTAAAGGCAGCGAGAGCAACTCGCGCAACTCGCTGACCAAACGTTTTTCCAGTGGCACATGACCTTCGGCGTCAGGCTTGCCCACCTGGGCCAGCACGTTGAACGCCATCTGCCGGTCAAACACCTTGGGTTCGAGGGGGCGAACGTTGAGCAGCTCAGCGGTTTGCCGGGCCAGTTCGGTGACCCCTTCGCGGCCCATGCTCGACACCGCCAGGCACGCCGTCACGGTGATCCGCTCGATGTTCAGCAGTGCGCGCAACGGCGCCAGCACCAGCGCGAGGGCGGCGGCGCTGGAACTTGGGCAGGCCACCTGCTGCGGTGTGGCCAGATCAGCCAAACGGGCGCCGTTGACCTCGGGCACCACATTCGGCGCCTGCTCGACTGACAAGCCGGCGGACAGGTCGATCACCACGCAACCGGCGGCGGTGGCGCGCTCGGCATAGCTGCGGGTGACGGCAGCGCCCGCGGCGAAGAACGCAATGTTGGCCTTGCTGAAATCAAAGGCATCGACTTCACGCACACGGACGTTCTTGCCACGGTACGGCACCGAGCTGCCGGCCGACTCGACGCTGGCGAGCAGGTGCAAATCGCCGACCGGGAAGTCGCGCTCCTCGAGAATCTGGACGATGGTTTCGCCGACAGCACCGGTGGCGCCGATCACGGCGATATCAAAGGACTGACTCATGGAAAAACCTCAGGAAAAATCGGGGGGCGGCACTGTAACTGCCTGGCAAAAGTCAGGCAATTGGCCGCGAGCGGATTAGCGAACGTGGTGGGAACAGAAATGAAGGGATCAGGGCTCAAGGCCAATGGGGAAGAACTCGCCGCCGCTCCACACCCCCAGCCAGCGCTGGCCGTCGATCTCACGCGTCACGGCCAGGTCCACCAACTGATAGAAGACGTTGCGGTGGATCAGCGCTTCGAGGTTGTTGCGCACCAGAATATAAGGCGCCGGTTCCTGGCTCTGCGGATCGAGGTCAATACGCAGCGGGTGGTCGGTCCCCGCCTCCACCACGTCGTCGACGTTGGTAGTAAAGCGCAGCAACTGCGACTCACCGCTGCCTTCAACGTCCAGCAGGACCGCCACAAAAGGGGCGTCGTCGACCTTGATGCCGACCTTCTCGACCGGGGTGATCAGAAAGTAATCGTCGCCATCGCGGCGAATGATGGTGGAAAACAACCGGACCATCGGCTTGCGACCGATGGGCGTGCCCAGATAGAACCAGGTGCCATCGCGGGCGATGCGCATGTCGATGTCACCGCAGAAATCCGGGTTCCACAGGTGCACCGGCGGCAAGCCCTTGCCGCTCCTGGCAATCTGGGCCAACAGATCGTTGGCTTTGTCCTGCCCACTCATACGCCACTCCTCAGCGGGCTTCGACGCCCAGCAAACCCCGAGCGTAAGCCTCCATCGGGGGTCCTAGCAAATCCTCGGGCTTGGTGTCGTACAAAGTCAGCAGACCACCACGGAGGTGAATGCGGGCCGAATCGATAAGGTAGCGGGTGTTGGTTTCGATCAGCATCAGCTGTATGACGCCGTTGTCGATGCCAAGACGGTCCACTGCTTCCTGATCCGACCACTCGTCAAACGTGCCGATGCGGTCATCAGCCTTGGCAAAACGGGTGTACAGCAGATAGTGCGCGCCGGCGGCCCGAGCCTCGGTCATCGCGTCATCCAGACCTTCCGGGGCGCGGGCGCGGCGGACCATCGGGAAATATTCGATAAAACCGTTGAAGGCTTCTTCGGCCACGACATTGGGACGCGGGTAGGCGCCGCCCGGAGGAGCAAAGGCGCCTTGGGCGATATAGATGAACGAGTCAGGTTGCACGCGGAAGTTGTTCAACCGGCGGGTCGAACTGTGATCCAGCAGCCCGGCGTCACTGAGCTCATCGTGAGCGCCTTGTGCCAGATCGCTGACGTGCATGCAGCCACTCAACGCCAGTAGAGCCAGCAGTAAAACCAGGCTACGCATGTTTATCTCCAAAGTCCGGCGACGGAAAACCGGCGAATGGCCGGTTAATGCAGCTTTTGCGCCATGTCGGACCTGGAGAAGGTTTCGCTCGCTGAATCGGGTTTTTGCGGCTGCGATTTATTCGGCAGCAGGGTCAGCCTGGGAGTCGGATTGGAGCTCGGGTTTGGTCTCGTGGCCGTGGTCGACATCCCGCTTGCGCTTGTTGCCCATGCGCACACCGATGTCCATCAGGAACTGGAAGAAACCTTCCTGATCTTCAAGGACATTGCTCCAGAACGGCGAGTGGTACAACGCCACCGCGCCATGCACCAGAGCCCAGGCGGCGCAGTAGTGGAAATACGGAGGGACATCTTCCAGCTTGCCTTCGGAAATTCGGCCCTTGATCAACAAGGTCAGGTGCTCGAAGTTGGAGGCGCGGATCTTGTGCAACTCCTCGACCAGCTCCGGCACCTGATTGCCCTTGACGACCTTCTCTTCCAGGCGGTCAAACAATCGGTAGCGCTGGGGGTCGCGCATGCGGAATTCAAAGTAGGCGCGGGACAGCGCTTCCTTGTCCTTGTCGACGTCCGCCGAATGCAGCAGCTCGTTCAAATCACGCTCGTAGTCGAGCATCAGGCGCAGGTAGATCTCCGCCTTGGATTTGAAATGCTTGTAGATGGTGCCTTTGCCGATACCCACGGCATCCGCGATCATCTCGACGGTGACGCTGTCTTCGCCCTGTTCGAGGAACAGCTTGAGCGCGGTGTCGAGAATCTCCTGCTCACGGCGGCGAAACTCACGGACTTTACGAGGTTCTTTCTGCATAGGAGGAGACTGTGGGTTCGGAATCGGAAGCGCCACATTATGCCTATCCCGCAGAAGAATGCACGAACGATCCGACCTGTATCCGTTTTCTGACGATTTTCGACAACCGCAGGCAAAAAGGAAACGCTTGAGGCCGAGACAGTCTCGGTTTTTGGCGGGATGAGGCAGGCAGTCGAAAATCATGGGCGTCGGTGGTATTGCGGTATCAGCAGGCCGTCAGGTATTCCAAAACTGTTTAAAAATCGTACAGCGTGCGGCTGGACGCCTGCGGATTATAGCCAATACTTATATTCGCCAACGCAGCATCTCCCCCAAGTGCCAGCGTTGGTAAGGACACCAATGGATAGCGTGTCTTTGTTTTACTCCTAATGGTCTTAACCCGGATTCACCCCCCAGAACCCGGGTTTTTTTTGCCCTCGATTTGCTGAACGTCGGGGGCTGGGCAATCACTGCCATGCACGGCAGATCAGCCCTGGACGCGCGCCAGCGGGAACAGCCGCTTGAAGTTCTCGCTGGTCTGCTCGGCAAAACGCTCGTAGGTCTCGCCGCGCAACATCGCCAGAAACTCGGCCACTTCACGCACGTACTGAGGCAGGTTCGGCTTGCCCCGATACGGGATCGGCGCCAGGTACGGCGAGTCGGTCTCGACCAGCAGACGGTCGGCGGGCACTTTGCTGGCGACGTCCCGCAGCGCGTCAGCATTGCGGAAGGTGACGATGCCGGACAGGGAGATATAAAACCCCAGATCCAGCGCGGCCTTGGCCATGTCCCAGTCTTCGGTAAAGCAATGCAGCACCCCGGCTTGAGGCAACGCGGCTTCGCGTAACAGCGCCAGCGTGTCGGCACGCGCACCGCGGGTGTGGACGATCACAGGCTTGCCGGTCACGTTGGCCGCCTGCAGATGAAGCCGGAACGAGGCCTGCTGCAACTCGGCTGCCTCAGGCTCGTAGTGATAATCCAGACCGGTTTCGCCGATAGCCACCACGCGCGGATGGTTGAGTTCGCCGAGCAGCCACTCCAGCGCAGGCGCCTCGCCGGGCTTGAGGTCCAACGGGTGAATGCCGACCGAGCAATCGACATCGTCGTAGCGGTCGGCCAGCGCTTTCACGGCACCGGCATTTTCGGCACTGACGCCGATGCACAGGAAGTGCCCGACGCCCCGCTCTCTCGCCGCTTGCAGGGCGTTGTCGAGGGAGCCGTCGTGGGCGCTGAGGTCGAGGCGGTCAAGGTGGCAATGGGAATCTACAAGCATGGCGGCGGGGGCAACTTACATCGTGTGGGTAGGACGGTCGGACTTAAGCGCTCCGGCCAGGTAGTTTTCAATCATGTTGCGCGCGGTGTTGTCGCCATCGTTGAACTGCACCCCAACGCCAGCGGCGCGGTTCCCCTGAGCGCCCTTCGGCGTGATCCAGGTGACCTTGCCCGCGACCGGAATCTTTTCGGGCTCGTCCATCAGGTTGAGCAACATGAACACTTCATCGCCCAGCTTGTAGCTTTTGCTGGTGGGAATGAACAGGCCGCCGTTTTTGATGAACGGCATGTACGCGGCGTACAGGACGGACTTGTCCTTAATGGTCAGGGACAGAATGCCGTTACGTGGACCTGGACTCAGTGGCACGCTCATCTCGTTTCCTCAGGCAATGCATGATGTCATGCAGATGGCCAGTCTAACCCTGTCCGGTCAGGCCTGCCCACTGCACCAATAATGCTTCGAGCAACAAAACCCTGTTCAGGTTCGCTTTTGACATGACCTTCTGGCGCTGCAGCAGCACCCAGTCCTGAATCGCCAGCACGTTGCGCTGGGACGATTTCTGCGCCAGGTACTGCACGACCTTGCGCATGTCAGCCAGGCCCAGGCCTTCTTCGTCCTGGGTCAGCTGATAGCGCAGGATCAGGCTCGACCAGTCGCAGAACCAGTCGAACAGCAACAACAGCGGTATGTCCTTCCAGCCTTCGGCCAGCTGGGTCGGCGATTGCTGGCCCTTGAGCAGCTTTTTAACGCCGTCCACCACCAGCGCCCGTTGCTCATGAACACCCTGGGCGTGCAGCTTGACCGCCACCAGGGGCGAACCGGCCGCGAGGGTCAGCAACTCAACGCGTTCCTGCTCGGTGCAATCGGGCAGCGCATCGGCCAGCCAGGCGATGCTCATGGCATCACCGGGCAGCGGACACGCCTGTTGCACGCATCGGCTCTTCACCGTAGGCAGCAGCCGACTCGGCTGATGGCTGACCAGTAACAGAACGGTGTTGCCCGACGGCTCTTCCAGACTTTTCAGCAGGGCATTGGCGGCGTTGATGTTCATCGACTCGACCGGCTCGATCAGCACCACCTTGCGCCCGCCCATCTGCGCGGTCTGTACCACGAAACTGACCAGATCGCGCACTTGATCGACCTTGATGGCCTTGTCGGCCTCTTCAGGCTCCAGCACGTAATGGTCGGGGTGACTGCCGGCCGCCAGCAGCGAGCAGGATTTGCATTGGCCGCACGCTTCAAGGCCTGCCGGGCGTTGGCACAGCAGCAGGTACATCAAACGCTCAGCCAGCGCCCGCTTGCCGATACCGGCCGGACCGTGCAGCAAATAGGCGTGAGCATGTTGCTTGCGGCCCGCCAGTTGCTGCCACAGGCCATGCTGCCAGGGATAAGCCTCAGCCATGCCGGCGAGCCGCCAGCAGCGCGGTCAACTCAGGCACCAGCACATCAAGGGAAGCCTGGACTTCAGTCAGCGGCAGCGCCGCGTTTACCAGGCGGTAACGCTCAGGCGCAGCGGCCGCGCGCGACAGATACGTACTGCGCACGGCGTCGAAGAACGCTCGGCCCTCTTGCTCGAAACGGTCCAGCTGACCGCGCGCGGAAGCCCGGGCCAGGCCGATCTCGATGGGCAGATCGAACACCAGGGTCAGATCGGGACGCAGCGCGCCCTGGACGAAATCTTCCAGCACGGCGATGCGTTCGATGGGCAGGCCTCGGCCGCCTCCCTGATACGCGTACGTGGCATCGGTGAATCGGTCGCAAAGCACCACGGCGCCCCGCGCCAACGCCGGGCGAATCAGCGCGGCGAGGTGCTGCGCGCGGGCGGCGAACATCAACAGCAGCTCGGTATCCACGAACATTTGCTCGTCACCGGGCGTCAACAGCAGCTCGCGGATACGCTCGGCCAGCGGCGTCCCCCCGGGCTCGCGGGTCAGGACGACATCAATGCCCTCACTGCGCAGCCGTTCGGCCAGGTAGTCGCGGTTGGTGCTTTTGCCAGCGCCTTCGGGGCCTTCAAGGGTAATAAACAAACCGGTCACGGGCAGTCCTTGGTCAGATTTATGGCGAGTGTGCTCGCGGTTGTCATTTGCCGGGGTCATTGGCTGGAGTCGACGGAGCTGCAGCGTCTGTCTGCGGTCTCGGCGACTGCTCGCTGGCGTCCGGCTCAGCCCCCTTGGGCTCGGTCGCCTTCGATTCTGTCGATGGCGGCTCTATGGGTTGCGGCGCTGAAGGCTGCTGCGCGGGCGGCGGCTCGACGGCATTTGCCGGCAGCGCCGGTGCGGAGACAGGCGTCGGGCTGGAACGATAGTCCGCGCGACGCTTGAGCTGAAACTCCTTCACTGCCGCGTTGTGTGCATCCAGATCGGCGGAGAATACGTGACTGCCGTCCCCTCTCGCCACGAAGTACAGGCTGTTGCCGGCCACCGGGTGCATCGCCGCATGGATCGCTTCACGCCCGACCATGGAAATCGGCGTTGGCGGCAAGCCGGAGATGACATAGGTGTTGTAGGGGGTAGGCTCTTTCAGCAATGCCCGGGTGATCTTGCCGTTGTACCGGTCGCCGAGGCCGTAAATGACGGTCGGATCGGTCTGCAGCAACATGCCCTGTTGCAAGCGACGCACGAATACGCCGGCGATCTGGCCGCGTTCCTGAGGCACGCCGGTTTCCTTTTCCACCAGCGACGCCATGATCAGCGCCTGGTAAGGATCGGTGTAAGGCACATCGGCAGCGCGCTTCTCCCATTCCTCCTGAAGCACTTCATCCAGGCGGTTGTAGGCTTGCTTCAGCAGCTCGACGTCGGTCATGCCGCGCACGTAGCGGTAGGTGTCCGGGAAAAAACGGCCTTCGGGGAAGACGTCCGGATGCCCCAGCTTCGCCATCAGCTCAGTGTCGCTGAGGTCGCTCGCCGTCTGCTCCAGCTTGACCTGTTTGGCCAGTGCCGCGCGCACCTGACGGAAGGTCCAGCCCTCCACCAGGGTGACGCTGTACTGCACCACTTCACCTTTTTGCCAGAGATCGAGCAGCGACTCGGCGTTCATGCCCGGTGCCATGCGGTATTCGCCACTGTGCAGCGACTGGCCCTGCAGATTGAAGCGCCAGTACAAACGCAGCCAGAACGCGTCCTTGATGACGCCGTCGGCTTGCAGCCGATTCAACACGCCGGTCGGCGAAGAGCCAGACGGCACGTCCAGCAGTTTTTCCTGGGTCAGATTGAGGGGCTGCTGCAGCGCGCTGTTCTGCTGCCAATAAGCCACGCCCAGCAACAGCCCCGCCAGAACCACACCTGTTTCCAGCAAGACGAGTAATTTTCGGATCACGAATCAGATATCCAGAAGCCCGCGAACAAGGTGTTGGAGTTTACGGGTCAGCGGCCCAACCGGCCAGTTGAGATGCTCGACGCCGCACACCGGCCAGATGCCGTACACGCTGTTGCAGACAAACACCTCATCGGCCTTTTGCAGGTCGGACATCTGCAGGTCAAGCTCACGGGCCGGCATGTTCTCGCGCTCCGCCAGCGCCAGGATCTCGGCCCGCATCACGCCGGCCACGCCACAGCGGCGCAGGTCCGGCGTCAGCAACACCCCGCCCTTGACCATAAACAGATTGCTGTAGACCGCTTCAACGATACGCCCCGACACGTCCCGCATCAGCCCTTCGGCGTACTCGGCACTTTGCCACTCGCCACGGGCCAGCACTTGCTCAAGGCGATTGAGGTGCTTGAGCCCGGCCAGCAGCGGCTGCTCGGCGAGGCGGGTCTGACAAGCGAACAGTTTGACGCCCTGCGCTGCATGGGCCTCGGGATACGCCGGCAGCCCACTTGACTGGAGGATGCGTCGCGGCTGCGCGTCCGAAGCGGGTGCATAGCCCCGCACGCCATCGCCACGGGTAACGATGAGCTTCATCACACCATCACCCAACTGGGCAGCGAAGCGGCAGCATTCCTCTTCGACCAATGCCAGATCCAGGTTCAGCGCCAGGCGCTGTGCACCCAGTGCCAAGCGTTGCAGATGACGCGGGAAGAGCAATGGCTGTCCGGCCTTGACGAGGACGGTCTCGAAGAGACCATCGCCGTACGCCAACCCCCGATCCTTGACGGCAAGGGAGTCAGCAGCAAGGCCATCGATCCAGCTCACGATCATTCGGCGTACCGGCGGAAGACCAGCGAACCGTTGGTGCCACCAAAACCGAAGGAGTTGGAGATCACCACGTCGATCGGCATCTTGCGCGGCTCGTGGGGAACGAAGTCCAGGTCGCAGCCTTCATCGGGCTCGTCGAGGTTGATCGTCGGTGGCGCGACCTGATCCTTGATCGCCAGCACACTGAAAATCGCTTCGATTGCACCGGCGGCGCCCAACAGGTGGCCCGTCATCGACTTGGTCGAACTGACGGCCAGTTTGTAGGCGTGCTCGCCGAACACCTTCTTGATGGCGCTGACTTCGGCCAGATCACCTGCAGGCGTCGAGGTGCCGTGGGCGTTGATGTATTGCACGTCCTCTGGACGAATCTTCGCGTCACGCAGGGCATTGGTGATACAGCGCGCGGCACCGGCGCCGTCATCCGGCGGCGAGGTCATGTGAAACGCATCGCCGCTCATGCCGAAGCCGATCAGCTCGGCATAAATCGTCGCGCCCCGGGCTTTGGCATGCTCGAGCTCTTCGAGGACCATGGCGCCGGCACCGTTGGACAGTACAAACCCATCGCGACCCTTGTCCCACGGACGGCTGGCGCGGGCGGGCTCATCGTTGCGGGTAGACAGCGCGCGCGAGGCGCCAAAGCCGCCCATGCCCAAGCCGCAGGCCGCCATTTCAGCGCCGCCGGCAATCATCACGTCGGCTTCGTCGTAAGCGATGTTGCGCGCGGCCATGCCGATGCAGTGGGTGCTCGTGGTGCACGCAGTGGCAATGGCGTAGTTGGGGCCCTGTGCGCCGAGGTGGATCGACAGGAACCCGGAAATCATGTTGATGATCGACCCCGGCACGAAGAACGGGGATATCTTGCCTGGCCCCTGTTCATGCATCAGCCGGCTGGTGTTCTCGATATTGGTCAGGCCCCCGATGCCCGATCCCATCGCCACGCCGACGCGCTCGCGATTGGTGTCGTCGATCTCGATACCGGAGTTGCGCACGGCCTGAAAGCTGGCAGCCAGCCCGTACTGGATGAACAGATCGAGTCTGCGGGCCTCTTTGGCCGACAGGTATTCCTCGACGTTGAATCCCTTCACCGATCCGCCAAAACGGGTGGTGTATTTGGACAGGTCCGTGTGTTCGATAGGCCCAATGCCACTCTGGCCAGCCAGAATGCCTTGCCAGGTGCTCGGCACATCCGTGCCCAAAGGCGTCAGCATACCCATACCGGTGACCACGACGCGTCTACGCGACACAGGACTCTCCTTTCTTCTATTGATGAAACGCTGCCCTATTCAAAGAAAAAACCGCACGCCAGGGGCAGTGCGGTTTCTCCAGGACAGCAAACTACGATTACAAAATCTTACGCCTGGTGGGCAGTAACGTAATCGATAGCGGCTTGTACGGTGGTGATCTTCTCGGCTTCTTCGTCAGGGATTTCGGTCTCGAATTCCTCTTCCAGAGCCATTACCAGCTCTACGGTATCAAGGGAGTCGGCACCCAGGTCTTCAACGAAGGAAGCAGTGTTCACGACTTCCTCTTCCTTGACGCCAAGTTGTTCGGCAACGATTTTCTTGACGCGCTCTTCGATGGTGCTCATACCGTGTTTTAACTCCTAGTGGACAAATTCAGGCAGCTGGCCGATGGGTAAGTGTATAGAAGAGGTTTTGCGCATTTCAAGCTAAACGCAATTCCCGCTACGCCCAACAGCCCTCTACCCCTTAAAAGATTTCAGCTTTATAACGGATTTTAGACAGCCCGTATGACATTTTTTCGATACGACCGGTCACATGTACATGCCGCCGTTAACGGGGATTGTAGCCCCGGTAACGTAGCCTGCACCTTCTGAGGCAAGAAAAGCGACAACATGCGCGATCTCTTCTGCCTGCCCCAGTCGGCCCAGAGGAATCTGTGCCGTCAGGGAATCACGTTGCGCTTCTGGCAGCTCGCGGGTCATGTCGGTGTCGATGAAACCCGGCGTCACCGAGTTGACCGTCACTGCGCGCGACCCGACTTCACGTGCCAGGGCACGGCTGAAGCCTTCCAGACCCGCCTTGGCGGCTGCGTAGTTTACTTGACCTGCGTTGCCCATGGCACCCACCACCGAACCAATGCTGATGATCCGGCCCCAACGTGCCTTGGTCATCCCGCGCAGAACGCCCTTGGACAGGCGAAACAGACTGCTCAGGTTGGTGTTGATGACGTCATGCCACTCGTCATCCTTCATGCGCATCATCAGGTTGTCACGGGTGATACCGGCGTTGTTGACCAGGATCAACGGCGCACCAACGCGTTCGGTGATCTGGGCCAGCGCGGCGGCAACGGATTCGTCGCTGCCCACGTCCAGCGCCAGGCCGAAGCCTTCGATGCCGTTTTCCTTGAAATAAGCGGTGATCTTCTCGGCGCCGGACTCGGACGTCGCCGTACCCACGACGGTGGCGCCGTTACGACCCAGTTCAAGGGCGATCGCCCGGCCAATGCCACGGCTCGCGCCGGTGACAAGTGCAACTTTACCCTGACTCATGCAGGCGTCTCCTAATCAGGCCAGCGCCGCGCGAGCGGCGGCGAAGGCGTCTGGGGTATTGAGGTTGTGAGTGGTCACGCCATCAGCGCAGCGCTTGTTCAAGCCGGCGAGCACCTTGCCCGGGCCGCACTCGACCAGTTGCAGGGCGCCCTGAGCCGCCAGGGTCTGAATCGATTCGACCCAGCGCACCGGCTTGTACAGCTGCTGCAGCAAATCGGTTTTCAGCGTTTCGAGATCGGACACGATACTTGCGGTGACGTTCTGAACCAGCGGGATCTGCGGCACCTGCCAGTCGATGGCGGCGATGGACTCGGCGAAGCGTTCGGCTGCCGGACGCATCAGTTCGCAGTGGGAAGGCACACTCACCGGCAACGGCAAGGCGCGCTTGGCGCCTTTGGCCTTGCAGACTTCGATGGCGCGCTCCACAGCGGCCTTGGCACCGGCAATCACAACCTGCCCGGGCGAATTGAAATTCACCGCGCTGACCACGTCGCCCTGAGCCGCTTCGGCACAGGCGGCTATAACCACCGCATCGTCGAGACCCAGAATGGCCGCCATGCCGCCCTGCCCCGCCGGCACAGCTTCCTGCATTAATTGACCGCGACGCTCGACCAGCTTGACCGCGTCCGCAAGGCTCAGGCTGCCGGCCGCGACCAGCGCGCTGTACTCACCCAGACTGTGGCCGGCGACATACGCCGGGCGCACGCCGCCTTCCGCCAGCCACAGGCGCCACAAGGCAATCGATGCAGTGAGGATGGCAGGCTGGGTTTTATCGGTCTGGTTGAGGCTCTCTTCCGGGCCCTGCTGGGTCAGCGCCCAGAGGTCATAGCCCAGCGCAGCGGAAGCTTCTTTGAACGTCTCCAGCACCAGCGGATGCTGCGCGCCCAGCTCGGCCAGCATGCCGAGGGACTGCGAGCCCTGGCCCGGAAAGACAAATGCGACGGAAGCAGACATTAACAAGCCCCTGATTATTCTCGTCAAAATGAGCGTCCGGCGGGCCGAACGCGAGGTAATTCAATGTGTTGCGATGGACAGTTGGATGACCATGCGGTCACAGGCGTCACATTCTAGCCCAAGACTCGCATTGAAGCCCTAAAGCAGATCCTCAAGACGACCGCGCAAGCGCTGCGGGAGGTTTTCCTGAATCTCGATCAGCGCCCGCTGTATCGCGCTCTGGAAACCCTGAGCATCGGCCGAGCCGTGACTCTTCACCACGATGCCCTGCAGACCGAGAAAGCTGGCACCGTTATGCCGCGCCGGGGCCAGATCGGCCTTGAGCCTGCCGAGCACAGGCCTTGCCATCAAACCCACCAGTCGCGACAGCGCGTTGCGGCGAAACAGCCGCTCGATCCGCTCGCCAATCATCAGCGCCAGGCCCTCGCTGGACTTCAGGAGCACGTTGCCGACAAAGCCATCGCAGACCACGACATCCGCCTCACCCCGATACAGGCCATCCCCTTCGACAAAGCCGATGTAATTCAGCCCCGGTGCGGCCTGCAAAAGACTCGCGGCCAACTTGACTTGCTGATTGCCCTTGATGTCTTCGGTGCCAACGTTCAGCAGTGCGACTCTGGGTCGCACCACGCCCAGCGCCTCGGCGGCCACCGAACCCATCACGGCGAACTGATAAAGATGTTCGGCGGTACAATCCACGTTCGCACCCAGATCCAGCAACTGGCAATAACCGCGCTGTGTCGGAATCGCGGCCACCATGGCCGGCCGGTCGATACCGGGCAAGGTTTTCAGCACGAAGCGGGACAGCGCCATCAAGGCACCGGTATTGCCTGCACTGACACAGGCGTGGGCCTTGCCATCGGCGAGAAGCCCCAGCGCAACGCGCATCGACGAATCAGGCTTGCCGCGCAAGGCCTGGGACGGACGCTCATCCATGGTGATGATCTCGCTGGCATGCACAACGTGCAGGCGTGAGCGATCGACACCGGAGTGGCGTGCGATGAGTTCTTCAAGAAGGGGGGATTGACCGACGAGGGTCAGGTGCAGCGAGGGTGTAGCAAGCAGGCAGGCAATGCTGGCCTGAACAATGTGGCGGGGACCGAAGTCCCCGCCCATTGCATCGATCGCGATGACCGGAGCAGACAAGAAATTACTCGTCAGCGCCCTTGTCGATCACTTTACGGCCACGGTATACGCCTTCTGGCGATACGTGGTGACGCAGGTGAACTTCACCCGTGGTTTTTTCTACAGAGAGAGTGCTAGCCTCGAGAGCGTCGTGGGAACGACGCATGTCACGGGCAGAGCGGGATTTTTTGTTCTGCTGAACAGCCATAATTGATTAACTCCTAAACGTTTGGGTCACGCTTTAACTGCGCCAATACACTGAACGGGTTGGACCGCGTTACCTCGTCCTCGCTCGGTTCGGACTCGTTGAGGTCCGCCGGCGGCTGGCATTCTTTCGGATCATGAGTTGGAACAATGGGCAAGGCGAGCAGAAGCTCATCCTCGATCAAAGCCAGCAGATCCATGGGATCTTCGCCGAGTTCCAGCACGTCATAGCCTTTCGGCATCGACTGGGTGTTTGCACCCTCCTTCACCACGGCATAACTGCATTCGCTGTGGATCGGAAAGGTGACCAGCTCAAGACAACGCTGGCAAACCATTTTGACTTCGACGTCAATTGCACTGTGGATAACCACAGCGCGCTGCTCGTCTCGCTCAAAAACGAATTTCGCCTGCACCGTACCGAGATTGTCAGCAAGCGGGTCGCAGAGTCTCTCCAAATCAGCCAGCAGCATCTCTCCCTGAAGAGTAGTGCCACGATCAGCTAATTTGCGCGGGTCAACGTGAGGTGGAATCGGGTCATTCAACATAGGCGCAGCATTCTAGGGACGACCCTGGCGACTGTCAAAGGAAATTCAGGCCTGTTCGCAACCTGACCTGCTGATTACACTCGACTTTCATGTTTCGGAGCTACCCATGCTGCCTCTACTCCTTGCTTCCAGCTCGCCTTACCGCCGTGAATTGCTCGATCGCCTGCGCTTGCCATTCGTCTGTGCGTCGCCTGACATCGACGAAAGCCGCCGGCCGAACGAGCCTGCTATCGACCTTGTGACCCGCCTGGCGCGTGAGAAAGCCATGGCACTGGCCGAACGATTCCCCGACCACCTGATCATCGGGTCAGACCAGGTCGCCGTGCTTGGCGAACAGATCCTTGGCAAGCCGCACACGTTCGAGCGCGCGCTGGAACAGCTGAAGGAGAGCAGCGGCAACAGCGTCAGCTTCCTCACCGGCCTTGCGCTCTTCAACAGCCGCACGGGTCAGTGCCAAGTCGATTGCGTGCCCTTCACCGTGCACATGCGCCAGCTGGACGAGACGCGTATCAGCCGCTACCTCCACGCCGAACAACCCTATGACTGCGCCGGCAGCTTCAAGGCCGAAGGACTGGGCGTCAGCCTCTTTCGCAGCACCGAGGGCGCGGATGCGACCAGCCTGATCGGCCTTCCTTTAATACGCTTGGTGGACATGTTGATGAACGAAGGCATCGAGCTGCCCTGATCTCGACAAAATAAACAGATGCGAAAAGCCCGACCAATGGCCGGGCTTTTCTTCACACGCGAAGGCTGAAGCGATCAGCGCAGGGACGGCCCTTTGAAGCCTGCCCACATTGCGATCTGCTCGGCCACGCTGGCGCCCATCTTTTTGGAGAAACGATCGAACGCCGACTCTTGCACTGTGTAATCGACCATCTCTTTCTCGCCGATGATATCCCGCGCCACGTAGCTGGCACTGCCAAGCCCATCGACCAGACCCAGGCCCACCGCCTGCTCGCCTGTCCAGACCAGCCCCGAGAACAGTTCCGGATGGTCCTTGTCTTTCAGGCGATCACCGCGACCCGCCTTCACGCTGGCGATGAACTGCTTGTGGGTAGTGTCCAGAACGCCCTGCCAGAAGGCAGTCTCGTCAGGCTTTGGCGGCTGGAACGGATCAAGGAACGCCTTGTGCTCGCCCGACGTGTAGGTACGACGGTCAACACCCAGTTTTTCCATCGTGCCGACGAAACCGAAGCCGGCTGCCGTGACACCGATCGAACCCACCAGACTGGCTTTGTCCGCGTAGATCTGGTCAGCGGCGCTGGCGATGTAATACGCACCGGACGCACCCAGATCAGTGATCACCGCATACACCTTGATGTTTGGCTTCTGCGCGCGCAGACGACGGATCTCGTCGTAGATATAGCCGGACTGCACCGGACTGCCGCCCGGGCTGTTGATGCGCAGAATCACGCCCTTGGTTTTTTCATCTTCAAACGCTTTCCGCAAACTGCCAACGATGTTGTCGGCGCTGGCCGCCTCGGTGTCGGCAATCATGCCCTTCACTTCGATCAGCGCAGTGTGACTGGTGCTGCGCGAGGCGCCCTTGCCGAAATCCATCAGCGGCGAGAACAGCGCCAGTGCGCCGAACAGATAAAGGAAGGTCAGGGATTTGAAGAAGATTCCCCAGCGTCGTGACCGACGCTGCTCCTGCACGCTGGCGAGCAGGGTCTTTTCCAGCAGTTTCCAGCTTTTTGCATCCCCTGCGTCGTCGCGCTCTGGCGAAGACGGAGACTTCCATTCGTCCGACATAGATCAGTTACCCCAACAACGAAGTTTCAGCAGTCCGCGCACCCAACCAGGTGCGCAATTCGGAAAAGTGCTCGATCGCCAGACGCGGCTGGTATTGAAGCAGGGAGCCAAGCGCTTGCGCGCCGTACCCGACAGCCACCGAATCCATTCCGGCGTTACGCGCCATCAGCAGATCGAACGAAGCGTCGCCAACCATCAGCGCCTTTTCAGGCCTGACGCCGCAATGCTGCAGGATTTCATTGAGCATCAGCGGATCGGGCTTGCTGGCCGTTTCATCCGCCGCGCGGGTGGCGTCGAAGAAGTCGGTCCAGCCGTGCGCCTTCAACACCCGATCCAGACCACGCCGGGCCTTGCCGGTGGCGACCGCCAGACGATAGCCCTCGGCACGAAACGCCTCCAGCGACTCATGGACCCCGTCGAACAGTTTCGAGGGCTCAATGTCCATGGCCATGTAACGGTCGGCGTAGTGCTGCCGGAAATCGATCAGGTCATTGGCCGTGATATCCGGGTACAGCGTGCGAATCGCTTCCGGCAAACCCAGACCAATAATGCCCTTGATCGCTGCATCGTCACGTACCGGACGGCCGGCAAGCTGTGCGGCGGCTTGCATCGCGTCGACGATACGACCGATGGAATCGGACAGCGTGCCGTCCCAGTCGAAGATCAGCAGTTCGTAATCAGGGCGCAAGCAGCAATCGCTCCACGGTCTTGGCCCACATCTCGTCGACGGGCGCTTCGAGTTTCAACTCGCCACCGTCCGGCAGCGGCACGGTCAGGGCGTAGGCGTGCAGGAACAGACGCTTGCCGCCGAGATCACGAATTTCGCGACTGAAATCTTCATCGCCGTACTTGGGGTCACCGGCGATGCAGTGGCCGGCATGTAAGGCGTGCACGCGAATCTGGTGGGTACGGCCGGTAATGGGCCGGGCTTCGACCATGGTGGCGAAGTCGCCGAAGCGGCGCAGGACCTTGAACAGAGTCAGCGCCTCCTTGCCCTCCTCATTGACCTCGACCATGCGCTCGCCGGAGCGAAGATTGCTCTTGAGCAACGGTGCCCGGACCTGCTTCTGCGCGGTCGGCCAGTTTCCGCGGACCAGCGCCATGTAACGCTTGTCCACGCCGTCGCCGCGCAACTGTTCGTGCAGGTGTCGCAACATGCTGCGCTTTTTGGCGATCATCAGCAGCCCGGAGGTGTCACGGTCCAGACGGTGGACCAGTTCCAGCTCCTTGGCGTCGGGACGCAGCTGACGAAAGGCTTCGATGACGCCAAAGCTCAAGCCGCTGCCACCGTGAACCGCGATGCCTGCGGGCTTGTTGAGGACGATCAGGCCTTTGTCTTCATGGACAATGGCGGCCTCAAGACGCTGCAGCAAACCCTGGGCAACCGGCACAGGTTCGTCGCGCTCAGGCACTCGAACGGGTGGGACGCGCACGACATCGCCCGCCTGAAGCTTGTACTCGGGCTTGATCCGGCCCTTATTCACACGCACTTCGCCCTTGCGCAAAATGCGGTAAATCAAGGTCTTGGGAACGCCCTTGAGGTACGTGATCAGAAAGTTATCGATGCGCTGACCGGCAAATTCCGGCGCAACCTCTACCAGCCGGACGCCGGGGGTTGGGGGGGTAAGATTTGTCATGGCGCAAATCATAACAATTTTTTATGGATTTGAAGCACTTAATGATTGCTGCTATAGTCGCGAACGCCGCCAAAAGCGGCCTGGACAGCGGACAAACGGTATGACAGCCGGCCCTGCCCAACGCAATTCACGAGGGCGCGAGGCCGTCCTACGGGGCTTTCGGTGACAACGGAAGATATGCAAGCGTAACGAGCGCAGGTGACATGAGGCCTGAAACAAGCCCGATCGCAGAGTGAGTCACTCGCCATCGAGGCCCACGTTCAAGGCCAGTTCACAAAGTGCAGTCGCTGGCAGTCGCTCCGGGCGAATGCTTCGGAAACCATGCCTTATTTGAGCCATGACGCGCGGACTTCCCATGGAAGATCGCGATAAATGCAACCCGCTGCGGATTCAGCGCGCGGCAGCACCCGAATTATCAGGGATACGTGTGGGGTGGAGACGCACAACCGTCGGACTGTGTAGCACAAGGCTTTATTCAAGACGCTTCATATCGTCCGCTACCGATGGTTGATTCCTCCTCCTGACAAAGCTTTTGCTGACAGGGTGTCATTTGTCACCACAGCAAGCAGGAACGTCGTCGCGACTCGGCCCCGCTGGCCGAACCTCGTTAGACACTGGAGTGTTCAAGCACTCCTGACGTGCCCTGACACCGACCGTGAGAAGTCGTGTGTGCCGAACGCCGTTTCCGGCAGCCCGGAAACCGACGGTACTACATGAAAAGAATGCTGATTAACGCAACTCAACCCGAAGAGTTGCGTGTTGCGCTGGTAGACGGCCAGCGCCTCTACGACCTGGACATCGAATCCGGGGCCCGCGAACAGAAGAAGGCCAACATCTACAAAGGCCGGATCACGCGTATCGAACCCAGCCTTGAAGCCGCGTTTGTCGACTTCGGCTCCGAGCGTCACGGCTTTCTGCCGCTGAAAGAAATCTCCCGCGAATACTTCAAGAAGTCGCCCGAAGGCCGCGTCAACATCAAGGACGTCCTGAGCGAAGGCCAGGAAGTCATCGTTCAGGTCGAGAAAGAAGAGCGCGGCAACAAGGGCGCTGCCCTGACCACGTTCATCAGCCTCGCAGGCCGTTACCTGGTCCTGATGCCGAACAACCCGCGCGCCGGCGGCATCTCCCGTCGTATCGAAGGCGAAGAGCGCAATGAACTGCGTGAAGCGCTGAACGGCCTGATCGCCCCTGCCGACATGGGTCTGATCGTTCGCACTGCCGGTCTTGGCCGCAGCAGCGAAGAAATGCAGTGGGACCTCGATTACCTGCTGCAACTGTGGACCGCGATCAAAGAGGCCTCCCTCGACCGCTCCGCGCCCTTCCTGATCTATCAGGAAAGCAACGTCATCATCCGCGCCATCCGCGACTATCTGCGCCAGGACATCGGCGAAGTGCTGATCGACAGCGTCGAAGCCCAGGAAGAAGCGCTGACGTTCATCCGTCAGGTGATGCCGCAGTACGCCAGCAAGATCAAGCTCTACGAAGACAGCGTTCCGCTGTTCAACCGTTTCCAGATCGAAAGCCAGATCGAAACCGCCTTCCAGCGCGTCGTCGAACTGCCTTCCGGTGGCTCCATCGTCATCGATCCGACCGAAGCACTGGTGTCCATCGACATCAACTCGGCGCGCGCCACCAAAGGCAGCGACATCGAAGAGACCGCCCTGCAGACCAACCTTGAAGCGGCTGAGGAAATCGCCCGTCAACTGCGTCTGCGCGACATCGGCGGCCTGATCGTCATCGACTTCATCGACATGACCCCGGCCAAGAACCAGCGCGCCGTGGAAGAAAAGGTCCGTGAAAGCCTCGAAGCCGACCGTGCCCGCGTTCAGGTCGGTCGCATCTCGCGCTTCGGCCTGCTGGAAATGTCCCGTCAGCGTCTGCGTCCATCCCTGGGTGAGAGCAGCGGCATTGTCTGCCCGCGTTGCAACGGCACCGGCATCATTCGTGACGTTGAATCGCTGTCCCTGGCAATCCTGCGCCTGATCGAAGAAGAAGCGCTGAAAGACCGCACGGCCGAAGTGCGCGCTCAAGTGCCGATCCCGGTCGCTGCGTTCCTGCTCAACGAAAAACGCAACTCGATCACCAAGATCGAACTGCGCACCCGTGCGCGCATCATCATTCTGCCGAACGACCATCTCGAAACCCCGCACTTCGAAGTGCAGCGTCTGCGTGATGACAGTCCGGAAGCCCACAGCCTGCAGACCAGCTATGAAATCGCTGCCGCTGCTGCTGAAGTGGAAGAAGTTGCACCGCCTGCCGCCGCCACCCGCACCCTGGTTCGCCAGGAAGCGGCAGTCAAGACCGCTCCGGCCCGTGCCAACGCACCGGTTCCGGTTGAAGCCGCTGCACCGGTTGCCGCTGCGCCTGCACCGGTTGCCCACGAGCCAAGCTTGTTCAAAGGCTTGGTGAAGTCGCTGGTCAGCCTGTTCGCTTCCAAGGAAGAGCCTGCCGCTGCCGCACCTGCCGCCGTGGTCGAAAAACCGGCTGCCGAGCGTCCTGCGCGCAACGACGAGCGTCGAAATGGCCGTCAGCAGAGCCGCAGCCGTAACGGCCGTCGTGACGAAGAACGCAAGCCGCGTGAAGAACGTGCGCCGCGTGCCGATCGCGAAGAACGCGCACCCCGTGAAGAACGTGCCCCACGTGAGGAGCGCGCGCCTCGTGAAGAGCGTGCACCGCGCGAGCCGCGTGAAGCCCGTGAAGAAACTACCGCACCGCGTGAAGAGCGTCAGGCCCGTGCGCCTCGCGAAGAGCGTCAGCCACGTGCTGGGCGTGAAGACCGCAAGCCGCGTGAAGAGCGTGTGCGTGAACTGCGTGAGCCGATCGACGCCGCACCGGCTGTCAACCTGCCCCGCGAAGAACGCCCTGAGCGCGCCCCGCGTGAAGAGCGTCAGCCGCGTGCGCCGCGTGAAGAACGTCAACCACGCGCCGAACAGGCTGCAGTAGCAGCCGAAGACGAAACCCTGCTGGCCAGCGAAGAGCAACAGGATGACAACCAGGAGCACGCCGAAGGCGATCGCCCTCGTCGTCGTTCTCGTGGTCAGCGTCGTCGCAGCAACCGTCGTGAGCGCCAGCGTGATGCCAACGGCAATGAAATCGAAGGCAGCGAAGGCGTTGAGGGTTCGGAAGGTTCTGAAGCCCACGACGGCGAAGGCAATGAGCACAGTCATGAGTCCCATGACGAAGTGCACGCAAACGCCGACCGTGGCGATGTCGTTGCCGGTGCAAGCGTTGCTGCCGTAGCGGAGCGCGTCATCAGCGCCACCGCCGAAGCCGATGCCCACCGTCAGGCTGAACGTGCGAACACGTCCGTTGAAGCCCGCGCGACTGAAGCAGCACCGGTGGCTCAGGCCTCCGAAGCAGCGCCAGAAGCGCCCGCCGTCGAGTCCCCTGCCCCTGAAGCCAAGCGCTCGGTGATGCCGGAAGTGGAAGTGGCAACATTCGACGCCTCACTGAGCCCGTTCGAACGCCAGGTGAAAGCCGCCGCTGAAGCCGAATCGACCGACACGCCAGCCAGTGGCGAGACTTCGGTCGCTGTTGAAGCGCCAGCGGTTGTGGAAGCCCCGGCCTTTATGCCGACCCCTGCGCTGGTGCATGAAGCGGTTGAAGTCGCCGTGGCTGAGCCGGTTCACGTTGTTGAACCGGTTAAAGCCGAGCATGTCCAGCCTGCTGAGCCTGTTCAGACGGCCGAGCCTGCCGAAGCGTCTGAGCTCGTTCAGATCTCTGAACCTGCTCAAACCGCCGAGCCAGTGCACGCCAAGGCCTCGGTAATCGACGCGCCGACCGTGGTTGAACCCGTTGCTCAGCAGCCTGTGGCCGCTGAACCGGTCATCGCGCCAGCCGTAGAAGCGCCAGCTCAGACTGCAGCGCCGGAAATCGTCGCTGCCCCAGTGGCGGTCGAACCTCCTCAAGCGCCAGTTGCAGAACCGGCCAAAGAAGAGACGCCTGCGCTGCCGGTTGCCAGCAATGGCCGTGCACCGAACGATCCCCGTGAAGTGCGCCGCCGTCGTCTGGAAGCCGAGCGTCAGCAGAAAGAGGCCCAAGCCTCGGATGAGCCTAAACCGCTCGTTTGATCGGCGGTAACTAAAAAGCCCCACCTGTGTAAGCAGGTGGGGCTTTTTTATGCCTGGAGGTTTGAAATCAGCCGGGTTGAAAGATCAGCGCAGCAGGCACGTCCACGTCCCACAACACGCCTGGGTCGTCGACCTCGATCTCCTTGATCCGCGCACCCACGAACAGCCGTTTGGCCCCCTTCTCCCCGGCAAGGGCCATGAGCGCCGGCCCGAACGCACGACCAAAAGCGACGGGGTGCCCATACCGCCCGCCATGGACCGGTACGCTGATGGCGTCGTCCTCCACCGAGCAGGCCACGCGCTCGAGTGTGTCAGCATGAATGAAGGGCATGTCGCCCAATGCAATCAACCAGCCGCAATGAGCAGGCTCCGCCGAAACGGCAGCAGCGATACTGTCGCCCATGCCAGGGGAATCCAGCACCACCACTTCACAGCCGTGACGCAGGCCCAGCTCGGCCACGCTGCAGTAATCGGCTCGTGTCAGAAGGACGGTTTTATCGGCGAGGGTTTTTACGTGGGCAAGCACCTGCTCCAGCACCGATCGCTCCATGCCGTCACGCCCGATGCATTGCGCCAGCAGCTTGTTGCGGTGGTCACCGGCAACCGCTCGATAGCGACTGCCGAGGCCCGCCGCCAGCACGACGGCACACAGCGTTTCACTCATGTTCAACCCTCATGGGATACACGCTGACTGAAACTCAAAGCGGAAGAGGACGGATCCCACGGTCAATACAGGTTAGGCTCCATCTCAAGCGCAACGCCGAAGCGCTCGAGGATGTCCGCCTGAATCCGCTGCGCGAGACGGAGCAATTGCCCGCCGGAAGCCTCTCCGTGATTGACCAGCACCAGCGACTGCAGCGCATGAACGCCGGAGTCACCATCACGAAAGCCCTTCCAGCCCGCCTGCTCGATCAACCAGCCGGCCGCCAGTTTTACCTGGCCATCGGCCTGAGGGTAGCCGACCACGCCAGGGTGCGTGAGTTTGATGACAGCCACACGCTCGGCGGACACCAGAGGGTTCTTGAAGAAGCTCCCCGCGTTGCCCAACGTCGCCGGGTCCGGCAGTTTTTCGCTGCGAATGGCGCAGATCGCCCGGCTCACGTGGATCGGCGAGGGCTCTTTGATGCCCTGCTCTTCCAGCCGCTGACGCACCGGACCGTAATCGAGATGAAGGCTCGCCGAGTAACTGAGCTTGAAGCGAACCCGCAGGATCAGCCAGCGGTTTGGCTGACGCTTGAACAGGCTGTCCCGGTAACCGAACGCGCAGTCGGCCAAGCCAAATTCCCGCAGCTCGCCGTTGTGTCGATCGATCGCGGTCAGGCTGTGGAAAACATCCTTGAGTTCAACGCCGTAAGCGCCGATGTTTTGCATCGGTGCAGCACCGACAGTGCCGGGGATCAGGCTGAGGTTTTCCAGCCCGGCCAGTCCCTGAGCGAGCGTGTCCTGGACGAAAGGATGCCAGGGCTCCCCAGCCTCCGCTTCAACAATGGCGCCGCCGCAATCCTCGTGGGTGATGCGGATGCCGCGGCTGGCCATGCGCAGCACGAGGGCATCGACGTCACGGGTCAGCAGCAGGTTGCTGCCGCCGCCGATGACCATCAGCGGCACGTCGTGGCTGGCCGAATACGCGAGGGCCTCGCGCACGTCGTCGTCGCTGAACGCCTCGGCAAAACGCCGGGCATGCACGGCCACGCCGAACGTGTTGTAGGGCTTGAGAGACACGTCGTGCTGCACATTCAGGGTCATGGGTGCATCCGCGAAAACAGTGGAAGAACGACCAGAGCCATGCTCATCAACCCTCCAGCAGACGACGAACGCGTTCCAGGTCTTCAGCGGTGTCGACGCCGGCCGGTGGCGCTTCAAGGGCATCGGCCACGTGAATGCGCACGCCGTGCCAGAGCGCACGCAACTGCTCGAGGTTTTCGGTGTTTTCCAGCCAGCATGGGCCCCAGCTGACGAAGTCGTGGAGGAACCCGGCGCGGTAGGCATAAATGCCGATGTGACGGCGATACGGCACGCCTTCCGGCAGCTCGTCGCGGGTCTTCGCAAGCGCATCGCGAGCCCAGGGCAGCGGCGCGCGGCTGAAGGTCAGCGCCAGACCATTGAGGTCCGAGCAGACCTTGACCACATTGGGATTGAACAGCGATGCCACGTCCTCGATCGGCTCGGCGAGGGTCGACATGCGCGCTTCAGGGTGCGCGGCGAGGTTGTCGGCAACCTGATCGATCACAGCCGGCGGGATCATCGGTTCGTCGCCCTGGACGTTGACCACGATGGCGTCGTCGGCCAGACCCAGCTTGGCGGCGACTTCAGCCAGGCGGTCGGTCCCGGAGTTGTGATCGTCGCGGGTCATCAGCACTTCGGCGCCGAACAACTGGCAGGCGTCGACGATGCGCTGATCGTCAGTGGCAACCACCACGCGCTCTGCGCTGCTTTTGCGCGCCTGTTCCCAGACGTGCTGGATCATCGGCTTGCCGGCGATGGTTTTCAGCGGCTTGCCCGGAAAGCGACTGGAGCCGTAGCGTGCCGGAATGACAACGGTGAACGCTGCGGTCATTTGTCCAGACGCTCGTCGGCGGTGAGGGTGCGCGCTTCGCTTTCCAGCATCACCGGGATGCCGTCGCGGATCGGATAGGCAAGGCCGGCGCCTTTGCTGATCAGCTCGGTTTTATCGGCGCTGAGCTTGAGCGGCCCCTTGCAGATCGGGCAGGCAAGAATGTCGAGCAATTTGGTGTCCATAAGAGATCCTGAGCGAGTCATGGCAAAAGACGGGTTAACTGCGAATCGAACCAACTGACGAACGCCGGCGAAGGCGCGGCTTCCACGGCCAGATACCACCAGTCCGGCGCGGCGAAGGAGGCGCATTTGACGGCGTCCTTCTCGGTCATGACCACGGGCAATGCCGGGGTGAACGACAGGGACTGGGCACTGAACACGGCGTGGTCGGCGAACGCATGTGGAACAGGCCGCCAGTGTAGTCCTTCGAGGGTGTTGAAGAAACGTTGTGGATTACCGATGCCGGCCACTGCGTGGACCTGCTGACCGGGCGGGAAATGATCGACCGGCCGGCGTTCACCGGTGACCAGATTGACCAGCGCGGAGGGCTTGAGCTGAAACCCAAAGCCGTCTTCGCGATCCGCGCCGGCACCGTTGTACAGCAGGGCATCCACGCTTTGCAGCCGCTCGACCGGTTCGCGCAACGGGCCCGCCGGCAGGCAGCGCCGATTGCCAAGCCCGCGGACGGCATCGATCAGCACCAGTTCGAGGTCGCGGTTCAGGCGATAGTGCTGCAGGCCGTCATCGGAAAGAATGAGGTCGAGGGGCTCCTCAGCCAGCAAGGCGCGCACGGCTTGCGAGCGGTCCGGGTCGATCATCAGCGGCACGCCGGTACGATTGACGATCAGCAGCGGTTCATCGCCCGCGTGCTCGGCAGTCTGTTGCGGCAGTACCCGCCAGGGCAGGCTCGGCGGTTTGGCGCCGTAGCCGCGACTGACCACACCGACGCGCAGGCCGCGCGCCCGGCAATGATCGATCATCCACAGAATCAGCGGCGTCTTACCGGTGCCGCCGATGGTGATATTGCCGACGACAACGACCGGAACGGGCGCTTTATAAATATCGCCCTGCCCTTCAAGAAAACGCGCGCGCTTTCGGTTCACCACACGCTGGTACAGGCATTCGAGCGGGCGCAACAACACCAGCGCCGGATGGCCGTTGTACCAGGCGTCGAGCAGTCGGTCAGTGAATGCCATCAGTTAGCCGATGCGGCCTCGACGGTGGTCATGCGCAAATGAGCGAAACCGAGTTTGCCGGCAGCATCCATGGCGGTAATCACCGCCTGATGGGGGGTCTTGCCGTCAGCGCTGATCGACAGCGGCAGGCTGGTGTCGCCCTCGGACTCCTTCTGCAAGGCATCAATCAGGGTTTCCAGCTTGCTGTCGCCCAGCAGCGTGTTGTTCACCGAGTAAACACCGTCGGCATTGATGGTGATGTCGAGGTGCTTTTTGTCGACATCATTGGCCGAGGCACCGGTCACCGCCTGGGGCAGGTCTACGCGCAGCTGGGTTTCCCGGGTGAACGTGGTGGTCACGACAAAGAACAGCAGCAGGATGAACACCACGTCGATCAGCGACACCAGATTGATGTCGATGGTCTCCCTGGGCTTGCGACGGCGGAATTTCACTTCTTCTTGCCCTCGCCACGCGCGGCAGCCTTGAGGTCCGGCTTGGCGTCGGTCAGATCGACGTCACGATCGCCCTGCACGACTTCCACCAGCTTGATGGCTTCCTGTTCCATGCCGACGACCAGTTCATCCACGCGGCTTTGCAGGTAGCGGTGAAAGAAGATCGCGGGAATCGCAACGGTCAGGCCCGAGGCGGTGCAGATCAGTGCCTTGCCAATACCGCCGGCGAGCATGCCTGCGTTGCCGGTCATGCCGCTGCTGGTGAACGAGCTAAAAATGTCGATCATGCCGAGCACGGTGCCCAGCAGACCCAGCAGCGGGGCCATGGCAGCGATGGTGCCGAGTGTTGCCAGATAGCGTTCGAGCTCGTGAATGACCCGGGCTGCGGCCTCCTCGATGCACTCTTTCATGATCTCGCGGCCATGACGGGAATTGGCGAGGCCTGCGGCGAGGATTTCACCCAATGGCGAATCGGCGCGCAGCTCTTTGAGCTTTTCGGCGCTCAGCTGGTTGTCCTGAATCCAGCGCCACACCTGGCCGAGCAAATGCGGCGGCGTGATGCGGCTGGCGCGCAGGGTCCAGAGGCGTTCAATGATGATTCCGACGGCGGCGATGGAACTCAAAATGATCGGTAGCATCATCCAGCCACCTGACTTGACCAGCTCCCACACAGCGACCACCCCCTCAAAAAAAGTGGCGCCACTCTAACATAGCGTCGGCGCCTCGCCGAACGTGTCGATGAATAACCAGACCTTTCAGTCACGCCAGAAGCGTCGCGTCCTACGTTCGGCCTGCGCCTTTTCGTAGGCGCCCAATTGCACGGTGATAGCACCCAGCACAGCACTGTCGTGAATCTCCATGCCCGACCACGCATACCGCGACATCACTAGAGGATGGGGATGACCGAACGCATTATTGCGGCCTCGGGAAATCAGCACGCCCCGGGCGCCGACCGCGCGCAGAAACGCCCGGGACGACGAGCTGCGGCTGCCGTGGTGGGGGGATTGCAGCCAGTGGGCGCTGACGTCAAACCCGTCGTCGAGCATGGCGCGCTCTGCCTCCACGTCGATATCACCGGTCAGCAACAGCCGCTCGCCGTTGGCCTCGACGCTGAGCACGCAGGAGGCCTGATTGCCCTCGGCGGCTTGATCCCAACTCCAGGTGGAAAAAGTCACCTCATCCCACGTCCATGTTTCCCCGTTACGGCAGGACTCGGCCGACAACTCGGCAGGCATGCGCCCTACGTCACCCGTCAGCACCCGCGCAACGGGCACGCCTTTTAGAACGGCGGCGGCGCCACCGGCATGATCAGAATCGGCATGACTGAGCAGCAGCGTGTCCAGCTGCCTGACCCCGGCGCGCCGAATGGCCGGCAACACCACGCGCTCGCCGATATCGAAATCGCCGAAGCGCGGCCCCGCGTCGTACAGCAGGGCGTGATCACGGGTACGGAGCAATATGGCAAGACCCTGCCCCACGTCCAGTTGCAACACTTCGACTTGCCCGGCGGGCACTGTCTTCTGCGGCGGAAAGATGCACAGCAACAGTAACGGCCAGCCCAGCGGACGCATCGGCAGGCCTTTGGGCAGTAACAGCAGCAACGCGCCGAGCAGGCTGAGCGGCCAGATCCACACCGGCACGTGGGGCCCGGTCCAGGCGGGAGCGAGATCCGCCATGAACGAGAGCCATCGAAACAACCCGTCCATCGAACCGCCCGCCAGCCACAGCAGGCTTTCGCCAAGGGATGGAATCGCCAGCAGCAGCGTGCCGAGCAACGCCAGCGGCAGAATCAACAGGCTTACCCACGGCACGGCGAGCAGATTGACGACGGGGCCGCTCACGCTCACCGGCAGGTTCAGCGCCAGCAACACCGGCATCAGGCCAAGCGCAATCAGCCATTGTGCGCGGGTCCAGCTCTGCAGCCAGCTCCACCGCCCGAGTCGCCCGCTGAAGATCAGCATCAGGATCGCGACGGCCAGAAACGACAGCCAAAAGCCGGGGCGCAGCGTGATCAACGGCTCGGCGATCAGCACCAGATTCAGCGCCAGCAAAAGCGGCCACGTGGTGCCCAGATGGCGGAACCGCAGACGCCACAGCAGCACCAGCCCCAGCATGGTGACAGCCCGCTGCACCGGCACTTCAAACCCCGCCAGCACGCCATAGGCCAGCGCGCCCGAGAAGGCCGCGATGCACGCCGAGGGCAGCCAGGGCAAAAGCGCCGGCCACGCACCCCAGCGGGCCAGCCCGGCGACGAGCCCGTAGAGCAAGCCGGCAAGCAAGCCGATGTGCGTCCCGGAGATGACCAACAGGTGAACGGTGCCGGTGTCCTGCAGGACCTGCCAGTCGGCGGCGCTCAGTCCTGAATCGTAACCGAGCACCAAAGCAGCCAGCCCGCCCTGTCGGCCCTGGGCATCCACACTGAGCAGGCGCTGGCGGATGCCGTCGCGCCAGTTGCCCCGGGCCGGTTCGAGCAACTGGCCGTCCACCACGGTGCCGGTGGCGCCAATGCGCTGGGCCAGCAGCCACGCCTGGTAATCGAACGCGCCGGGATTGACCAGCCCACCCGGCCGCTTGAGTTTGACCGCCAGACGCCAGCGCTCGCCGCTGCCGACCGGCGGGCCGCCATACCAGCCGATGCGGATCTGCTCGGGCAACCGCGCGCGTCGTGAAACGGGATCATCCAGCTGAAACCGCACCACGCCGTCGAGGGTCTGTGGCAGCCCGACCACGCGCCCTTCCAGCCAGAGCGTTTGCCCATCGAGGCGCTCGGCCAGTCGGTCATCCAGCGCCGACGACGCCGAGACGCAGGCCCAAGTGAGGCCGAACAGGTAAAACGCCAGCGGGTAGGTGCGAAACGGCAGCAGCATCAGCGCCACCACGGGCATCGCCAGCAGCGACCAGACCGGCGGTAATGCTGGCAAAAAACGTAGCGTCAGCAATCCGAGTGCGAGGGCGAGCATCCCTGTGCGCATGAGGCTTTCCTTATCTGCAGGCTAAATCAACCTCCATGGCTTAGTCGATGCCCCGGCACGCGCGCTTATTAATTGTCACAAAGTCTGAATTTGCGTTTGCGACTATCCGTGCATACTTCCTCGAATTTCCCGCCCACCTCGCCGGATTCCCGTATGCCACGCCACCTGATCAAGCGGTACATGCCCGATCCGAACAGCATCCGGGAACACAAATCCTTACGCTTTCTTGGCTCTCTTCTGCACGACCCCAACCTCTGGCACCTCAATCGACGCTCCGTGGCGCGCGCGATGGGGATCGGGCTGTTCGCCGCCTTGATGCCGATGCCATTGCAGATGCTGCTGGCCGCCGTGCTGGCGATCTGGGTGCGGGCCAACATGCCGATTGCGGTGAGTCTGTGCTGGCTGACCAACCCGCTGACGATGCCGCCGGTGTTCTATTGCACCTACAAAATCGGTGCGCTGCTCATGGGCTTGCCGCCACGGCATTTCCCGGACGAACTGAGCTGGGACTGGATCAGCGGGCAGCTTTCTACCCTGTGGCAACCATTTTTGCTGGGGTCGGTGGTGGCGGGGATCGTGCTGGGCGTGGCGGGGTATTTCGGGACAATGGCGTACTGGCGCTGGTGGGTCGGACGGCAGTGGAAGCAGCGCAAGGCTAAACGTCAGTAGCGCCAACGCCGCCAATCCGGTGGGAGCGAGCTTTCTCGCGAAGAGGTCAGTACATCCGCTACCCATTCAGCGCGTGTAATGGAGTCTTCGCGAGCAAGCTCGCTCCCACATAAGAATGCGGCGGACTCATAATCGAGTCCGCCGCTATTTCACAAGATCGTCCTAGATCTGTTACTGACGCATCCCGCGTCCGCTCACCAGGAGTCGCGCACAGCCCAGATAGAGCACGATGGTCGCAACGACCATGAACGCCAGGGCGATGCTGATCTTGATGTCCGACACCCCGAGGATGCCGAAGCGGAAGGCATTGACCATGTGCAGCACCGGGTTGGCCAGCGACACGGTTTGCCAGAACGGCGGCAGCAGGTTGATCGAATAGAACACCCCGCCCAGGTAGGTCAACGGCGTCAGCACAAAGGTCGGGATGATCGAGATATCATCAAAGTTGCGCGCAAACACGGCGTTGATAAAGCCCAGCAGCGAGAAGATCGTCGCGGTCAGCAGCACCACAATGATGGTGATCCCCAGGTGATGCACCTGCAGGTCGGTGAAGAACATCGACAGCATCGTGACGATCACCCCCACCGTCAGCCCGCGCAGTACACCGCCTATGGTGTAGCCGATCAGAATGGTGTGGGGCGACACCGGCGAGACCATCAGCTCTTCGACCGAACGCTGGAACTTGGCGCCGAAGAAGCTCGAGACGACGTTGCCGTAGGAGTTGGTGATCACCGACATCATGATCAGGCCGGGCACGATGTACTGCATGTAGGTGAAGCCACCCATGTCGCCGATCTGCCGACCGATCAGGTTGCCGAAGATCACGAAGTACAGAACCATGGTGATCGCCGGCGGCAGCAGGGTCTGCGGCCAGATCCGCATGAACCGGCGGACCTCCCGGTAAACGATGGTGTTCAGGGCGATCAGGTTGGGACGCAGCTCCGAGCTCATATCGCCACCTTCGCCAGATTCTTCTCGACCAGACCCACGAACAACTCCTCAAGGCGATTGGTTTTATTGCGCAGGCTCAGCACCTGAATGTTCTGCAGCGACAGCTGGCTGAACAGCGACGTGATGCCGATGGTCTTGTCGACCTGCACCTCAAGCGTCTGGCTATCCACCCGTTTCACCGGATAACCGTTGAGCTGAGGCGCGGCCTGCAGTGGATCGCGCAGGTCCAGCAGGAAGGTCTCCACATGCAGCTTGTTGAGCAGGTTCTTCATGCTGGTGTTTTCGATGATCGTGCCGTGATCGATGATGCCGATGTTGCGGCACAGCTGCTCAGCCTCCTCCAGATAATGCGTGGTGAGGATGATGGTGATGCCCTTCTCGTTCAGCTCGGTGAGGAAGGTCCACATCGAACGTCGCAGCTCGATATCAACGCCGGCAGTAGGCTCGTCGAGGATCAACAGACGCGGCTCGTGAATCAGCGCGCGGGCGATCATCAGTCGGCGTTTCATGCCGCCGGACAACGAACGTGACGGCGAGTCGCGTTTGTCCCACAAACCCAGCTGGGTCAGGTACTGCTCGGCGCGCTCTTTGGCGATCTTCGGCGGGATGCCGTAATAGCCCGCCTGAGTCACGACGATATCGAAAGTCTTCTCGAACTGATTGAAATTGAATTCCTGCGGCACCACGCCGATCGAGCGCTTGAGTTGCGCCGGATTGGTATCGAGGTCGTGGCCGAAGATGTTCACCGTGCCGCTGGTTTTGTTGACCAGGGTCGAGATGATCCCGATGGTGGTGGATTTGCCGGCGCCGTTGGGGCCGAGCAATGCGAAGAAATCACCCTCGGCGACGTCCAGATCAATGCCCTTGAGGGCCTGGAAACCGTTGCCGTAGGTCTTGGTTAGCTGCCGGATGGACAGAGCTGAACTCATGACTGAACACACACCAATAAAAAATGAAAAGGGAAGATAAACGAATACGAACGTGCAGTTGCCAGGCTCACAGGGGCACTGACATTTACCGTGCTGCGCAGCAGGAATATCAGGCGCAACACAAGGCTACAAACGCAGTGGCCGCAATGTTGCGTGCCGATGCCGCCCAAGTACAGCGACATCGATTGATAGTCAGTATTAACTCGACACGGGCTGAACTCAGGTCAGCGCGGTCATGACGGCTTTTCGATACGCCGGACGCTGTTGCAAACGCTCGTACCAGGCTTTGAGGTGGGGCAGCTCGCGACGTTCAATCGGCATTTCGAACCAGGGATAAGCGAAGCAGCCGAGGGGAATGTCGCCCACGCCGAATTCGTCGCCCGAGAGGTACGGCTGATGCGCCAGTGCTGCGTCGACGATGACCAGCAGGCGCTCGACTTCAGCTTTGGCCGCGTTGATCTGCGTCCAGTCCTGTTTGTCGGCCGGCGTGCGTACTACGCCCCAGAACACCGGGCGGAAAGGGCCGGCCAGCGTCGACGTAGTCCAGTCCATCCACTTCTCCGCCTGAGCGCGCGCCTTGGGGCTGGCGGGATAGAAAGCAGGATCCGGCGCGTATTGAGCCGCCAGATAACGGACGATGGTGTTGGATTCCCACAGCACGAACTCGCCGTCTTCAATCATCGGCACCACACCATTGGGGTTCTTCGCCAGGTACTCGGGCTGATCGTTGACACCAAAGGCGCCGCCGGCATTCAGCGACTCGTATTCCAGTCCCAGTTCCTCGGCGATCCACAATGCCTTGCGCACATTGGACGAGTTCTTGCGGCCCCAGATCTTCAACATGTTGTCATTCTCCGTGTGGTCAACGAGCGATGAGTGGCGTTTGCGGCGGGCCACAGTCTACTCCGGGATGCGGGTGTTCGAGCCACAACTCCCTGTGCATCGGCCAGCCCCCGAACTCCCTTGGTAGCCCGGGGTCACTATCGAAGCGCGGGCCAGAGCGGTCGACTGCGCAGCCGGTTGCGCTTATCGCACCGTCATCATGGAGGGCTGTTTATGTTGTTGCTGTGGATCGTAGTGTTGGTGGTCGGCGTGGCCTGGCTGGCCCATCGGCGAGTTGCGCCCTTCCCCGCCCTGGGCATCGTCGCGGTGTATCTGCTGGCGATGGGCGCGTTCAGCCATGCCCACGGCTGGATGATCATCCCCTGGGTGTTGTGGATTGGCGTCGCGTTGATGCTGGCGCTGCCGGACCTGCGCCGCAAACACTTCAGTGCGCCGATGTTCTCGTGGTTTCAGAAAGTGCTGCCGCCGATGTCGGCCACCGAGCGTGACGCCATCGACGCCGGCACCGTGTGGTGGGATGGAGAGCTTTTCAGCGGACGTCCGGACTGGAACACCCTGCTCAGCTATCCGAAAAGCAAACTGACCGATGAAGAGCAGGCGTTCCTCGACGGCCCGACCGAAGCACTGTGTGCCATGGTCAGCGACTGGGAGATCGGTCAGGCCATGGACCTGCCGCCGGAAGCCTGGGCGCATATAAAGGAGCATGGTTTCTTCGCGCTGATCATTCCCAAGGAATACGGCGGTAAAGGCTTCTCGGCCTACGCCCACTCGCAAGTAGCGATGAAGTTGGCGACCCGCAGCGGCGATCTGGCCTCCACAGTGATGGTGCCTAACTCACTGGGCCCGGCGGAACTGCTGCTGCATTACGGCACCGAAGAGCAGCGCAACCACTATTTGCCGCGCCTGGCGCGAGGCGACGAGATCCCGTGCTTCGCACTGACCGGCCCGCTGGCCGGCTCCGACGCAGGGGCGATGCCTGACACCGGGATCATCTGCAAGGGCCAGTGGGAAGGTGAGGAAGTCATTGGTCTGCGCCTGAATTGGGAAAAGCGCTACATCACCCTCGGCCCGGTCGCCACCCTGCTCGGCCTCGCGTTCAAGGCCTACGACCCTGAGCATTTGCTCGGTGACGAGACAGACCTGGGCATCAGCCTGGCGCTGATTCCAACCGACACCGCCGGTGTGGAAATCGGTCGCCGTCATGTGCCACTGGGCGCGGCGTTCATGAACGGTCCGAACTCAGGCAAGGACGTGTTCATTCCGCTGGAATACCTGATCGGCGGCCAGGACATGCTCGGCAAAGGCTGGATGATGCTGATGAATTGTCTGTCGGTCGGCCGTTCGATTTCCCTGCCGGCGGTCGGCACCGGCGCTGCGAAGTTCACCAGCCTCGTTACCGGGCAGTACACCCAAGTGCGCGAGCAGTTCAACGTACCGCTGGCAGCGTTCGAAGGGATTCAGGAATCCCTCGCGCGCATCGGTGGCAACGCGTGGTTGATGGACAGCGCGCGCATTCTGACCGCCAACGCGGTGGACCTGGGCGAGAAGCCTTCGGTGCTGTCGGCGATTCTGAAATATCACCTGACCGAGCGTGGCCGCGAGTGCATCACCCACGCGATGGATGTGCACGGCGGCAAGGGCATCATCATGGGCCCGAACAACTACCTCGGTCGCTCATGGCAAGGCGCGCCGATCTTCATCACCGTGGAAGGCGCGAACATTCTCTCGCGCAACCTGATGATCTTCGGTCAGGGCGCTATTCGCTGCCATCCGTTCGTGCTGAAGGAAATGGCCCTCGCCGGCCGTAAGGATCACGATCGGGCGGTCGTGGAATTCGACGGCCTGCTCATGCAGCACATTGGCTTCGCCGTGCGCAACGCGGCCAGCACGCTGGTGCTGAATCTGGGGCTGGGGCATTTCGAAAGCGTGCCGGGGGATCGCCTGAGCCAGCGTTATTTCCGCGCGCTGAACCGGCAGGCTGCTGCGTTCGCAATGTTGGCGGACCTGAGCATGATGCTGCTGGGCGGCGAGCTGAAACGCCGCGAGCGTCTGTCGGCGCGTCTTGGCGATGTGCTGAGCCACATGTACCTGGCGTCCGCCGCGCTCAAGCGTTACCACGATCTGGATTATCCCGAAGCGCTGGCGCCGCTGTTTTGCTGGTCCATGGAAGAAGCGCTGGGCGAGTCCGAGCGTGCGCTGGATGAGCTGCTGAGCAATTTCCCGAACCGCATCCTCGGCGGGTTGCTGCGGGTGATCGTGTTCCCGTTCGGCCGTCGCCACAAAGGGCCATCGGACAGGCTCGATGCCCAGGTCGCGGAGATCCTCGGCCGCGCCAAGGGAGACCCGGCGTTGGAATCGGTGCTTGCCGGTTGCTATCGCCCGACCGACGCAGAGGATCCGGTCGGCGCGTTGCAGCACGCCAGCGACTTGCTCGACGGCGCCAAGGCGATCCGCAGCAAACTTCATCACGCGGTGAAAAGCGGCCAGGTCAAACCGACGGGTGGCGAGCATCTGATCGACGCCGCGCTCAACGCAGGCGTGCTGCAGGCGGCGGAAGCGGAAACCTTGCGCGCTGCAGAGGCGGCGCGACGCAAGGTGATCGATGTGGATGATTTCGACAAGGAAGCGCTGGTCGCCACTGAAGGCAAAACCCGCTAACAACGACGTACCCTGTAGGAGTGAGCTTGCTCGCGATTGCGGTGGGTCAGCAACATGCACCTTAGCTGACACGCCGTCATCCGCGAGCATGGGAATCGCTCCTGCAGTTGCTGCCCACGACTTACGTCTACATACACCGCTCTAGCGAATTGTCCTACACTCCTTGGTAACAACAAGAAAAACCCAAGGGGACGCATCATGATTAACCAACGCCTGACTCATCGCTGCCTGCTCTCTGAAATTGCCTCCGGGGAGGATCTTTACAGAGGCAAGCCGACACAAACCCTGCAAACCCTGCTGATGATGGGCTTCGTCACTCGTCTGCCCAGTCCTGACCGTACCTATGCTCATCTCGCGCTTACCGAAGCAGGCCATCGGTATCTGGCCGGGTTGTGGCATTGAGATAGCCGCAGGCGGCGGGGGCCTCTATACTCCTGCGCCTGTTTTTGTCTCTGAGGGCTTCATCATGGCCGACGCCAATCTCGACCACATCATGAATCTGCTGTTGCATTTGCGCGGCATCCTGGTCGCGCTGGGAGAGGCCGAGCAGGTCCCCGAAGAAAGTCATGCGCTGTTTCTGGAGCGTTACGATGAGTTGCTGACGCTGTTGCCGGCTGATCCGATCGAGAGTCAGTATCTGGGGCAGGATTTGTTGTGTCAGGTGATTCAGCGCTATCCGCAGATTGCTCATTTGGTGCCGCGGGATTTGTTGTGGTTTTTCGCGGGCGATTGTCTGCATTTCATGCCGGACGATGAGATTGATTTGTATACGGCGCTGGAGGAGCGTCGGTTTGAGGCGATGGAGAACGAGGAGCCGTTCGACTGGAATCAGGAGAAGCAGTTGTTGGCGATGTCGCAGTCTGAGTCCAAGCATTGATCTGAGGTTATCCGGATCAAGATCAACATCAAGATCAAGATCAACATCAAGAGCGTCCGCCTGGGGGCGGACTGTTTCGCCTTCGGCGAGTTACTTGGAAAAGCACCCCAAGTAACCAAGGGTGCTTGCTCTCGGTTTGGCCCCTCCTCCGTCGGGGTTCCTTCACTCCGGTCCCGCTCCGTGGGCCCGCGCCGAACGGACATCCATGTCCTGACGGCGCTCTCGCCGCATCCATGCGGCTCGGCCCACTCCGCGAAACCTGCGTTCAGCCTGCACCCAAGTCGCGTTTTGCGGTGTCTGGACATTCTGCGTATGAAGATCAAGATCAAGATCAAGATCAAGATCAACGGCGGATCAAAGGCTTCCCGGCTGATGCCGGTCCTACGGGGGGCGCCGCCGGTCCTTATGACTGCGCGCATTTGTGGGACCGGCTTTAGCCGGGAAGAGGCCGGTATGGGCAATTGCAAGTTCGCCGCCTAACGCTTCGATCCTTCCCACGCTCTGCGTGGGAAGGCATCCTGTGACGCTCCGCGTCACTCTGAGCTTGGCAGTTATCCTTCTACCTTATAAAAGATTCCCTGATCTTACCTGCCCGCTAAATGCATATTTTTTATAATTAGCTTAGCGCCAAATCGAATTTCACAGACCCCCGACTTCCCCCTATGTTGCTGACTCGCACCCGCGCCCTCCCCTTGGTGCAGGTTGTTCCATCAGCACGAGGAGTTGTCATGAGCGTCGAGTTCATCGGTTATATCGCGACCCAACCCGGGTCGGAGATTCATCCGCGCAGCGGGCCGGCGGTCCAGCCTGAGTATGTGGAGAAAGTCGCCCGTGCCCATGAAGAGGCGGGCTTTGATCGTGCACTGGTTGCCTACCATTCCAACAGCCCGGACAGTGCGTTCGTGGCGTCTTACGCGGCCAGCGTCACGACAACATTGAAGTTTCTCGTCGCACACCGTCCGGGTTTTATCTCACCCACCGTCGCCGCTCGGCAATTCGCCACGCTGGATGTGTTCACTGGCGGGCGGATTGCGGTGCACATCATTACAGGCGGCGATGATCAAGAGCTGCGCGCGGACGGCAGTTTCATTGGCAAGGATGAGCGTTACGCGCGCACGGACGAGTACCTCGGCGTGGTGCGCCAGGAATGGACGGCCGAGAAGCCGTTCGATCACCAGGGTGATTACTACCAGTTCGAGGGCGCTCACTCGCTGGTCAAGTCGCCGCAGCCGCATATTCCGCTGTATTTCGGGGGTGCCTCGCAGGCTGCGCTGGAAGTTGCGGGCAAGCATGCCGATGTCTATGCGCTGTGGGGCGAGACCTACGAGCAAGTCAGGGACATCGTCAAACAGGTGCGGGCCGAAGCCGCAAAACACGGCCGGACGGTACGTTTCAGCCTGTCGTTGCGGCCGATTCTGGCGGAGACGGAGGAAAAGGCCTGGGCGCGTGCGGACAATATTCTTGAGCGGGCGAAGGCACTGGCGCAGGCTTCAGGGTTTGAACGCCGAGAGCCGCCAAATGAAGGTTCGCGGCGTTTGCTGGAAGCCGCGGCCCAAGGTGCGCGTCTGGACAAACGCTTGTGGACCGGCATTGCCGGGCTGCTTGGCGCGAAAGGCAATTCCACCGCGTTGGTGGGCACCGCAGAGCAAGTGGCCGAAGCGCTGCTGGATTATTACGACTTGGGAATCACGACGTTCCTGATTCGCGGTTTTGATCCGCTGGAAGACGCAATCGATTACGGCAAAAAACTGATCCCGCTGACACGCGAATTGGTAGCGCGGCGTGAGCAGGAGAAGAACGAGAAAGTGGCGTAATCGCCGCCTGCGCGGCAGGCCTCATCAACACCCCATGCCAGGCGCGCCGCGTCACGGCGCGCCAGGATTCGACATCACGCCTGATAATCCGTCCCGTGCCGATCCAGTTCGCGGATCAGCGCGTTCCAGTGCCGTGTCACGCCCGGACCGGTGCCGCTTTTCAGGACTTTGGCCTGTTCTTCCACTTTCCTGACCACTTCCTCGGGCGGGAAGATCAATTCGGCATTGCCCGCCGCCTGCGCCGCGATCTGAATGTTGCACGCGTATTCGAGGTTGTGGAGCTGCTGAAACGCGTGCTCGACACTCACCCCTGCCGTGAGCAGACCGTGGTTGCGCAGGATCATCACGCTCTTGTCGCCCAGGTCCGCCACCAGGCGTTCACGCTCGCCGAGGTCCTGCGCGATGCCTTCGTAACCGTGGTACGCCACGCGCCCGGAGAACCCGAGGGAATGCTGGGAGATCAGCAACAGCCCGTTCTTCTGCGCGGACACGGCAATCCCGTCGCGGGTGTGGGTGTGCAGCACCGCCTGTAAATCAGGGCGCGCTGCATGGATGGCGCTGTGGATAACGTAGCCGGCGTTGTTGATGCCCAAGCCGGTCGGGTCATCGACGAGGGTGCCGTCGATGTCGACCTTGACCAGATTGGACGCGGTGATCTCGTCGAACAGCAAGCCAAAGGCGTTGATCAGGAAGTGCTCATCAGGCCCCGGCACGCGCGCGGAAAAGTGCGTGTAGATGTGGTCGGTCCAGCGTTTCAGGGCGGCGATCCGGTAAGCCGCCGCCAGTTTCACCCGCACCTCCCACTCTTCCGGGCTGACCCGATCACGCACGCTGCCGGCATTGACGGCGGTGCTGACGCCGGACTGAACGGGTAAAGAACTGACGTTGCTCATGCATGACTCCCTGGTGGTCTGTTTCAGACGTAATCGGGGCAGCCTATGCGCTGAGCAAACCATTTAGAAATCACATTTTCTTCTAAGCTAATTATCAGTATTTTTTATTATTAGACTGGGGCAGCCCTCAAGCCGCATCCCGCTCCTGCTTCAGCGATTGCGCCACCAGACCGCCGAAGGACGCCACCGGCGCCTGCAGATTGCCGAGGAAGCGTGGGTAGATCAGCCACAGGTCCATCACCGGCTTGAAATCCTTGAGCGGCATGACCGCCAGTGAATCGCGGTGGACGCTGCGTTCCAGCAGCGGACGCGGCACCAGACCCAGGCCCATACCATCGGCAACCAGCCCCAGTTGCAGCTCGGTGCCGAAGGTTTCCAGATTAACCTTCAGGCTTAACCCCTGATCAGCCAGCGTGCGTTGCAGTCCGGCGCGGAAACCGCAGCCATCGGGGTTGAGCACCCAGCCCAGCTCGTAGCAGTCCGCCAGCTTCACCGGCTTTTTCGGCAGCGCGCTCCTGGCGCACACCACCGCCAGCTCCATCTTGCCGATGGACTCGCCGACGATACCTTCAGGGAAGATCTTCCCGGCCGGGAACAGCGCCGCGGCCGCGTCCAGTTCGCCATTCTCGATTTTGCCGATCAGGTGGCTGCCCCAGCCAGTGATCACTTGGGCGCGCAGGTCGGGAAATTGCCCGCGCAGGTGTTTCAACGCATCCAGCAGCACGACGTCGCCGATGGTTTGCGGCACCCCCAGCCTGAGCAAACCGCTGGGCGGCGTGTCGCTGGCGACGAGTTCACGCAGAGAGTCCATTTCCCGCAGGATCGCCAGACACTTCTGATACACCTGCGTGCCCATTGGCGTCGGCTTGAGCGGTTTGGTGTTGCGGTCAAACAATTCGACGCCCAGCGCTTGCTCGAAATTCTGCATCCGGCGCGTGATGGCGGGTTGGGTCAGGTCGAGGGATTCAGCGGCATGGCTGATCGACTGGCAGCGAATGACCGCTACGAAAGCATCGATGTCATCAATTTTCATTCGGATCGCACATGGAATAAGAGAAACAAGATAGGCAAAAATCATAATGGCTATCGAAGGCGCTGGATAGCCTCACAACGGCCGGCACCCTGCGAGTCGGTTATCAACGACTTTTTGGTTATAACCTAATCATCAATAAATAGCATATTAGCCAGTCGCATTATGCTTATATTAAGCATCCCCTTCCGACCGGAGCCGATATGACTCACATCCGACACCCTGAACGACTCAGGGCCTTTATCGGCGCGTTGGCCGAGCTGATCGATAGCAACCCGGGGGAAGGCGACCTGCTCTCCCGGGGTGGCAAGCTGCTGGGGCAACTGGTCAGTCATGACGACTGGCTGCCGGATGAGTTCGCCGTGCCCGATCCGGCGCGCTATCAACAGTTTCTGTTGCACGCCGACTCACGGCAGCGGTTCTCGGTCGTCAGCTTCGTGTGGGGGCCGGGCCAGAGCACGCCGATTCATGATCATCGCGTCTGGGGCTTGATCGGTATGCTGCGCGGCGCCGAGTATTCCCAGGGGTTCGCCCGCAGCGCCGATGGCCGACTCGAACAGGAAGGCCGGGCGATCCGCCTGGAGCCCGGTCATGTCGAGGCACTATCGCCGCGCAGCAACGACATTCATCAGGTCAGCAACGCCTTCGACGACCAGGTGTCGATCAGTATTCATGTCTACGGCGCCAACATCGGCGCCGTGAAGCGCGCTGTTTACCAGCCCGATGGCAGCGAAAAGCTGTTCATCTCCGGCTATTCCAACGCTTTTCTCCCGAACATCTGGGACCTGTCCAAAGAGAACCAAGCCCAATGAGCCATGACACCCGTTCATACGCCGACATCCGCCGCGCCCTGCTCGCCCATGAAGAGGTCGCGCTGGTGGATGTGCGCGAAGAAGCCCCGTTCGCCGAAGCTCACCCGCTGTTCGCCGCCAACATCCCGTTGTCGAAACTGGAGCTGGAAGTGCTCGCGCGCATCCCACGTCGCGATACCGCTGTCACCGTTTATGACAACGGCGAAGGTCTGGCCGAACGCGCCTTGAAGCGTTTTCAGGACCTGGGTTACAGCGACGTCAAGCTGCTTGAAGGCGGGTTGCAGGGCTGGCGCAACGCTGGCGGCGAGGTATTCATTGACGTCAACGTGCCAAGCAAGGCGTTCGGCGAACTGGTGGAGCACCATCGCCACACGCCGTCTTTGGCCGCCGAGGAGGTCAAGCAGTTGCTCGACGCCAAGGCCGACGTGGTGGTGCTGGATGCGCGGCGGTTCGATGAATACCAGACCATGAGCATTCCCACCGGCGTCAGCGTGCCCGGCGCCGAACTGGTGCTGCGTGCCCGTGAGCTGGCGCCCGATCCCAATACCCGGATCATCGTCAATTGCGCCGGCCGTACGCGCAGCATCATCGGCACCCAGTCGCTGGTCAACGCGGGCCTGCCCAACCCGATTTCCGCCCTGCGCAATGGCACCATCGGCTGGCTGCTGGCCGGGCAGACCCTGGATCACGGGCAATCCCGGCGCTTCCCGCAAGTCACTGAAGCGACCCGGGAAGTTGCTCGGGCGGATGCGCGCAACGTGGCGGACAAAGCACGAGTGAAACGCGGCAGCCGGGCGGACTTGCCGGTCTGGCAGGCAGAGACGACTCGCACGACGTACCTGTTCGATGTGCGCACGCCGGAAGAATTCGAAGCCGGTCACGTGCCGGGGGCGCGTTCGACGCCGGGCGGCCAACTGGTGCAGGAGACTGACCATTACGCCAGCGTGCGCGGCGCACGAATTGTTTTGCTCGACGACGACGGCGTGCGCGCGAACATGTCGGCTTCGTGGCTCGCGCAGCTCGGCTGGGAGGTGTTCGTGGTGGACGACCTGGGCCCTGAGGATTTCAGCGAAAAAGGCGGCTGGAACGCGCCGAGTCCGCCCGCGCCGCAGGTCGAGGAGATCAGCGCCGAAACACTGCGCCAGTGGCGCGAACACGGTGGCGTGGCGGTGCTGGATTTCACCGCCAGCGCCAACTACGTCAAGCAGCATATTCCGGGTGCCTGGTGGACGCTGCGAGCCGACCTTGCCAGCGCGCTGCAGAACATTCCGGTCGTCGAGCGTTACGTGCTGACCTGTGGCAGCAGCAAACTGGCGCGCCTGGCTGTGTCTGAGGTCGAAGCGCTAACGGGCAAGCCGGTGTTTGTGCTCAAGGACGGCACCGCCAGTTGGGTCGCGGCGGGGTTAGAGCTTGAGCACGGCGAAAGCCATCTGGCCTCCCCGCGCATTGATCGCTATCGCCGGCCTTATGAAGGCACTGATGCGCCGCGTGAGGCGATGCAGGCGTATCTGGATTGGGAGTACGGATTGGTCGAGCAGTTGGGCCGCGACGGGACCCACGGGTTTAATGTGATCTGAGCCGCCGCATGACGGCTGGCCCCCGTCGCGCGGACGACGCCAGCCCCTGTGGAAGTGAGCGTGTATACAGAGATGGTGTTCCAGCCGCTGAAGATTCAGCGCGTGTGCCCGCCACCTCGTGGGCAACCGCTCCTGCACAAAAAGCATCGCCCCAAAATTAGTTATGCATTAATTTAATAATTATGATCTACATCATCACACAAATACATAATTAGCATATAACCAAAAGATACTTCTATTCCGTTTCTTATAGGCTTAAGGTCAATCCCCTTGCCGACCCCTTCTCCAGGCGGAGGCCGAGAATCCACATCCACGCCTGGAGACACGCACCATGTCCGCCCCTTTCACTCCCCTGCTCCGCGTCCGACACGTGATACTCGGCGCACTGCTCGCATTCTCATTCAGCCAAATCACACAGGCCGCCCAGCCACTCCAGCCGCTGCTCGTCGCTAACCAGAAGTCCGCGCTGAAGGTGCTGCTGGAGGTGTCCGGCGAGCTCAAGGACGTGCCCTACGAGATCAAGTTCTCCGAATTCCCTTCGGCGTCGCCATTGGGCGAAGCACTGAACGCAGGGGCCGTTGACGTTGGCGCACTGGGCGACGCGCCGTATGTCTTTGCGCTGGGCGCGGGTGCCGCGTTGAAGGTCATCAGCATCACCCACGTCAGCGGCCGCTACACCACCGCATTGATCGTACGCAACGACTCGCCGATCAAGTCGGTTGCCGACCTCAAGGGCAAGCGCATCGTCACCGGGCGCGGCTCCATCGGCCATTACCTGGCCATCCGCGCGCTGAACGAAGCAGGACTGAAGACCAGCGACGTGAATTTCGTCTACCTGCTGCCCAGCGAGTCGCGGCTGATCCTCGACAACGGCGATGCTGACGCCTGGGCCACCTGGGCGCCCTACACCACCGTTGCCACGCAGAACGGCGCGCGCATTCTGCCCAACGACCCGGACTTGCTGACCAATCATTCCTACCTCGCTGCGACCAGCAAGGCCATCGCCGACAAGCGCGTGCAACTGGACGACTTCGTGGTGCGCCTCGACCGCGCCTACCGCTGGGCCAACGCCCATCCCGCCGAATACGCCGCCGCCCAGACCAAAGTCACCGGGCTGCCACTGGCCGTGCACCTGGCGGTCAACCAGGACACCAAAATGGAACGCGTGAGCATCGAAGACGGCGTCATCAAGGGCTTGCAGAACACGGCGGACATCTACCAGCGCGAAGGCATCCTGAATAAGCACGTCGACGTGTCCCACGTCTTCGATGCGCATTTCAACGCCATCCGCCTGGCCGCCGAGCAATCAGCCGAGCAAGCCGCCCACCAAAACAATCCCCAAGCTGCGCGCTAAGCGCTCGACTCAGGAGCACACATCATGAGCAAGCCTCGTCAACTCAAATTCGGTGCCATGGTTCACGGCGTAGGCCACGGTTGGGGCGAGTGGCGCCACCCGGACGCACAGGCCGACGCCAGCACCAACGTCGACTGGTATAAAGGCCAGGCCCGACTGGCTGAAGACGCGAAATTCGACTTCGTGTTCATCGCCGACAGCCTGCACATCCACGCGAACTCCAGCCCGCACTACCTCAACCGTTTCGAGCCACTGACCATTCTCTCGGCGCTGGCGGCGACGACATCAAAGATCGGCCTGGTGGCCACCGTGACCGTCAGCTACACCGAACCCTTTCAAGTGGCGCGGCAGATCTCTTCCCTGGACCACATCAGCGGCGGCCGCGCCGGCTGGAACGTCGTCACCTCATGGCTCAGCGGCACCGCCGAAAACTTCAGCAAGAGCGAGCATCCGCCCCACGCCGTGCGCTATCGCATTGCCAGGGAGCACGTGTCGGCGGTCAAAGGGCTGTGGGATTCCTGGGAGGACGACGCCTTCACCCGCAACAAGCAGACGGGTGAGTTTTTCGACCGCAGCAAGCTGCACGCCTTGAACCACGCGGGCGACTTCTTTCAGGTCAAAGGCCCGCTGAACATCGCCCGCTCACGCCAGGGTCAGCCGGTGCTGTTTCAGGCAGGGACTTCCGAGGACGGGCGCAACTTCGCTGCAGAGTATTCCGATGCGATTTTCGTCCACGCCGAGTCCCTGGAAGAGACTCAAGCGTATTACGCCGACCTCAAGCGCCGCGCGGTCGGCTTTGGGCGCAACCCGGATGACCTGTCGATTTTGCCGGGCATTCGCCCGATCTTGGGTCGCGACGCCGAAGAGGTTGAGCAGCGTTATCAGCAAGCGGTGGAACTGGTGAGCATCGAAGACGCTATCGTTGCGCTGGGCCGGCCGTTCAACGATCACGACTTCCGCCAATACCCGCTGGATGCGCCGTTTCCGGACCTGGGCGATCTCGGCGCCAACAGCCAGAAAGGCGGTTCGGATCGGATCAAGCAGCAGGCCAGGGAGCAGAACCTGACCCTGCGTCAGGTTGCGCTGGATTTCTCCCGCCCCCGCCGCGAGTTCGTCGGCACGCCCGAACAGGTCGCCGACCAGATTCAGCACTGGTTCGAGAACGGCGCCAGTGATGGCTTCATCATCAATTCGCTGTTGCCTGATGGGCTGAAATACTTCACCGAGTTGGTGATTCCGGTCCTGCAGCAACGCGGCCTGCAACGCAGTGATTACACCGGCTCGACCCTGCGCGAACACTTTGGTCTGGAGTTTCCCGTCAATCGTCATACCGCCGCGCGGTTGGCAGCGGCTGCGAAGGTCACGGACGCTGAAAAATCGCAGGTCCCGGCATGAGCGCAGGATTGAATCGGCAGCCTGATGCTTCAGCTGATGCCGAGACCGAGGCGGCCTTTGTGGCGCGTTTGCAGGGGATCACCGAGCGGCTGGCCGAGACCGCGCAGCACTACGATGAAACGGCTGAATTCCCACACGAGAATTTCCGTTTGCTGCACGAGCAAGGTCTGCTCGGGCTGACGGTCGAAGGCGCGCTGGGGGGCGGTGATGCGGATCTTAAGCGGGCACAGCAAGTGATCAGCGCGGTGGCGCGCGGCGAGCCCTCCACTGCGCTGATTCTGGTGATGCAGTACATCCAGCACGCACGCATTCGGGAGGTCAAAAACTGGCCCGAGCATTTATACCGACGGGTCGCGCTGGACGCGGTGCATAAAGGTGCGCTGATCAACGCGCTGCGGGTCGAGCCGGACTTGGGCTCGCCTTCTCGCGGCGGGCTGCCGGCGACGATTGCGCGCAGGACGGCGGAAGGCTGGCGGATCAGCGGTCGGAAGATTTACTCGACGGGGAGCCACGGCCTGACCTGGTTTAACGTTTGGGCGCGCAGCGATGACGCGGATCCGCTGGTCGGGGTGTGGCTGGTGCGCAAGGACAGCCCGGGCGTGAGCATCATCGAGGACTGGGATCATTTGGGCATGCGCGCGACCTCCAGCCACGAGGTGATTTTCGACGACGTGCTGGTGCCGCTGGATCATAGGGTCAACACCAGCCCGGCGAGTTCGCCGCAGCCTGAATTGGATGCAACAGGGTTGCTGTGGATGTCGGTGTTGTTGTCTTCGGTGTACGACGGCATTGCGCAATCGGCGCGGGACTGGCTGGTGAATTTTCTGGAGCAGCGCACGCCGTCCAACCTGGGGACCTCGCTGTCGACGTTGCCGCGCTTTCAAGAAGTACTCGGCCATATCGACACCTTGTTGTTCGCCAACCGGACACTGCTGGAATCGGCGACTCATGGGCTGACGCCGGCCAGTCATGGGGCGCAGATCAAATACCTGGTGACCAGCAACGCCATTCGCGCGGTTGAACTGGCGATTGAAGCCACCGGCAACCCCGGCCTGTCCCGCAGTAACCCGCTGCAACGGCATTACCGCAACGTCGTCTGCGGCCGAGTGCACACGCCACAGAATGACGTGGTGTTGCAGGGGGTGGGCAAGGCCGTGTTTGCCGGGCGAGCAGTCAGGCAGTAAGTAGCGCCGCATTCCACAGTAGGACCGGCTTCAGCCGGGAAGAGGCCAGTTGCGACACCCTCAATCTTGCAGCGTCATGTCCAACGTCTTCCCGGCTAAAGCCAGTCCTACGTTCGCCGATCAAGCCAGCATTTCAGGCGGCTCGAACGCGGTGATCGGCGGTACTTCGCCGTGCCACTTTTCAACGTCAACCGTCACTGTCTGCGCCGAGCAGCCCTGAGACAGACTCGAAGACCCAATGTCTTCAGTCAGCACATTCGGGTTGCCGTGCTTCTCCAGGCTGTTCGGCTGACCCTTCACCAGCGGATCAAACCAGGCCCCCGTGGCGATCTGTACCACGCCCGGGCGAATGTCGTCGGACACAATCACCCCGGCCAGAAAAGCACCTCGATCGTTGAACACCCTGACCACATCCCCCTCGGCAATCCCGCGCGCCAAGGCGTCCTGCCGGTTGATCGTCAACGGCTCCCGCCCCTGAATTTTCGAGGACTGGCTGTACGCGCCGTGGTCATACTGACTGTGCAGGCGCGTCTTCGGCTGGTTCGACAGTAGATGCAGGGGGAGCGGCTGGGCGGGTTTGTCCAGCCAAACGGGATGGCCGGGGCAGTCGGCATAGCCAAAGCCTGCGATCGTCTCACTGAAAATCTCGATCCTGCCCGACGGCGTCTGCAGCGGATTCCCCTGGGGATCATCCTGAAAGGCCTTGAGCAGCACAGTATCGTCTGCCGGGTAATCCACTTCGAACACGCCCTTGCGCCAGAACTCCTCAAAATCCGGCAGCTCGATGGCAAAGCTTCCGGCACGTGGTCGCGACTCTTCATACAGCAAGCGCAGCCATTGCCCGGCATCACGGCCCTCAGTAAACACCTGCTCGCAGTCGAGCCGACGGGACAGCCCGGCGAAGATCGCATAATCGTCCCGCGCCTCCCCCACCGGCTCGATCACCTTGTGCATGGCGATCATGAAGCGGTCGGACGCCGCGCTACCGATGTCATCACGCTCCAGCGCAGTGGTCGCAGGCAGCACAATGTCCGCGTGTTTGGCCTGAGCGGTCCAGAACTGCTCGTGAACGATGATGGTTTCCGGACGCTGCCAGCCCTGCAGCAGTCGATTGATGTCCTGGTGATGATGAAAAATGTTGCCGCCGGCCCAGTACACCAGTCGGACGTCCGGGTAGTGATAACCCTTGCCGTTGTAATCGAACGCCTCGCCGGGATTGAGCAGCATGTCAGTGACCCGCGCCACCGGAATGAAATCCTTGACCGGGTTCACGCCCTGGGAAAAGCGCGGCCCGGAAAACGCCTTGCGCCCGCTGCCGGTGTTGTTCATGCAGCCATAACCCAGCCCGAAGCCGCCGCCGGGCAGACCGATCTGACCAAGCATCGCCGCCAACGTCACGGTCATCCAGAACGGTTGCTCGCCAAACTGTGCCCGCTGCAGCGAATAGGCGACGTTGATCATCGTGCGCTTGCCGGCCATCTCCCGCGCCAGGCTGACGATCCGTTGCGCCGGAATATCCGTCAGCGCTGCCGCCCACTCCGGCGTCTTCGCCACGCCATCTACCGCGCCGAGCACATATTCGATGAAGCGCTCATGCCCCACCGTATAACGACGCAGAAAATCTACGTTGTGCAGTCCTTCGTCCACCAGCACCCAGCACAGCGCCATCATCAGCGCGGTGTCGGTGCCGGGCCGCACGGCAAGCCATTCATTGCGCTGCGGTCCGGTTAAATCGTCACGCAACGGGCTGACATTGACGAACTGCACGCCAGCGTCCGACATCCTGCGAATGCCGTTGCTGACCAGATGATCGCTGGCACCCCCGGGGCTGCATTGCGCGTTCTTCAACGGCAACCCGCCAAACGCGACGAACAGCTCGCAATGCTCCGCCAGATTCTGCCAGGAGGTGTGGGCCGCCAGCAGCCAGTCCATGTTGCCGACGATGTGCGGCATCAGCACCCGGCCGGCGCCGAGGCTGTAACTGTCGACGCTGTAGACGTAGCCGCCGCAGCTGTTGAGGAAACGGTGCAACTGGCTTTGCGCATGATGAAACCGCCCCGCGCTGCCCCAGCCGTAACTGCCGCCGAATATCGCTTTGTTGCCATGCTCACTCTTTACCCGCGACAACTCGGTGGCGACCAGATCCAGCGCAACATCCCACGGCACCTCGACGAAGGCTTCGTGGCCGCGCAAGTGCGGGTTGCGCAGGGCCGGATGATCGTCGAAGCGCTCGAGAAAACTGCGGCGCACGGCCGGCCGACGGATACGCGTGGCCGAGTCGATTGCCCCGGGAATAGACGAACCAATCGGCGAAGGGTCCGCGTCCCACTCCACCGGATCCATGGCCTGAAGCCGTCCGTCAACAACCCGCGGACGGTAAGCGCCCCAATGCAACGAGGTGAAACTCATGGGTCAATGCTCCAGCAAGTGGGCCTGTGCGGTGACTGCCGTGATCGATCAACGCGCCGCTTGTGCCGACGCGTCAGCCCCGGCGTCAAGCGCAGCGGCAAAGGAGTCGTCGAACACAGTGCCAGCCGGATAGGACTTCGTCAGCCCCGCAGCGTTGAAAAAGTCGATGGTCTGCTGCGCCTGGGTAATGACCTGGGGTGAAATCGGCAGCACCACCGTCGCCGAACGCTCGAACCAGCCCCGCGCCACCGCGGGATCGGCCTTGGACAGGACCGCCCACGCATTAGCGTACGTGTCGGTGTTCTGCTTGTTGGCGACCGACCAGGCCCGAGCTTTTTGCAGGCGCTGGAGGAAGTCGGTGATTTCCGGGCGCTTGTCTTTGATCGAGCGGTCATTGGCGACGACAAAGCTCTGCGCCGGGATCAGGTTTTGCGCGGTGGTGATCACCCGCCCGCCCTGGCGCTCCTGCTGAATCACGTAGGGATCCCACGTGGCGATGGCGTCAACCGAACCACCGTCCAGAGCATGGGAAGCGTCCAGCGCACTCAAATATCGATACTCCACCGCATCCCGCGCGATGCCGGCCTTGTCCAGCGCAGTCAGCATCAATTGCTGGCTCCACGAACCCTTCCAGATCGCCACCCGCTTGCCTTTAAGGTCGGCCACCGATTTGATCGGCGAATCCTTGCCCACCACGATCGCCACCCCCGCCAGGTTCTGCCGTGAAACGCCAATCACCTTGATGGGCGCCCCCCAACGCGCCGAGAAACAACACCGGCGCATCACCCAGCAAGCCGACGTCGAGACTGCCGGCATTCAGCGCTTCCGCGACGGGCGAGCCGGCGGTGAACTGCTTCCATTCCAGCGTGTAGGGCAAATCGTTGAGAACGCCAGCGGCTTCCATGACGGTTCGGGCGCCATAGCTTTGATCGCCCACCACCAGTTCTGCGGCATGCACCGCGCTGAGTGAGCTGGTGAATAGAAGAAGGGATAACACAGGACGCAACAGAAGGGATTTGATCGACACAGGCAATCTCCGGGGAGGCTCCATCGGAACCGGATCATGAAATGAACGCCGGTCCGCCTGTGCGGTAGCCGATTCTTGGGCCTGCGCCGGGTGAAGCAGCGTCAGGGATCAGAACCATAGCATCGAAGGTTATATTAATTAAATTCAATATAGTTATATGTAAATATGCGGAAGGTGCAGGAAACCGCGAAAGTGCGTGAGCTTGATAAACCTAACGATTTTGCTTGAAGAGGTACGTATTGCATCGCTCGCCCATCATCCCGAACTAGGCGAATACGGGCCAATGGCATAGTATGCCAACATTCAATGAGCTCACATTTCTCAACCTGGAGCGGACTATGGCTACGCGTAACGTTGTACTGACCACGCATCAGGAACAGGTAATTCACGAACTGGTCCAATCCGGGCGGTACCAAAATGCCAGCGAAGTAATGCGCGAAGGACTGCGGCTGCTGGAACAGCGAATCGCTGAAGATACGGCAAAAGTTGAGGCCCTTCGCCAAGCCACCTCGATCGGCTTGATGGACCTTGAGCAGGGTCGCTTCACCGAACTCTACGAAGGCGACCTCAAGCAGTACCTCGAAGATTTGAGCGTTGAGGCAAATGTCGCCACACGCGCGAAGAACTGAGCATGTCGCACTATCGTATATCCAGCGCAGCGCGCGCCGACATCATCGACACTCTCAAGCACTCTGAGGCGCAGTTTGGCGACCAAGCACGACAACGCTATCAAGCGCTGATCCTTGAAGCGCTGCAGCTCATCGCTAACGCGCCCCACCGCATCGGCAGCTGTCAGCGGGATGAACTTGCACCGGGTCTTCGCAGCTTCCACCTCACTTACGCTCGCCAGCATGCCAGGCACATCCATGGTCCAGTCAAAAGCCCGAGACATCTCGTGTTGTATCGTGTGGCTAAAGACGAAGCAATTGAGGTCGTCAGGCTGCTTCATGACGCTATGGAAGTGGAGTTGCATGTGCCACGAGCCTGATCCACTGCCCGCCAAAGCTGCGCACTTGCTCACTCGCCGAAAATGAGGACGCTGCCTGCGCCACTTTAAGAGAGCTTATTTTCTTCAAATCCCGGACAAACAAAAACGCCGCTCTGTTGAGCGGCGTTTTTGAGAATTTGGAGCGGGAAACGAGACTCGAACTCGCGACCCCGACCTTGGCAAGGTCGTGCTCTACCAACTGAGCTATTCCCGCAAATGGCGTCCCCTAGGGGACTCGAACCCCTGTTACCGCCGTGAAAGGGCGGTGTCCTAGGCCACTAGACGAAGGGGACACAGCCTGGAAACACCATGGTGTTGTGTTCCAGTTCCAGAAACACATCCGAAGACGCTTTCTGGTTTCACTCAACTTCGCCCGAAAGCAAAGCTGCTTAAAAATGGAGCGGGAAACGAGACTCGAACTCGCGACCCCGACCTTGGCAAGGTCGTGCTCTACCAACTGAGCTATTCCCGCAATGGCGTCCCCTAGGGGACTCGAACCCCTGTTACCGCCGTGAAAGGGCGGTGTCCTAGGCCACTAGACGAAGGGGACACGCTACAACATTCACTCCCTGCTACGCTCTGCTGTGTGCTTTACGCTGCAAGTGGCGCGCATTCTATGGATGGATATAGGGGTCGTCAACCCCTCAGTGAAAATATATTCAAATCAATGACTTCGCCCTCTATTTAGGCAATGAACGGCCGATACACACGTGTCAGCCGCCATGGGGAATATCAGGCGGAGTGACAGGACCACCTTCCCGCGATAGTGGATAGCCACTACACTCGCGCAAATTACTTGACTGAGGCTTGTGCGGTGACACCACTCTTTATCACCTTCTTGGTTGTAGCAGGCATCGTGCTCCTCATTGCGGTGGGCTATCTGAATCATGTCGCAGAAGGCAAAAAGGTCGAGCGCGCGCGAAGCATGGTCGAGCTCAATGATCGGTTGCGTCGCTGCAGCGAGCTGTCGGAAACCTTCCCCGGTCAGCTGATGACACCGGCGCTCAAGCTGCTGCTGGTGCGCCTGGAGCTGAACGTGGTCAAGCGCCTGCTCGCTCTGGAAAAAAGGAACAACCCGAACCTTCAGGAACGCCAGGCTGAACTGGAAGCGCTGGTGGCCCAGGGTGACGCGATCACGGTCAGCAACCCGGCGAGCCCGATTCAGACCGAAGCCAAGGCCAAGGACGTGCGCTTTCTGTTAGAAGCCATGCACGGCCAGGTCACGCGAGCGGCCCACGATGGTTTCCTGCAAACGGCTGAAGCCAAGCACTGGATTCGCGAGATCCGCAATTTGCTGGTGCTGCTGCACATCGAGTTCTTCAACAACCTGGGCCAGCACGCGATGAGTCAGGAGCAGCCTGGCCAAGCCCGTCTGGCCTTCGAGCGTGGCGTTCAATACCTGAAAAATCAGCCTGAGCCCGCGCCGTGGAAAGCCCACTTGCAGGCCATGGAACGGCAACTGGCCAAGGCCAACTCCATGGTGCTGGACACCATCGCACCGACTGAAGACGACAATAACGAGCTGACCGAAGGCTTGAAGGTCGTGGACGCCGACGCCGAGTGGAAAAAGAAAGCTATCTACGACTGATGGCTGATGCCTGACGCCCCGCGCAACACGGTGCGTCAGGACCTCATCTCAGCAATCGGTTGATTCCAGGAAAATCGCCGCCAGCCGCTCAATCCCCGCCTGATCTTCCTCGCTGAAGCGTCCGACACTCGGGCTGTCCAGATCCAGAACGCCAATCAGCTTTCCGTCCTTTATCAAAGGCACCACCACCTCGCTATTGGAAGCACTGTCGCAGGCGATGTGTCCGGGAAACTCATGGACATCGTGCACGCGCTGGGTTTCGCGGCTCTGTGCCGCCGTGCCGCAGACGCCCTTGCCGAACGGAATGCGCACACAGGCGATCTGGCCCTGGAACGGACCCAGCACCAGCTCTTCGTTGCGATTGAGGTAGAAGCCTGCCCAGTTCAAGTCGTCGAGCTGGCTATAAAGGAAGGCCGAAAACTGCGCCGCGTTGGCGATGAAGTCGCGCTCGTCGGCCAGCAGGGATTCCAGTTGTGCAGCCAGCAGGCGGTAGCCATCAAGGCCCTCCCCTGCGGAATTCAAATCGATCATGCGTCTTGCTCCAGCATTTTCAAACCTACCCAATAACGGGCGAACTGATACGCGCAACGACCGTTGCGGTTGCCACGGCCGGTCGCCCAGCGCACGGCGTGGATCTCAAGCGCTTCATCGCGTTGCCATTGCAGGCCGGCCTTGGTCGCCAGTTCGCCAATCCAGTGTTCCACCACATCCAGGAAATGCTCCTGGGTGAAGGGATAGAACGAAAGCCAGAGGCCGAAACGGTCCGACAACGCAATTTTGTCCTCGACCGCTTCGCTCGGGTGAATCTCGCCGTCGTCACCACGCTGCCAGTGAGCGTTATCGCTCTCCTTCTCCGGCACCAGATGACGGCGGTTGGACGTGGCGTACAGCAGGACGTTGTCCGGCGCTTGCTCCAGCGAACCGTCGAGCACGCTTTTGAGCACCCGGTAGTCGCCTTCACCGGATTCGAACGACAGGTCATCGCAGAACAGTACGAAGCGCTGGGGCAACTTCTGCAGTTGCTCGACCACACGCGGCAGATCGCCCAGATGATCGCGCTCGATCTCGATCAGGCGCAGGCCGGCTTTGGCGTGCTCGGCCAGCAAGGCGCGGACCAGCGACGACTTGCCCGTGCCACGGGATCCCCAGAGCAGCGCATGGTTGGCAGGCAGGCCGTCGATAAACTGCTGGGTATTGCGGCCCAGTTGCTCGCGCTGGCGGTCGACGCCGATGAGGTCGGACAGGCGCATGTCCAGCGTGACTTCCAGCGGCATCAGGTAACCGCCGCGGCCTTCGTGCACCCAGCGCGCGGCCAGCGTCGTCTCCCAATCGACGGGCTGACGCACCGCCGGCAACAGAGGTTCGAGACGCGCCAGTACCGACTCGGCGCGTTCCAGAAATGCGTTCAATCGAGAATCCACGGTTTCTCCTTGATTTAACGGGTTAACGCCCGGCCGCGATCAGCTATGCTTGCCATGCGACGGACACAAGAAGTGACAGTGCCTTTATGGATATACCGATCACCCACCGGCTGTCATTCAAACAGGCCCGTTTGACTGTGCTGATCGGCTTTGTATTGGGCACGCTGCTCAGCCTGTTTCAAATTGCCCTCGATTATGCCAGCGAAGACGCGTCCATCGATCGTGAAATTCGCTCCTTGCTGCAAATCAGCCACAACCCCGCCTCGCGTATTGCGTACAACCTGGACGCAGAACTGGCGCAAGAGCTGACCCTCGGCCTGCTGCACTCCCCGGCCGTGGTCGGCGCGCGGCTGACCGATAACAACAACGTTCAGCTCGCTGCCGTGTCTCGACCCTTGGCGAACAGCGCTTACCGGATGGTCAGTGATTTCCTGTTCGGCGGGAGTCGGCAGTTCGAAGACATGCTGCATCTGGACCACATGCCTGACGAGTCGATCGGCACCTTGCACCTGGACGTCGACACCTTCGCCTTCGGCAGCCATTTCCTGCAGCGGGCCGTGATTACACTGGTCAACGGCTTCGTGCGCAGCCTGGTGCTGGCCGGCCTGTTGCTGGCGCTGTTTTACTTCACCCTCACCAAACCGCTGACGGGCATGATCCGTGCACTGTCCGAACGGGATCCGCGCAGCCCCGTTCAGCCGCCAGTGCCCTGCCCGCGCGGCCATGAGCAAGACGAAATCGGCGTGCTGGTGGCGGTCACCAATCGGCAGTTCGAGAGCGTGGCCAGTGAGTTCGCGCGGCGGCGGGAGGCGGAAAACCGGCTCACCGATCATCTCAACGAGCTGGAAGACATCGTCTCCGCGCGCACCAATCAGCTCGAAGCCAGCAACGCCCGGCTCAGTCAGTCCAACGAAGAACTGCAGATCGCGCGCAGTACCGCGCTGGACATGGCCCACGCGCGCTCGGCGTTTCTGGCCCACATGAGCCATGAAATCCGCACGCCGCTCAATGGCTTGTTGGGTATGCTGGCGCTGTCCCTCGATGGCCCGCTGAGTGCAGAACAGCGCCAGCAGCTGTCCATCGCCCACGACTCGGGCAAAGTGCTGGTCGAACTGCTCAACGACATTCTCGACCTGTCGAAATTCGACGCCGGCCAGGTAGAGCTTGAGCGCATTCCGTTCGATCTCGCCGCCTTGATCGAAGACACCGCCAGCCTGCTGTCGCAAAACGCGGCGCCGAATGTCGAGCTGACCTGCCTGATCGACCCGCGCTTTCCGGCGTCCGTGCTGGGTGACCCGACCCGGGTGCGGCAGATCGTCAGCAATCTGCTCTCGAACGCGCTGAAGTTCACCCGCGCCGGCCGCGTGGACGTGCGCCTCAGTCAGCACGGCGACCACGTGCGCATCGAGGTCTGCGACACCGGCATCGGCATCGCGCAGGACGCTCAGGCGAAAATCTTCCAGCCGTTTACCCAGGCCGAAGCCGCGATCACCCGGCAGTACGGCGGAACCGGCCTGGGCCTGACCCTGACCCACAACCTGACCGATGCCATGAACGGGCAATTGAGTATCGAGTCCGCTGTCGGCGTCGGCAGCCGCTTTCGTGTGGACCTGCCGCTGCCGGCACAAACGCCCCCGCTGCAATGGCCGTTGCTGAAGGGCAAGGTACTGGTGGCCAGCGACACAGGCAGCGGTTTGCTGGAAATGCTCAGCGGACTGCTGCCGGAATGGGGCGTTACCTGTCAGCCGCTGGCAGAAGGCGCGCCACCCGACGCCGACGCAGACCTCCTTATCACCGATTGCCCGCAATGCCTGGTGGCGATCCGCGAAGCGTGCACGGTGCCGGTGTTGCTGGTGACGGCGTACGGCAATTTCATGCCCGGCGAGCAGGTTGCGATCCTGGCACCGCTGCAGCAGCAGGCGCGGCCGTTGCCGCGCAACGTCCTGCATCAAAGCCTTGAGCGCATTCTGGATGCCGACGGTCAGGCAGGTATCAGCCACGAACAGGGTGGCCCCTCACCCACCCATCGGGCGCGTATTTTGCTGGTGGAGGACAACCCGGTTAATCAACTGGTGGCGAAGGGCATGCTCGGCAAGCTCGGCTGCGATGTGGTCATCAGCAGCAATGGCGCCGAGGCGCTGCAGCAACTCGAGCAGGACCACTTCGATCTGGTGCTGATGGACTGCAACATGCCGGTGATGAACGGCTATGACGCCACCCGCCGAATCCGGGAAATCGGGCGCTGGTCGGATCTGCCGATCATCGCGCTAACGGCCAACGCGATGCCGGAAGAACGCGAACACTGCAAGGCCGCGGGCATGAGCGACTACTTGGCCAAGCCGTTTCGTCGCGAGGAATTGATGGCGTTGCTGGATCAGTGGATCCCCGTGGAACAGCCGCATTAAAGGGTGCTTCGATCAACCGGTCGCGTGTTCTTTCAACAGCGCTTCGATGTCGGCCTTGATGTCTTCCGGCTTGGTCAATGGGGCATAACGCTTGACCAGCTTGCCGTCACGGCCCACCAGAAACTTGGTGAAGTTCCACTTGATGCCTTCCGAACCCAGCAGCCCCGGCGCGCGCTTCTTGAGCTGCACGAACAGCGGGTGGGCGTGGCTGCCGTTGACGTCGATCTTCTTGAACAGTGGAAAGCTCACCCCGTAGTTCAGTTCGCAAAAGTCGGAAATCGCGCCTTCGTTGCCCGGCTCCTGCTTGCCGAACTGGTTGCACGGAAAGCCCAGCACCACCAGCCCGCGATCCTTGTAGCCCTGCCACAACTCCTCAAGGCCCTTGTATTGCGGGGTGAAACCGCACTTGCTGGCGGTGTTCACCACCAGTACCGCCTTGCCGCCGAAATCAGCCAGGGTCTTTTGCTCGCCCTTGATCGTTTGCACCGGAATGTTCAGCAGTTCGTCGCTCATGGCGATGCCTCGAAATTGTAAACCGCCAAGCTAGCGCGCCATTGTCCGGCGCGCTATCCCATTGTTGCCGGTGATAAGCCTGCATCAGGCGCTGCGCGGCACCAGGTCCAGGCACACGGAGTTGATGCAGTAGCGCAGACCGGTGGGCGGCGGACCGTCCGGGAACACGTGGCCGAGGTGGGCATCGCATTTACTGCAGACCACTTCGGTGCGGATCATGCCGTGACTGACGTCGCGCACTTCGACCACTGCGCTGCCTTCCAGCGGCGCGTAGAAGCTCGGCCAGCCGCAACCCGAATCGAACTTGGTCTTCGAATCGAACAGGGGCTCGTTGCAGCAGATGCAGTGGTAAATGCCGTCGGTCTTGGTCTCGTTGTATTTGCCGCTGAATGGACGCTCCGTGCCCTTCAGCCGGCAGACGTTGTACTGCTCCGGATCGAGCATCGCTTTCCATTCTTCAAGGGTTTTATCCAGCTTAGCCACGGGTAGACCTCCGTAAATGAAAAAGCCCGATCTGTGTCTTTTCCACGGATCGGGTGGCACGTATGATTGCGCCTTCGTTGGACGCCAGTCTGTCACCCGCGTTTCTCGCGTACAAACCCATTTTGATGGCGTCATGCTCAGCGGTCTGCGCTTCTTCATACAGCGGGCCGTCTCTTTTCGGGACCAATCACCATGCAGTTCAGCAAATCGAACAAGCTCGCCAACGTCTGCTACGACATTCGCGGGCCGGTGCTCAAGCACGCCAAGCGCCTGGAAGAGGAAGGCCATCGCATCCTCAAGCTGAACATCGGCAACCCGGCGCCGTTTGGTTTCGAGGCGCCGGACGAAATCCTGCAGGACGTGATCCGCAACCTGCCCATGGCTCAGGGATACAGCGATTCGAAAGGTCTGTTCAGCGCGCGCAAGGCGGTGATGCAGTACTACCAGCAGAAGCAGGTCGAAGGTGTCGGCATCGAAGACATCTATCTGGGCAACGGCGTCTCGGAACTGATCGTGATGTCGATGCAGGCCTTGCTCAATAACGGCGACGAAGTACTGGTGCCGGCGCCGGACTACCCGCTGTGGACCGCAGCCGTGGCATTGTCCGGCGGCAACCCGGTGCATTATCTGTGCGACGAGCAGGCCAACTGGTGGCCTGATCTGGAAGACATGAAGGCCAAGATCACGCCGAACACCAAGGCCATGGTGATCATCAACCCGAACAACCCGACCGGCGCCGTCTATTCCCGTGAAGTGTTGCTGGGGATGCTGGAGATTGCCCGTCAGCACAATCTGGTGGTCTTCTCCGACGAAATCTACGACAAGATTCTTTACGACGACGCCGTGCACATCTGCACCGCGTCTCTGGCTCCAGACTTGTTGTGCCTGACCTTCAACGGGCTGTCGAAATCCTACCGCGTGGCGGGTTTCCGTTCGGGCTGGATCGCCATTTCCGGGCCCAAGCACAACGCAGTCAGCTATATCGAAGGCATCGATATCCTGGCAAACATGCGGCTGTGTGCCAACGTGCCCAGCCAGCACGCGATCCAGACCGCCCTGGGTGGCTATCAGAGCATCAATGACCTGATCCTGCCGCCGGGCCGCTTGCTGGAACAGCGCAACCGGACCTGGGAATTGCTCAACGACATCCCGGGCGTCAGTTGCGTGAAGCCGATGGGTGCGCTGTATGCCTTCCCGCGCATTGACCCGAAAGTCTGCCCGATCCACAACGACGAGAAGTTCGCGCTGGACCTGTTGCTCTCGGAAAAACTGCTGATCGTTCAGGGCACGGCATTCAACTGGCCGTGGCCGGACCACTTCCGCGTGGTGACGCTGCCGCGGGTGGATGACCTGGAGCAGGCCATTGGCCGGATCGGCAATTTTCTGAAGACTTACAAGCAGTAACGGACCTGATGGAGCCGGCTCACGGGTGACCACCCGCAAGCCGGCTCCGGGCGATTCAAGCGCAATCGCTCTGCCCCTACCCTCTCGCCGATGACACTTATCGCCGGGGCGACAGCAAACGACACAGTTTGAAATGATCGCCCGGTTGAATACGCCCCGACATCACCTTATATACCCCCGCAGTACGTTACATATTCTTCCTGAGGAGAAACTCTTAACCATGATGCGCATTTTGCTGTTTTTGGCCACTAACCTTGCGGTCGTGCTGATTGCCAGCATCACCCTGAGCCTTTTTGGCTTCAACGGGTTCATGGCGGCCAACGGGGTTGATCTGAACCTCAATCAGCTGCTGATCTTCTGCGCTGTGTTCGGTTTTGCCGGTTCGCTGTTCTCGCTGTTCATCTCCAAGTGGATGGCGAAGATGAGCACGGGCACCGAGATCATTACCCAACCCCGCACCCGCCATGAGCAATGGCTGCTGCAGACCGTAGAACAACTGTCCCGCGATGCGGGCATCAAGATGCCGGAAGTGGGTATTTTCCCCGCCTACGAAGCCAACGCCTTTGCCACCGGCTGGAACAAGAACGACGCGCTGGTTGCGGTGAGTCAGGGCCTGCTGGAGCGTTTTTCGCCCGATGAAGTGAAGGCGGTGCTGGCTCACGAGATCGGTCACGTAGCCAATGGCGACATGGTTACGCTGGCGCTGGTCCAGGGCGTGGTCAACACCTTCGTCATGTTCTTCGCGCGGATCATCGGCAACTTCGTCGACAAGGTGATCTTCAAGAACGAAGAAGGCCGTGGCATCGCGTTCTACATCGCGACCATCTTTGCCGAAATCGTGCTGGGCTTCCTCGCCAGCGCCATCGTCATGTGGTTCTCGCGCAAGCGTGAATACCGCGCCGACGACGCCGGTGCCCGCCTGGCCGGTACGGGCGCGATGATCAGCGCTCTGCAGCGTCTGCGTTCGGAGCAGGGCGTTCCGGTGCAAATGCCTGAGAGCATGACGGCGTTCGGCATCAACGGTGGTTTGAAGCACGGCCTGGCCGGGCTGTTCATGAGCCACCCGCCGCTGGAAGAACGCATCGAGGCGCTTCGTCGCCGCGGTTGATTCCGTGATAGCTGTACGAGAAAGGGCGACGTGAAGTCGCCCTTTTCTTTTGTGCTCGTTTCTTGGCGCTGCGCTATCGGCGATACAGCCGATACGCATATTCCATCAGGGACGTCGCGCCTGCCTGCTTGAACTTCACGCCCTGCCCCAGCACGTCCAGATCCGCGACGCGCTTGACCCGCCAATCGGGGGACAACAGCTGCAGCACCTCATCCTCATCCACCGAGAACGGCGGACCGGCGATCAGCGACTGATCATAGTCCAGCGTCACCAGCAAGCCGCAGGCGTCGTTGGACAGTAAGTGATTGAGCTGTTTGACATAACGCCAGCGCAAGTCCGGTGGCAGCGCGATCAGGGCGGCTCGGTCGTAGAATGCGGTGCAGTCGCCAACGTCTTCGGGCTTGAGGGCAAAGAAGTCGCCGCACCAGATCTCGCAGCCCTCCGCACGATAAAGCTTGAGCGCGCCACGCTCCTCGATCGTCGGCTGCAAGCCGTTCTCGCTGAAGAATCCCGCCACCGCTATCTCAGACAATTCCGCGCCCACCACGTGAAAACCCTGGTTGAGCAGCCAGACCATGTCGATGCTTTTGCCGCACAACGGCACCAGCACGCGTTCCCCCGGCATGGCGGTGAGCTCTGGCCACAGGCGCAACAGGTGCGAATTCACAGACGCCTGATTGAAACCGATCTGATTGATCGCCCAGCGCTCATGCCAAAACCGCGGCTCCATAGACACTCCTGATATCCCGATCAAAACGGACGAAAACTTATATTAGATTTAGATGGATATACTGCCCGATCATGCCACTCACCTTATACGCTCAGGACACTGCAAATGCTGCCTAGCCTGTTCATTTCCCATGGCTCGCCCATGCTTGCGCTCGAACCGGGCGAAAGCGGGCCTGCACTCGCGCGTCTGGCCGCCGCCCTGCCGCGGCCCAAGGCCATCGTGATTGTCTCGGCGCACTGGGAAAGCAATGAACTGCTGGTCAACGGCAATCCCCAGCCGGAGACCTGGCATGACTTCGGCGGCTTCCCTCCTGAACTCTTCGCCGTGCAGTATCCGGCGCCCGGCATGCCGGAGCTGACTCACCGCGTGCTGGAACTGTTGGCGGAGGCGGACCTGCCGGCGCGCATGAACACCCAACGGCCGTTCGACCATGGGGTCTGGGTGCCGCTGTCGTTGATGTACCCGCAGGCGGACATCCCCATCGTGCAGGTTTCACTGCCCTCGCGCATGGGCCCTGCCCTGCAGACGAAGGTGGGGCAGGCATTGAACCGACTGCGCGAGGAGAGCGCGTTGCTGATCGGTTCGGGGAGCATCACCCATAACTTGCGAGAGCTGGACTGGCAGGCGGGGCCGGAAAGCATCACGCCGTGGGCCTTGGTGTTTCGCGACTGGATGGTGGACAAGCTGGCGGCGGACGATCTGGAAGCCCTGCACGACTATCGAAACCAGGCGCCGCACGCTGCGCGCAATCACCCGACGGATGAACACCTGCTGCCGCTGTATTTCGCGCGGGCGGCGGGCGGGGAATTCAGTATTGAGCACCAGGGGTTCACGATGGGTGCGCTGGGGATGGACATTTATCGGTTTGGTTGAGGAGCGCTGATTCAGCTCCGTAGGACTGGCTTTAGCCGGGAAGAGGCCAACCTAGGCGACATCGATTTTGCGCTACGGCATATGACGCTTTCCCGGCTAAAGCCGGTCCTACTGAGATCAAAAGCCTGTCGGCGGCGTGCCAGATACGCCCCACGCGTCTACCTGTTCAAGTTCAGACGGCAGCCCCAGCCCGGACGACGCAGACTCATGTGGGACCGGCTTTAGCCGGGAAGAGGCCAGCTCAGTCGACATCAATTATGTGGTGTGCCATCTGACGCTTTCCCGGCTAAAGCCGGTCCCACTGACATCAAAAGCCTGTCGGCACGGCAACATCCCGTAACCGCCCTACCGTTGACCACTCGTCGGACCGCCTGCATCCTGCGCCGCCTTAAATTGGCGGACATCAGGAAGGTCATGTTCAAGGACGATAAAGAAGATCCCTTTTGGGCTAACTCGATCTTCGAAGGCACTACGCTTCCCAACGGAGGCGCGTCGTGGGCAGCGTGGAATCCGCCTCCCGAACCCGTGCGGGTGCCCACTCCGATGCCAGAGCGCTGGCCGGCCCCGAAGGAGCGCACGGACAAGGTCTTCGCCAAATCCTGCACCGGGGAATGGTGCAGCACTGACGCCGGCACTGAGGTAGAGCCCGCCTCCAACTTCGGCGCGATCATGATGGCGGGCGCCATGCTGCTGCCCTCCGCCTCCAACGCCATTGCCGCCGCACTCGGCGCAGACATGGGACTGGGCCGCATGGCCGGTGGCGGCATCATGCAACGCAGCCATACCTGGCTGCTTCGCGGAGCCGGCGGCCCGGCGAGTCTGTTCATCGTCGGCATGCTCCCGGCGAAGATGGGCGACGGCACGCTCTACACCGACGACGAATTGCGCAACCTGACTCAGGCGACCACAAGGGTGCGCTTTCAGTTGCGCCGTGATGCCGAAGGCGAGTTGCAGATTTACGGCATCCATTCCAAGGCATCCGGCGACGATTCGGTCCGCACCGTGCAAGCCCGCTGGAATGCCGACAAAAGCGCGATGGAAGCCCATCTCAACGGCGTCACCATTCTCATGACGCCCCGCCGGGGTCGATACGGGACGCTGGAACCGCTGGTCTACCCTGAAAACAGCGATGTCCGTTTAGGCACCATCCTCGTCCACCCGATCCCGGACGACGCCGACAGCCAGCTCGAAGGCCTCCCCGGCGACGACATCACCGCAGAAGACTGCATCCTGGTCTTCCCCGCTGATTCGGGGCTGAGGTCGATGTATGTGGTGTATGCGCGGCCGTTTAATGGGGATCATGGGTATTATCTACCCCCAAAGGGACTTCCGGCATTTCCTGATGCCGTTAAGGCGCCTTCAAAGACAAGTGTCCAAGGCGGTGGCGGCACTCGCAAACGATGGAAAGACCGCAAAGGCAGAATTTTTGAGTGGGACGCCCAGCATGGCACAGTTGAAATGTACGACAAGCAGGGTAAGCATTTAGGCGAGTACAACCCGGATACAGGTGAGCAAACCAAGCCCTCAAACCCAGGCCGTAGAATCGAAAAGTAGGAGCATTCATGTATCCATGCATCAGTGGATTTCTGGCAGACAGCAGCGAAGATGAGTCGCTTAAATTTGAGCTGGATCTCGAGGAATCCCTCATCCAGGCAATCCTTCCCATACTTGGTCTTCAGAGCATCAATGAAATGGCAGCAGGCGAATGGCTGCTCTCAAATGAACAGGTCATAAAAATGTCGACACTTGTGGGCCAGCCACTGCCTGCTGACTTGCAACTGTTCATAGGACTTGAAGCTTGAACGGAAGATCATGGAACTAGCGAGTACACCACTAGCCTAGTCCGGAAGATATCCGTGTACCTAGAGATTAATGGTTTTCTGCCGAATAATGATCCGGACGATTCTTTGAAATACGAGCTGGCAGTGGACAGAGCGCTGACTGATCAGATTGTCAGTGTTCTCGGCCACGAAAGTCTTAATGCCATGGCAGCAGCCGAATGGCCTCTTACGGGTAAGCAAATTGCAGAGCTCTCGTTACTGCTTGGACAGCCCCTTCCCTCGCATCTGGCATTATTCATAGGCGTCGTCGCGTAGGCGTCATCACCGTGGCTCAAAGGGAGTCTTCACTCAAGCCCAGCAAATCGCCAAATCTCACACAAAAAAATCCCCGAACCAGTCGGGGATTTTTTTATTCAGACGATCAGCTCAAGAGCAGATCAGTCCTCGCGATAGCGACGCAGCTTCAGCTGCTTGCCGGCAACGCGGGTGTCTTTCAGCTTGGCCAGCAGACGCTCGAGGCCGTCTTCCGGCAGCTCGACGAGGCTGAAGCTGTCACGCACCTGGATGCGACCGATTGCTTCGCGGGCCAGACCGCCTTCGTTGAGGATGGCGCCCAGCAGGTTTTTCGCAGCGATGCCGTCACGGGCACCCAGCGCGGTACGGCAGCGAGCACGGCCTTCGGCCAATGGCACCGGAGCACGACGTTCGCGGTCGCCACGATCAGGACGGTCGCCGGCTGGACGCTCAGGACGATCACCACGTGGCGCGTTGTTCGGCACCAATGGACGTTCTTTCTCGATCGCGCTCAGGGTCAGCGCCTGACCGTTGGTGGCCTTGCGCAGCAGAGCAGCGGCCAGGGCACGCGGGGTGCAACCGATGTCGGCAGTCAGGCGGTCCAGCAATTCGCCATGGCTTGCTTCGGCATCAGCGACCAGCGGCGACAGGCTGTTGGTCAGTTTCTTGATGCGGGCATCGAGAACGGCCTGGGAGTCCGGCAGGCGGACTTCGGCGATTTTCTGACCGGTCATGCGCTCGATCACTTGCAGCATGCGACGCTCACGCGGCGTTACCAGCAACAGCGCGCGGCCTTCGCGACCGGCACGGCCAGTACGGCCGATACGGTGAACGTAGGCTTCCGGGTCGTACGGCATATCAACGTTGAACACGTGGGTGATACGCGGAACGTCCAGACCACGGGCAGCAACGTCAGTCGCAACAACGATGTCCAGACGGCCATCCTTGAGGGAGTCGATGACGCGTTCACGCTGGTTCTGGGCGATGTCGCCGTTCAGCGCAGCAGCCTTGTAGCCTTTGGCTTCAAGGGCGCTGGCCAGGTCCAGAGTGGCCTGTTTGGTACGCACGAACATGATCAGGGCGTCGAAATCTTCGACTTCCAGCAGGCTCAGTACGGCAGAGGTCTTCTGGTCAGCGTGAACCAGCAGGTGAGCCTGCTCGATCGCGGTGACGGTCTGGGTCTTGCTCTGGATCTTGACGTGTTTCGGGTCTTTCAGGTGACGCTCGGCAATCGCGCGGATCGACTGCGGCAGGGTCGCCGAGAACAGTACGGTCTGACGCGTCTCAGGCATGGCCTTGAAGATGACTTCGAGATCATCCATGAAGCCCAGCTTGAGCATTTCGTCGGCTTCGTCGAGAACCAGGTGGTTCACGGTCGCCAGGACTTTCTCGTCACGACGCAGGTGGTCGCACAGACGGCCCGGGGTAGCGACGACGATTTGAGCGCCGTTACGAATGGCTTTCAGCTGCGGGCCCATCGGCGCGCCGCCGTAGACAGCCACAACGGTCACGCCCGGCATTTGCTTGGCGTAGGTTTCGAACGCGGTGGCCACTTGCAGGGCCAGCTCACGAGTCGGCGCGAGGATCAGCGCTTGCGGCTCGCGTTTCGTCGGGTCGATCAGGCTCAGGATGGGCAGAGCGAAGGCGGCGGTTTTACCGGTACCTGTCTGCGCCTGACCGATCATGTCGTGACCAGCGAGAATAATCGGGATCGATTGCTGCTGAATGGCCGAAGGCTCTTCGTAGCCGGTAGCGATAACAGCTGCAAGAATGGTCGGGTGAAGGTTAAGAGCGGCGAAGCCGCCGGATTCCTGGGTCATGGGTCTGCCTCTGAGTGCATCCGCAAAGACCCATGCTTCAAAGCTGCGCGTGCCGTGTAAGACCCTAGAGTCACCCTGGCTGCTTTGTCGGCGGGGATTTGCGAAAACGTATTGATGAATGGATCGTCATGGGGTGGTTCGTGACCGAACCGGTTCGAGAAGATGGCTTCGCGAACCTAAACCGTGACGAGGGCCCTATGAAAGGCCGGCGCGCACTATACCGGAATTGCTGAAACAAGTGAGGATTTTTTTTGCGAAACAGCCCCTTGCGGCCAACTGTCACAGGCTTTGCGCAAAGCTGCGTCAGTGTCTACTTTTCAAGTGCCCGGTATCGGTTGCGAGCAGAGCTTAAACGATTCACCCAGACAGTGCGACACCCCACCCTCCCTTTCTCCTCATCTGCAGGACATAGCGACATGACCTCTTCGATCAAAGGCCACGTCAGCCGGGAACAGCGCGGCGCAATCATGCTCATCGGCCTGGACCGGGTCGCCAAACGCAATGCCTTCGACATGGACATGCTCAACCAGCTGAGCCTGGCCTACGGCGAGTTCGAGCGTAACGACCAGGCACGGGTCGCGGTGGTATTTGCCCATGGCGAGCATTTCACCGGCGGGCTCGATCTGGCCGAGGCCGGGCCGGCATTGAGAGAGGGCTGGACGCTGCCGCCCGGCGGTTACGATCCCTGGGGGCTGTCGATCGGTCAGCGGGTGAGCAAGCCGGTGATCGTCGCGGCCCAGGGCTGGTGCCTGACGATGGGCATCGAGCTGATGCTCGCGTCCGATATCAATCTGTGCGCGAGCAATGCCCGCTTCGCCCATCTGGAAGTGCAGCGCGGTATTTTTGCCTGCGCCGGCGCGACTCTGCGGCTGCACCAGATCGCAGGTTGGGGCAATGCCATGCGCTGGCTTTTGACGGGCGATGAATTCGACGCCCACGAAGCCTGCCGCATGGGCCTGGTGCAGGAAGTGATGGCACCCGAAGACCTTCTGCCCTCGGCGCTGCGCCTGGCCCAACACATTGCCGACCGCGCACCGTTGGGGATTCGCACCACTCTGGAGTCCGCGCGTCAGGCGCTGCTCGAAGGTGAAAACGTGGCGGCCAAGGCGTTGCCGGCGCTGGTCCGGCGGGTGCTCGACAGCGAGGACGCCAAGGAAGGCCTGCAGGCGCTGCTGGAAAAACGCCCGCCGCTGTTTAGGGGTTGCTGATCAGGTCGCGGGCCGCAGCGTCTTGATCAGCGCCAAGAGCGAATAGCCCAGGTCCGGCGCGAGGTTTTCGGCGCGCAGGGTCAGGGCGTCGATGTCCAGCGTCTGGTCCAGGTCGGCAGGGACGATGAGGATGACGTTGCCCTCCTTCACCGGCAGCTCCCAGTAATGACGGTGGTACAAACCGCGCAGCAGCGCCGCGCCCAAAGGTTTGCCATCGTCCGACGCCCACTGATTGATGATCAGCCAGCCGCCGGGGTTGAGGCGCTGTTGGCATTTCTCTAGAAACCCCCAGGCCAGATGGCCCACGGCAGGGCCGGTGTCGGTATACAGGTCAACGAAGATCAGGTCCGCGTCTTCGGCGGTCGGCAGCAGATCGAGCGCATCGCCGATGCGCACATACAACCGGGGATCGTCCTGCAGGCCCATGTATTCCATGGCCAGTCGCGGCACGTCGGGGCGCAGTTCGATGGCTTCCACGTCGTCCAGAGGCAGAAATTTCAAACACGCCTGGGTCAGCGTGCCCGCGCCCAGCCCCATGAACAGCGCGCTTTCCGGGGCCGGATGGCACAGGGCGCCAATGAACATGGCCCGGGTGTAGTCGTATTCAAGCCAGGCCGGATCGGCCGTGAACGTGCAGCTCTGCTCGATGGCGTCACCGAACTCCAGGAAGCGGTAATCGGCCACTTCAAGTACACGGATCTTGCCGAATTCGTCGTGAACTTCGGCCAACACGTGCTCTACGCGTTCCTCGGTCATTGCTGTTCTCGTGCCCATGGTCAAAGTGATTCGGGATCGCGCCCGCGGGGATCAGCATCGCCGCACTCAGCGATCGCCGTAGCCGCGCGGCGGACCTCGGGTGCAGACAGACGCAAGACGCGCCCCGGAAAAGCGCGGATTGTCGGCGAATCGCGCCCCGCAGGTCACGCAAATTCTCGGGGTGAGCTGCTAACATGCCTGTCCGATCGCACTGACTTCGAGTTCAACATGAGCCAACCCTGGAGCCCCGACAGCTGGCGGAACCTGCCTATCCAGCAGCAACCTCAATACCCTGACGCCGACCATGTTCGCCGTGTCGAGCAGACCCTCGCCAGCTATCCCCCGCTGGTGTTTGCCGGGGAAGCACGCGAGCTGCGCCGGCAGTTTGCCGAGGTGACCGAGGGCCGGGCGTTTCTGCTGCAGGGTGGCGACTGCGCCGAGAGCTTCTTCGAGTTTTCGGCCGCAAAAATCCGCGACACCTTCAAGGTCCTGCTGCAAATGGCGATCGTCATGACCTTTGCCGCCGGCTGCCCGGTGGTCAAGGTCGGGCGCATGGCCGGGCAATTCGCCAAACCGCGGTCTTCCAACGACGAGACAATAGACGGCATCACGCTGCCGGCCTATCGCGGCGACATCGTCAACGGCATCGGTTTCGACGAGAAGAGCCGCGTGCCCGACCCGGATCGTCTGCTGCAGGCGTATCACCAGTCCACCGCGACCCTCAATCTGCTGCGCGCTTTCGCCCAGGGCGGTTTCGCCGACCTGCATCAAGTGCACAAGTGGAACCTGGATTTCATCGCCAACTCGGCGCTGTCGGACAAATACAGCCAGCTCGCCGATCGCATCGACGAGACCCTGGCGTTCATGCGCGCTTGCGGCATGGACACCTCGCCGCAGCTGCGCGAAACCAGTTTCTTCACCGCCCACGAAGCGCTGCTGCTGAATTTCGAAGAAGCCTTCGTTCGCCGCGACAGCCTGACCAATGACTTCTACGATTGCTCGGCGCACATGCTGTGGATTGGCGACCGCACGCGGCAACTGGATGGCGCTCACGTGGAATTCCTGCGCGGCGTGAAGAACCCGATCGGCGTCAAGGTCGGCCCGAGCATGAACACCGATGACCTGATTCGCCTGATCGATATCCTCAACCCGGACAACGATCCGGGCCGCCTGAACCTGATTGCACGCATGGGCGCCAACAAGGTCGGCGACCATTTGCCGGGGCTGATCCGTGCCGTGGAGCGCGAAGGCAAGAAGGTGCTGTGGAGTTCGGACCCGATGCACGGCAACACGATCAAGGCCAGCAGCGGTTACAAGACCCGCGACTTCGCCCAGATCCTGGCGGAAGTGAAGCAGTTCTTTCAGGTGCATCAGGCGGAAGGGACCTACGCCGGTGGCATCCACATCGAGATGACCGGTCAGAACGTCACCGAATGCATCGGCGGCGCGCGTCCGATTACCGAAGATGGCTTGTCGGACCGCTACCACACCCACTGCGATCCACGGATGAATGCCGATCAGTCGCTGGAACTGGCGTTTTTGATTGCCGAGACGTTAAAGCAGGTGCGTCGGTAAAGGGGTTGGTGCGTCTGTAGGACTGGCTTTAGCCGGGAACGCGCCGGATGTCACACTATAGAATTGTGGGTGCTCGCGCTGGCCCCTTCCCGGCTGAAGCCGGTCCCACAACGGCGCGCTATTTCTGTAGGACTGGCTTCAGCCGGGAAAGCGTCGGATGTCACACCCTAGAATTGAGGGTGCTCGCGCTGGCCCTTTCCCGGCTGAAGCCGGTCCTAAAAAATCAGGCAGCTGCCGTCACAGATGATCAAAACCGCTGGCCACAAACGCCTCCCGCAAGCGCGCCGCACTGGCGCGCTGGCAGTTGATCAGCACATCTGGCAATTCCAGCCAGTTGGCCAGTTGCCGCAAGTGGAATGCGAGGGCGTGCATGCCTTCGTCATCCAGTCCGGGTTGCTCTTCGTGAACCCCATGAACCGCCAGACGCCCCGCTGCCCTTTCAGCCCGCAAGTCGATGCGCGCGGCGATGCGTTCGTTGTGCAGAAACGGCAGCACGTAATAGCCGTAAACCCGCTTGTGCGCCGGGGTGTAGATCTCCAGCCGGTAATGGAAATCGAACAGCCGCTCGGTGCGCGCCCGCTCCCAGATCAGTGAATCAAACGGCGACAGCAACGCGCTGGCGGCAATCTTGCGCGGCACGGTCAGACCCGGAAGGGCGTACGCCGGTTGCTTCCAGCCCTGCACCTGAACCCGCTGAACCGCGCCCTCCTCCACCAGCTCCGCCAACCCGCGCCTGGCGGGGGCCGGGTCCTGCCGGAAATAATCGCGCGCGTCCTTCTCGGTACCGACGCCCAGCGCTTTGACCGCATGCAGCAGCAAGCCACGCTGGGCATCCGCTTCCTCGATGTCAGGGTGATTGACGATTGCCGAAGGCAGAACCCGCTCGGGCAAATCGTACAGCCGCTCGAAACCGCGACGGCCGGCAACCGTGACCTCACCCGCTGCAAACAACCATTCCAGCGCATGCTTTTCGGCGCTCCAGTCCCACCAGGGTCCGGCGCGATCCTGCCGGGTGCTGATGCTGCCCGCACCCAGCGCACCCTGCTCGCGGACGGTCTGCAACACCCGGCCGATAACGGTCTGCTGCTCGCGGCCGAACTTCGCCAGTTGCTGATAAATGCCTTCGCCCTGGGATGCGCGCTGCATCCGCCAGCGCATCAGCGGGTACAGCTCGACCGGCAGCAACGACGCCTCGTGGCCCCAGTATTCAAACAGATTGCGGTGCCGACCCTGGCTCCACGCCGCCTGCTCCAGCAATGTGCGCGAATAAGGGCCGAGCCGGGAAAACAGCGGCAAGTAGTGCGATCGCACCAGCGCATTGACCGAATCGATCTGCAGCACCCCGAGTCGTTGGATCAGTTGCGTGACGTGCGCTGCCTTGATCGTCGCAGGCGGCTGGCGGCTGTTAAAACCTTGGGCGGCCAGCGCCAGACGGCGCGCGTGCTTGAGGGAAAGTGGCGGGTTGATCGGCGGTTCGGCGGGCATTGCGACCTCCATGGCGGTGCCCAACGCTAACCGATCCCCCGCTGCTCTGTCAGTGCTTCATCGGGTCATCCCAGAAAGGACGCTCCACTTCTTCGTAGACATCCGCCCGACTCAGGCCCATGTCTTTCAACGCGTCATCGCTCAGCGCAGCCAGTTCGACACGCTGGTGATGCAGCTTGCGCCAGCGAGCGACCTGCGCCACGGCCGATTTCCACCAACGTTCCGGCGCGGATTCCCGCGACAGAGGTTTTGCGACCAGTACGTAACCTTTTTGACCTTTCATCGTCTTGCCCTCCAGTGGGGATGGGCAGATTCTCTCGCCGCGCCTAAGATCAATCCAACGAATGTTTCTTATGCACTGCATCTGGGAGATTGATGCATGACCACTTACCCGAGTATCGACAGCGAGCTGCTGCGCACCTTTGTCGCGATCGCCGATGAGGGCGGTTACACCAAGGCCGGCGAGGTGGTGAATCGCACGCAGTCGGCCGTGAGCATGCAGATGAAACGGCTGGAGGAGGACGTGGTGCGCCGCCCGTTGTTTCTCAAAGACGGCCGCACCATCAGCTTCACGGCGGAAGGTCAGGTGCTGCTGGGCTACGCGCGCCGGATCCTGAAATTGCACAGCGAAGTGTTCAATACCCTGCGCGAGCCGCACATGGTCGGCACGGTGAAGATCGGGACGCCGGATGATTACGTGATGCGCTTTCTGCCGGGGATTCTGCAGCGCTTTGCCCAGGCGTATCCGCTGGTGCAGGTGGAAGTGCATTGCGAATCGTCGTCGCAGTTGCTGCAACGCCAGGACCTGGATTTAAGCATCGTTACCCGTGAGCCGGGCAAGGAAATCGGCCAGATCCTGCGCCAGGAGCGCTTCGTCTGGGCCGTCGGCGCAGGCTTTTGCCCACAGGAGCAGACGCCGATGCCACTGGCGATGTTCAACACCGACTGCTTTTGCCGGCAGTGGGCAATCAACGCGCTGCAGGCGTCCGGCCGTGAATTCCGGGTGGCCTACACCAGCGCGAGCCTGTCAGCGATCATGGCAGTGGTCAGCGCCGGCTTGGCAGTAACGGCGCAGCTGCAAAGCCTGATCACCTCGGACCTGGAAGTGCTGGGTGAACAGCACGGGCTGCCGCAATTGCCGTCGGCGAGCATTGTGCTGCTGCGCAACCCCAATAACCCATCGCCGATCACCGAATGCCTGGCCGATCACATTGCTGAAGGGTTCAGGCTGTAACAAGTACTCATTGCGTTAGATCACAGCTTGAAGCACAGCATGATCGCGCAGATCACCAGAAAGCCGCAGAACAGCGAGCGCAGCACGCGCTCCGGTAAACTGTGGGCCAGCGCGACGCCCCAACTGATGCTGGCCAGCCCGCCAATCGCCAGCGGAATGCCCATCAGCCAGTCGACATGGCCGTGAATAGCGTAGGTCGCCAGCGTGATCGTGGTGCTCGGCGCCGCCAGTGCCAGCGCCAGGCCCTGGGCCGCCACCTGGGTCGCGCCGAACAGTCCGGTCAGAATCGGCGTCGCAATCACTCCGCCGCCAACGCCGAACAGCCCGGCGGTGACACCCGAGCCGAGGCCCAGCAGCCACAACCATCGAGTGTGACGCAGCTCGGCGCTGGCGATGCCTTTGGGCCAAACCATCTGGATCAGGTTGAACAGCGTCAGTACGACGAGAAATCCGACGAAGCCCAGGCGCATGCTTTGCGGATCAACGCGCACGGCCCACAGCGAGGTCAGCCAGGACATCGTGAAACTGGGCACGATGAGCATCAGCGCATGACGCACCGACACCCGATTGCGTTGGTTGTAACGCCACAGCGCCAGCAGCACATTGGGCAGCACCATCAACAACGCCGTGCCCTGGGCCAATTGCTGATCGAGCCCGAACAACACGCCCAACGCCGGAATGGCCACCAGCCCGCCGCCGATGCCGAACAGTCCGCCCAGCGTGCCCATGGCGGCGCCCAGCAGCAGGTACATCAATACATCGACAATCACGGGCGATCCTCTGAACCGATTTCAGCGCGCATGCTACGCAGTCAGCGCCGCCGAGGAAATCCGCTTTGGCGATATCCAGCATGTCCAACCGACGCACAAACAGCGGCGTTGACCTCCGATCGATAGAGAGCCACGCGCGGGGCGATTACCGAAATTATCTGGTGCATTAAACATCAGGGCACTAAATTACCGAGCATTACTGACTGAGCGAGGGACACCCATGAACGCCAACGAGCCCACCCACACGGCCGGCGCTGGCAGTTGCGACGAACTGCTGCTGGATAACCAGCTGTGTTTCGCCCTGTACTCGACGTCGCTAATGATGACCAAGGTCTACAAGCCGTTGCTGCAGGAGCTGAACCTGACTTACCCGCAATACCTGGCGATGCTGGTGTTGTGGGAGCGCGACGGCCTGACCGTCGGAGAAGTCAGCACCCGCCTGCTGACTGACCCTGGCTCACTGACGCCGCTGCTCAAACGGCTGGAAGTCGAAGGCCTGATCCGCCGGACCCGCAGCAAGGAAGATGAGCGCGTTGTGCTGCTGACCCTGACCGAGCAAGGCAAGGCGCTGCACCGAAAAGCCCAAAGCGTTCCGCAATGCATTCTGGCCGCCAGCGGCATCAATCTTGAGCAGCTCAAGGCCCTGCAGAAAGACCTGCTCGCACTGCGTGGAAATCTGCACGAAAGCATCTGATCAACCGCGTAATCGGCACCTCTGAAAAAATCTCAAAAATTTATCTTGCGCGCTAAACATTAGGGCAGTACATTCTCTCCCACTTGCTTAGCGCACAAACATTTAGCGCCAAGCTTAAGCTTGAATCCCTAACCATCAGCACGTGAGGAATTACCATGCAAGCTCTCTACACTGCAGTCGCAACCGCAACCGGTGGCCGTGATGGCCGCGCTGTTTCCGACAACAAAATCCTCGACGTTAAACTGGCCACCCCGAAAGAACTGGGCGGCGCAGGCGGCGAAGCCACCAACCCTGAGCAGCTGTTCGCTGCCGGTTACTCGGCCTGCTTCATCGGCGCACTAAAATTCGTCGCCGGTCAGAGCAAGAAAACCATCCCGGCTGACGCCTCGATCACTGCCCACGTCGGCATCGGCCAGATCCCCGGCGGTTTCGGTCTGGACATCGACCTGCACATCAGCCTGCCGGGCCTTGAACAAGCCGAAGCCCAGGCGCTGGTCGATGCAGCCCACCAGGTCTGCCCTTACTCCAACGCCACCCGCGGCAACGTCGACGTTCGTCTGCACGTGACTGTGTAAAAACTGGCGTAAGACCTACGCCCCACACCTCGTCTGACCGGGAGAAGAACATGAACACGTTTGGCAAGATTCTGGCTGGCTCGCTCCTCGCACTGTCCGTCGGCAACGCTTTCGCGGCGACCGATACGGGCGTCGAGCACAACACGCAGGCGTTTCTGGACGCACTGAATTCGGGAAGCGGCAAGCCGATCGAACAGCTTTCGCCCAAAGATGCCCGCGCCGTACTGACCGGTGCCCAGGCCGGGGTCAAGCTGACCCTGCCCAAGGCCGATGTCAGCCAGAAGACCATTTCGGTGGACGGCCAGAACATTAGCCTGACGATCGTTCGTCCGGCTGGCGTCAAAGGCACCTTGCCGGTGTTCATGTACTTCCACGGCGGCGGCTGGGTGCTCGGCGATTATCCGACCCACGAACGTCTGGTGCGGGATCTGGTAGAGGGTTCGGGCGCAGTGGCGGTGTTCGTCAACTACACGCCTTCGCCTGAAGCCCACTACCCGACGGCGATCAACCAGGCCTATGCGGCGACCAAATGGGTCGCCGAGCATGGCAAGGAAATCAACGTGGACGGCAAGCGTCTGGCGGTGGCGGGCAACAGCGTCGGCGGCAACATGGCGGCGGTCGTCAGCCTGATGGCCAAAGACAAAGGCACCCCGGCCATCCGTTACCAGGTGCTGTTGTGGCCGGTGACCGATGCCAACTTCGATACGGGTTCTTACGATCAGTTTGCCGAGGGTCACTTCCTCACCCGCAACATGATGAAGTGGTTCTGGGACAACTACACCACCGACCCGAAGCAGCGCGCCGAGATCTATGCCTCACCGCTGCGGGCCACGACCGATCAGTTGAAAGGTCTGCCGCCTGCCCTGGTGCAAACGGCGGGTGCTGACGTGCTGCGCGACGAAGGTGAAGCCTACGCTCGCAAGCTGGACCAGGCCGGTGTGCCGGTAACAGCGGTTCGCTACAACGGCATGATTCACGATTACGGGCTGTTGAACGTGGTCAGCCAGGTGCCGGAAGTGCGCTCGGCGCTGCTGCAGGCTTCGCAAGAACTGAAGGTTCATCTGAAGTAAACGCAGTATAAAAACGGGTCGATCAGCAATGGTCGACCCGTTTGCATTGCTGGATTCCGTCGTTCATATCCCGCACTGTCGCGCAGCATTCGCAGTCCCTGTGGGAGTGAGCTTGCTCACGAAGACGTATTTCCAGCCGCTGAAGACTTGGCGGATGTACCGGCCTATTCGCGAGCAAGCTCGCTCCCCCAGTTCTTTGTCGACAGCTGCATCTGCGGCGGCGTCACCTGCTCCTACAAGGTCAGCGTGTTTCGCAGCTCGCTTTTACATCACCCACAAAAAAGCCCGACTCGATGGTCGGGCTTTTTCGTTTCCGGCATCACATCACCGGCATTACAAACGCAGTGCTTATTTGGCACGGCCTTTGTAGGAACCGCCTTCACGGGTGTCGATTTCGATCTTGTCACCGATTTCGATGAAGTCAGCTACCTGCAGCTCGGTGCCGTTGGCCAGTTTGGCCGGCTTCATGACCTTGCCCGACGTGTCGCCACGAGCAGAACCTTCGGTGTAGTCGACGGTGCGCACGATGGTGGTCGGCAGCTCTACGGAAACCAGACGGTCTTCGAAGAAGATCGCTTCGCAAACGTCGGTCATGCCTTCTTCAACGAATGGCAGAACGGCTTCGATGTCTTCAGCGTTCAGCTCGTACATGGTGTAGTCGGTGGTGTCCATGAACGTGTAAGTGTCGCCGCTGATGAAAGACAGCGTGGCTTCTTTACGGTCCAGGATCACGTCTTCCAGCTTGTCATCGGCGCTGTAGACGATTTCGGTCTTGTAGCCGGTCAGCAGGTTCTTCAGCTTGGTCTTCATGATCGCGCTGTTACGGCCCGACTTGGTGAATTCAGCTTTCTGAACCAGCCAAGGATCGTTTTCCAGCTTGATCACGGTACCGGGTTTAAGCTCTTTACCAGTTTTCATTACGAGTATCCGAATTTGGATGAAAGATCTTTCTAAGCCCTGTACGAAAAGCCACTTTTCGTACAGGGCTTAATACAAGGCCGCGTATCATATCCAACTTTGGTAAAACCTTACCAGCGCAGTCGTCAGATCGTCCTGCAAGGCCTGTTCCAGACACCAGCGCTCGGCATGGGCGGCCAGTTCGTCGGCGTGTTGTTCCAGCGCATCCCAGCCCTGAGTCATGTCTGTTCCGCCATTCCAGCTGCGCCAGACGTCGGTCAGCGCCTGCTGCGCCTCCTCCGACAATCCCGCCAGATACAACTCCAGAAACGCATCGAGTTTGGCCCAGTGGGCGTCGTCGTCCTGCTCATAGATGTGCCAGATCAGCGGCCGCCCCGCCCATTGCGCGCGGACGAATGAGTCTTCGCCGCGCACCACATTGAATTCGCAGCACCACAACAGCCGGTCATAGTCTTCCTGGCGCACGAACGGCAGCACCTGAATCGTCAGGCCATCGCGCACCTGCACGGCGCCCGCCTTCAATTCTTCCACGCCCAACCAACGCTGAACGTCGCCCAGAATACGGCCTTCGGGCACCAGCAGATGGGTCGTCCGATCAGCCCGGGCCAGGCAATCCAGCCAACTGCCGAGGCCGGCGTGTTCGTAGGCAAACAGCGACATCAGCCGCGCGTCGGCGTGGGGCGCGATGTTCAGGCGCTGGAGAAAGGACTGCCGCACGGCAGGATCCGCCTGAAACGCCCGACGCTTGTCGATCAGGCCCGCCTCACGCAGCAACCCGCCGGTCTTGTCGGTGAAGCCGGGGAAGAAGAAATATTTGCGCAGGCCCGAGGACTGGATCGACGGCAGGCCGTGGCAACCGGAGACCCAGTCCTCGGCGCTGAGGTATTCGAGGTTGAACCACAGCGGCCGCTTCTCCCGCCCGAGCATGGCCTCGATGTAGTCCGGCGGCAGACGACAGGCGAAGGCTTCGACCACGACGTCCGGCAGCTCGGCCGGTTGCCAGGTCTTGGGCCATTCCTTCGGCCAGTGACAGACGGTCACGCCATCGCGTACTTGCTCTTGCGCCAGCGGATCGGCGCCCGGGCACAGCCGCGCGAAGGCGTTCAGGTCATCGATCCAGAGCCGAACCTTCAGGTCGTGTTCGGCGACCAGTTGTCGGGCCAGGCGAAAGGTCACGCCGACGTCGCCGAAATTATCGACAACGCTACAGAAAATATCCCAAGAAGCTTTCATCCGGGCTCCCTGAGGATGTTCAAAAAAACCGATTGTCCCTCATTGCGGCGCAGAATCACCAGCCCCGGTCGTGCGACAATCGCTGCCACCGCTGGCCACATGCATACAAGTCTGGAGTCTGTCATGTACGTCAACCACCGCGAACTGTCCGTCACGCTGCGCCCGCTCAAGCTGATCCTGTCGATTGCCGCCGGTATCTGGCTGGGCTTTCTCGCCGTCCTGCTGAGCCTGTGGCTGATCTACAAAATGCTCCCCGCCGAGCAGACCCAGGCGCTGAGCAATGCGGCCGCGCAGATCACCGCCCCGCCTGCGGCCAAGCCTAAGCCGGAAAGTGATAACCCGATGTTCGATCAGTACCGGCAGATTCTGCGCGACAGCGAAGCGCGACAGACCCAAGAGGCCGAACAGGCGGAGCGGCAACGCAGCTTCAACGGGCCCAAGTGCCAGTTCTGGATGCAGCAGAACCAGACCGCCCCCAGCGAGAAAAGCCGTGCGAGCGTCTATCAGTTCTGCGGTTGAATCCCCTCTGTCGAGCCATCCCATGTCCGTGAATACGCCATGCCCGCCATGCCCGTGAACAAGCAAACCGTCCTGCAGTGCATCGTCGAGAAGCTCCAGGTCGATCTCGATGTGGCGGTGCGGGCCGCACAAACCGCCTACGAAACCGCGACTCACGAAGAGAACATCGCCGAGAACAAGTACGACACCCTTGGGCTGGAGGCGTCGTATCTGGCGGCGGGTCAGGCGCGGCGCGTGGAAGAAATCCGCCAGTCGCTGAACCTGTGTCGCAACCTGGTGCTCAAGCCCTTCGATGAACAGCGCGGCATCCAGACCGGCGATCTTATTGCCCTCCTGGCGGACAACGGCGCGGAACAGCGGTTGTTTCTGGCGCCTGACGCGGCGGGGCTAAAAATCACGGTCGACGAGCAGGTGATAACGGTGATCACGGCACGCTCGCCGCTGGGTCAGAGCCTGCTTGGCAAGCTCGATGGCGATGAGGTGGAGGTGGTGGTCAACGGCAGCCGTCAATCGTTCGAGATCACGCAAATCCTGTGACCCACTGATCATTTGCAGGGTTGTAGCGTCTGACTTTTTGTGGGTAAGGTGCATAGTCGCACCACAAAGGGTGAACCCCGGAACACGGAGCCGGGGACACGGATTTAACCAAGGAGATATTTCATGACGAACGTCATCACTTTCCCTGACGCCCATGAACGTGATCGCCTCAAGTCCAGTGACCACCACGGGTTGAGATACCTGAACAAGAAAGAGCGACAACTGATCGACCGCCTGCGCATGACCAGTCACGCCGGCCGCCAGTATGTTTACGACTACGCTAGCATCATGCAGCGATCCAAGCCGCTGTACCCCGAACCGGTGGACTGACGCGGCTCACTCGGGACACACGCCGGTTCAGCAGAGGTTCAGTACAACGCCAGGGGGTGTGGGCCTATAGTGGGCAGATGTTTCTGTCTTCAGGTAAGCCTCATGCCCACTGCAACGCCTGTCCCTTCGCCTGCGGAACCGGGCACGCCCGCCGCCAACGCGCCGGTGGATCACCTGCGCTTTCACAAACGCCACGCGCACCTGGCGCCGACCTTTGGCACCGATGCCTTCGCCCTCAAGGCCGAGGCGTTCGCGCGCTTCTTCGGCACACCCACTTTTCTCGGCGCACAGACGCTGCTGGTGTTGCTGTGGGTGGGCGCCAACCTGAGCGGGCTGGTGTCGTTCGATCTTTACCCCTTCATCTTGCTCAATCTGGCATTCAGCCTGCAGTCGGCCTATGCCGCGCCGCTCATTCTATTGGCCCAGACCCGACAAGCCGCCCGGGACAAGGCCAGTGCCGATGCCGACGCGGAGCACCGTGAAGCGCTGGCGACGGCCAACGAAGAGCGTATGGCCCGCGCGGCGCAAAACACCGCGCAGATGCTCGAGCTGCTGGAGCAGAACACCCGACTCACCGAAATGACCAAAGCGCTGACCGAACGGGTGGAAGCGCTGACGGCGGACATGCACAAGCATTTCGTAAAGCGGGATGGGCATGTTTGATCTGAGGTTCATGTGCTAGCGCGCTTCCATCACGGCCGGCGGCGCACGTGTAATCTGGAGTCAGACGCGATACCTGTGGGAGTGAGCTTGCTCACGAAGGCATTGGCACATCCGCAGAATTTCCTGTGGCTGAACCAAGGTCTTCGTGAGCAAGCTCACTCCCACAGGATCTTCATTTCCTACAGGCATCGCAGCGTCTGAGGAGAGGCGCGGCCCCTGCGGAAATCACATTTCACTGAACGATCAAGCTCACGCGCTGCCCCAAACTCCATGGCATTCATGATCCCCCGTCAAAAGTCCCGTGCCCGCGCTGTGGTTTTTCCCTGCCAGCCGACGCGGGATACTGGGCATCTGATTCGTACCTCCCCTTCCCCCTTGAACCCTGGAGTCTTCCCATGACTGTTCCCGCATTTGGCCTCGGCACCTTTCGCTTGAAAGATCAGGTCGTCATCGACTCGGTCAGCAACGGCCTGGAGCTGGGCTATCGCGTGATCGACACCGCGCAGATCTACGGCAATGAAGCCGAGGTCGGTCAGGCCATCGCGCAAAGCGGCGTGCCCCGTGACGAGCTGTACATCACCACCAAGATCTGGACCGACAACTTCGCCGCCGACAAGCTGATCCCGAGCCTGAAGGAAAGCCTGACCAAGCTGAAAACCGATCACGTCGACCTGACGCTGATCCACTGGCCATCGCCGAAAGGCCAGGTGCCGGTCGCCGAATTCATGGGCGCGCTGCTGGAAGCCAAACAGCAAGGCCTGACTCGCGAGATCGGTATCTCTAACTTCACCGTCGCGCTGATGAAAGAAGCCATTGCCGCGGTCGGCGCCGAAAACATCGCCACCAACCAGATCGAGTTGCACCCCTACCTGCAAAACCGCACCGTGGCCGATTTCGCCAAACAGCACGGGATCAAGATTACGTCGTACATGACCCTGGCCTACGGCGAAGTGCTGAAGGACCCGGTGATCGAGCAGATCGCCCAGCGCCACAATGCGACGCCTGCACAAGTGACGCTGGCGTGGGCGATGCAGCTGGGTTACGCGGTGATCCCGTCGTCGACCAAACGCGCCAATCTGGAAAGCAACCTGAAAGCCGTGGACCTGAAGCTCAGCGAAGACGACATGGCGCAGATTGCCCAGCTGGACCGCGGTCATCGCCTGACCAGCCCGGCCAGCCTCGCGCCGCAGTGGGATTGATGTCAGCCCTGATTCTGGCTTCGGCCAGAATCACCCCAATCAGCGCCCCTTAATAACGCAGCCGAACCATAAACAGGCGCCCTACCTGGCCCTTTCCTGAAATTGGTTCGCTTACCGCCTGAACCAATCCCGCCCCTCCCCGCGAACCAGACTTCCGAACCATTGCCGATTGGCCCGAAGCGCCGGGAGCATGCCTGACCGCACGCCCGGCCATCGGACCTTGCCAGTGAACCAATTTCCATTGGCATCGCTATTGCACTCGTCCTCTGTAGCCAGGCCCTGCTTCATAAAGCCTCTGGCCTCCGGTTCACCCCGTGACGAGAGACGCAGATGGACAGCATCGACACCGACGCAACCCACGACACTTCGTCGAAGATGGCCCTCGACGCGCTGCGCCAGTTGGTTGCGCAGCAGGCGGCGTTTCCCCAGCGACCGTTACCGACCGAGCGCGACCTGGCAGTGGATTTCGGCGTCAGTCGCCGGGCCATTCGCCGCGCCTTGGCGGTGCTCGAAGCCGAGGGTCATATCTGGCGGCGGCAGGGCAAGGGCACGTTCGTCGGCCCTACCCCGCCGAGCGCGGCCATGAGCTTTGCCAAGCTGTCGAGCCGGACCAATTTCAGCGAAGTCATGGAAGCCCGTATCTATCTGGAGCCGGCGCTCGCTTCACTGGCCGCATTGCGCGCCAGCGGCGAACAGATGGCGATCCTGCGCCGATTGGCCGAGCGCACGACCCATCAGCAACACGCCAGCGAACCCGACGCCGAAGGCATCGAGCTGTGGGACAGCGCCTTGCATCGCGGGATCGCTGAAGCCGCCGGCAACCGGCTGATGCTGGACATATTCGAAATGCTCGACGCGATCCGGCTTGATCCGGCATGGCGCGACCTGCGCCAACGCGCCCGCAACACCGACCGCCTGAGCACCTACAGCCACGATCACCACGACATCATCGGCGCCATCGAAAGTCGCGACCCGGCCAAGGCCGCCACCGCCATGCGCGGTCACCTGCGTGCGCTGCAACAGGCGCTCGATCACGTCATCCAGCAAGACCTCGAGGCCAGCGTATGAGTGCTTCACCCGCGAACACCCCATCGGTATTGAGCGTCAGCGACCTCACCGTGCGCTTCAAGGATGCCCCGGCCAACGTCGTCGACGGCGTGTCGTTCGCCATTCAGCCGGGCAAGACCCTGGCCATCGTCGGCGAGTCCGGCTGCGGCAAAAGCGTGACGTCCATGGCATTGATGGGCTTGCTGCCCGACACCGCGACGGTCCAGGCCAGTGCTTCGAACCTGCTGGGCGAGCCGCTGCTGGGCATGTCCGACGAGCGCCTGCTGGATGTGCGCGGCAATCGCATGGCGATGATCTTTCAGGAGCCGATGACCTCGCTCAATCCGGTGTTCACCATCGGCGATCAGATTGCCGAAAGCGTGATTCGCCACCAGGGCCTGTCCGCCAGCGCCGCCCGCCAGCGCGCGCTGGAAATGCTGGAAAAGGTCCGCGTGCCCGACGCCCTCCAGCGCCTTGATGCCTACCCCCACGAGCTGTCCGGCGGCATGCGTCAGCGCGCGATGATCGCCATGGCGCTGGCCAATGACCCCGCGCTGATCATCGCCGACGAACCCACCACCGCCCTGGACGTGACCATTCAGGCGCAGATTCTTTCGCTGGTCGCCAGCCTCCAGGCTGAAACCGGCACCTCGATGATGCTCATCACCCACGACCTCGGCGTGGTCGCCGAAGTGGCCGACGAGGTCATCGTGATGTACGCCGGCCGCGTCGTCGAAAGCGGTTCGGTCAAAACCCTGTTCGATGATCCGCAGCACCCCTATACCATCGGCCTGATGGGCTCGATGCCCTCGGTCGGCCCTCGCGAGGGGCGTTTGGCAACGATCAATGGGCGCGTCCCGACACCGGCTGAAATGCCCACCGGTTGCCGTTTCGCCAGCCGTTGCCCGTTTGTCATCGCCGCCTGCCGGGAAGCTCGCCCACCGTTGTTGGAAGTCTCCGCCGGGCATTTCGCCGCCTGCATTCGCGTGCCACTTGAACAGCATCTGGGAGTCAGCGCATGAGCCTGTCCGGACAACCCATCGTCGATGCCGGGAGTGCTGATTCGGCCCTCGAAAAGCCGATTCTGGAAAGCATCGCGGTGAGCAAGCACTTTCACAGTGAAGCCGGACTGTTCCAGCGCAAGAAGCCCCCGGTGCAGGCGGTCAACGAGGTTTCCCTGGCCGTGCGCCGGGGCGAAACCCTGGCGCTGGTGGGTGAATCGGGCTCGGGCAAATCGACCCTGGGCCGGGTGCTGCTTAACCTGCTCAAACCGACCGCGGGCGACGTCATTTATGAAGGCCGCAACCTCGGTAATCTGCCCGCCGACAAGCTGCGTCAGGTGCGCCGGGATCTGCAGATCATTTTCCAGGACCCGTTCGCCTCGCTGAACCCGCGCATGAGCGTGGAATCGATCATCGGCGAGCCGATCTGGCTGCACCGGGACGACAGCCGCAGCGCGCGTCAGGACAAGGTCGCCGAGCTGCTGCGCACGGTGGGACTGGCGCCGGAGCACGGCAGCCGCTTTCCCCACGAATTCTCCGGCGGTCAGCGCCAGCGCATCGGCATCGCCCGGGCGCTGGCTTCGGAGCCACGGCTGATCCTCGGCGACGAGCCGGTGTCGGCGCTGGACGTCTCGGTGCAGGCCCAAGTGGTTAATTTGCTGGAAGACCTCAAGCACCAGTTCGGCCTGACCCTGCTGATCGTCGCCCACGGCCTCGCGGTGATCCGCCACATGAGCGACCGCGTGGCGGTGATGTACCTCGGCGAGATCGTCGAGCTGGCGCCGGTCAACGCGCTGTTCGAAACGCCGTTTCACCCTTACACCCAGGCGCTGATGGCCGCCGTGCCGGTCAGTCACCCGGACCTGCGTCGCCCGCGCCCGCTGCTCGGCGGTGACATGCCAAGCCCGAGCAAGCCGCCGTCCGGTTGCCGTTTTCACACCCGTTGCCCCCACGCCAAGCCGCTGTGCCGCGAAGTGAAGCCGCTTTTCGAAACCGTCGAGCCGGGGCGTCAGGTGGCCTGCCATTACTGGCGCGAAATCGCCAACGCCGGCGCCGGTTCGCTGATCGTGCCGACGCCCAGCGCCGCCTACAGCCAGCGCCTGAACCTGTTCAAAAGCCATCAAGCCCTTTCTCTGGAGAGTCAGCCATGAAATTCGCCCACCTGATGACAACCACGTTGTTGCTACTCGCTGCGAATGCGGCTGTCGCCGAAACCACCTTGCGCATCGGCATTCAGGACGACCCTGACATGCTCGACCCGCACCGCTCGCGGACCTACTCGGGGCGTCTGGTCTACACCGCGCTGTGCGACAAGCTGGTGGACGTCAATCCTGATCTGACCTACGCGCCACAACTGGCCACCGCCTGGAATTGGAGCGAGGACGGCAAGACGCTGACCATGACTCTGCGCGACGGCGTGACCTTCCACGACGGCGAGGTGTTCGACGCCGCCGCCGTGAAGTTCAACCTCGACCGCGCCCGCACCCTGCCCGACTCCCTGCGCAAGAGCGAACTGGCGTCGGTGGACAGCGTTGAGGTGATCGACGCGAAAACCGTGGCGATCAAGGTCAAGCAGCCCGACGCGACGCTGATCTCGCAACTGTCGGACCGCGCCGGGATGATGCTCGCGCCCAAGGCTTCGGCGACCGACGTGGCCTCCAAGCCGGTGTGTTCCGGGCCGTACAAATTCGTTCAGCGCGTGCAGCAGGACCGCATCGTGCTGGAGCGCTTCGACAACTACTGGAACAAGCAGGCGTACCACTTCGACAAAGTGATTTTCCTGCCGATTCCGGACACCTCGGTGCGCCTGGCGAACCTGCGTTCCGGCGACCTGGACATCATCGAACGCGTCGCGCCCACCGACGTGAAGACCGCCAAGGCGGACAGCCACGTGCAGGTGTTCAGCACGCCGGGCCTGGGCTACATGCAGTTGATGTACAACACCAACAACGGCGACAAGGCCAACAACCCGCTGGGCAAGGACAAGCGCGTGCGCAAGGCCTTCGAGCTGGCCATCGACCGTGACGCGATCAATCAGGTGGTCTTCGAAGGCCTGTACGCACCGAGCGCCCAACCGTTCCCGAAAAACAGCCCGTATTACGACAAGGATCTGCCGGTGCCGACCCGCGACGTCGAAGCCAGCAAAAAACTGCTCGCCGAAGCCGGCGTGAAGACGCCCCTCAGCGTCGAGCTGAAAGTCGCCAATAACCCCATCGCCCAGCAGGTCGGCCAGATCATTCAGGCGATGGCCGAAGAGGCCGGCTTCAAGGTCAATCTGATCGCCACCGAATACGCCACGCTGCTCAGCGAGCAACAGACCGGCAACTTCCAGATCGGCATGAGCGCCTGGTCGGGTCGTCCTGATCCGGATGGTGATATCCACCAGTTCGTGACCTGCAAGGGCGGCCAGAACGACGGGCATTTCTGTGACCCGAAACTCGACGAGCTGCTGAACAAGGCGCGCACCGTGAATGATCAGGCCCAGCGTCAGGCCATCTACTTCGAGGCCCTGCGCCTGCTCGCCGAAGACGTGCCGACCAGCTACCTGTATTTCGATCCACGAATCATCGCCATGCGCAGCAACCTCACCGGTTTCGTGCCCAATCCCGATGGTTTGATTCGCTTGAACAACGTCGCTTTCAAATGACAGCGGCGCCCGTGGACTACCGCTTCGGCCGCGAGGATTCGTCATGCTGACTTTCATCCTGCGACGCCTGCTCAGTGCCATTCCGACGCTGATCCTGGTTTCGCTGTTCGTCTTCACCCTGCAAAAGCTGCTGCCCGGTGATCCGGTCCAGGCCATGGCGGGTGAAGAGCGCGACCCGGCGGTGATGGAATACCTGCGCGAGAAATACCGGCTCAACGACCCGCTGCCGCTGCAATACGTGCACTGGGTCGGCAATGTCCTGCAGGGCGACTTCGGCACCTCGCTGCGCACCGAACAACCGGTGACCGTGCTGCTGGCGTCGAAGCTGCCGGTGACCATCGAGCTGGCGGTGCTGGCGTTGATCATCGCCTTGGTGATCGGCATTCCCACCGGGGTGATTTCGGCGGTGCGCAAGGGCACGTCGGTGGACTACGCGGCCAACGTGTTCGCCCTGTCGGGGATCTCCATTCCGCACTTCTGGCTGGGGATTCTGTTGATCATGATCTTCGCCGTGAAGCTGCAGTGGCTGCCGGCTTCGGGCTTCGTGCCGCTGGGTGAAGACGTCGGGCAGAACCTGAAAACCCTGATCCTGCCGGCCTTCGTGCTGGGCGCCGGGCTGTCGGGCGTGCTGATGCGCCACACCCGCAGCGCGATGCTCGAAGTACTGCGCGCCGACTACGTGCGCACCGCGCGTGCCAAAGGCCTGTTTCCGCGCACGGTAATTCTGAAGCACGCCTTGCGCAACGCGCTGATGCCGATCGTTACGCTCACCACGCTGCTGTTCGGTGAATTGCTCGGGGGCGCGGTGCTGACCGAGCAGGTCTTCAGCATTCCCGGCTTCGGCAAGATGATTGTCGATGCTGTGTTCAACCGCGACTACGCCGTGGTGCAAGGCGTGGTGCTGTGCGTCGCGATCGGCTTCCTGCTGCTGAATCTGCTGGCCGACGTGCTCTACCGCCTGATCAATCCGCGTCTGAGGACTGCCTGATGACTTCGATTGCGACCCATCCTTCAGCGCCGCTGAACGCGCCGTCCCAGGCGCCGTTGAGAGAACCATTGCGGCCGCGCACCCGTTCGCCGTTCGTGAAGAAATTCCTCGCCAACAAGGGCGCGGTGGTCGGCGCGGTGGTGCTGATCGTCTTCATTCTTGCCGCGCTGCTGGCGCCGTGGATTGCGCCCCATGATCCGCTGAAAGCCAACTTCCTCGCCGTACGCAAGGCGCCTTCGCTGATCTACTGGCTGGGCACCGACGAGCTGGGCCGTGACCTGTTTTCCCGCCTGCTCTGGGGTGCGCGCAGTTCGCTGCTGGCCGGCGGGGTTTCGGTAGCGATTGCCATGGTCATCGGCGTGCCGCTGGGCCTGTTGGCCGGTTACTTCGGCGGCAAGCTCGATGCGGTGATTTCCCGAATCATGGAAGCGCTGCTGTCGTGTCCGTTTCTGGTGCTGGCGATTGCCCTGGGCGCGTTTCTCGGCCCGAGCCTGAGCAACGCGATGATCGCCATCGGGCTGTCGGCGATGCCGATCTTTTCGCGCCTGACCCGCGGTCAGGTGCTGGCAATCCGTCACGAAGATTACCTGGAGGGCGCCCGCGCCATCGGCCTGCCGGATCGCTGGATCATCCTGCGCTACGTGCTGCCGAACGTGCTCTCACCGCTGGTGGTGCAAGCAACACTGACCATCGCTTCGGCGATCCTGGCGGAGGCGAGCCTGTCGTTCCTCGGCCTGGGTCAGCAACCGCCCTCGCCGTCCTGGGGCTCGATGCTCAACACCGCAAAGAACTTCATGGAACAGGCCCCGTGGATGTCCATCGCCCCGGGCGTGGCGATCTACATCACCGTGCTGTGTTTCAACCTGCTGGGCGACGGGCTGCGTGATGCCCTCGACCCGAAAAGCTGACGGATTTATGCCAAAGGGCTCGAAAGCTGCGCCTCGATAACCAATCAACTGCCAAGAAGAGAACGACTGCATGTTCGATGATCTGGATTACAGCCAACCCTACGCGTCCGCCCGCTCGCCGGTGATGGGCAACAACATGGTCGCCTGCTCGCAACCGCTGGCCGCACAGGCCGGGCTGGACATGCTGCGTCAGGGCGGCAACGCCGTTGATGCCGCCATCGCCGCCGCCATGGTGCTGACCGTGGTCGAACCCACCGGCTGCGGCATCGGCAGCGACGCCTTCGCCATCGTCTGGGACGGCAAGACGCTGCAGGGCCTGAACGCCTCGGGCCGCTCGCCGAACGCCTGGACGCCGGAGCATTTTGCCGGTCAGCAGGAAATGCCCCAGCGCGGCTGGGCCTCGGTGACGGTGCCGGGCGCGGTATCCGCCTGGGTCGCGTTGTCCGAGCGCTACGGCAAGCTGCCCTTCGCCACCCTCGCCGCGCCCGCCATCGGCTATGCGCGGGACGGTTATCAGGTCACGCCGATCATTGCCGAACTGTGGCGGCGCGGCGCCGGGCTGTTGAAGGATCAGCCGGGCTTTGCCGAGTGCTTTCTGCAAGGCGGCAAAGCGCCAAAGGCCGGGGAGAAAGTCACGCTGAAAGATCACGCGAAAACCCTGGAGCTGATTGCTCAGACCAAGGGCGAAGCGTTCTATCGCGGCGAGCTGGCCCAGGCGATGATCAGCCACGCCAACGCCAATGGCAGCGTCATGAGCCTTGAGGATCTGGCGAACCACCGGGTGGACTGGATTGATACCTTGTCGGTGCCGTACGCCGGAGCCTTGGTCCACGAGCTGCCGCCGAATGGTCAGGGCATTGCCACGCTGGCGGGTCTGGGCATCCTCGAAGCGCTGGGCGTGGGCGAACAGCCGGTGGACAGCGTCGAGACCGTGCACCCGGTGCTGGAAGCGATGAAGCTGGCGCTGGCCGACCTCAACCAGCACGTCACCGACAACGATCACATGCGCGTCGCCGCTGAACACATGCTCGACCCGGCCTACCTTCGCGACCGCGCGGCATTGGTCGGCGAACAGGCGCAAGACCCGCTGCATGGCGCGCCCAAGGCCGGCGGCACGGTGTACCTGTCGGCGGCGGACGAGAGCGGGATGATGGTCTCGTTCATCCAGTCGAACTACATGGGTTTCGGTTCCGGTGTGGTGGTGCCGGGCACGGGCATCAGCCTGCAGAATCGCGGTGCGGGTTTTACCCTGGACCCTGATCACGTCAACACCGTTGCACCGGGCAAGCGGCCGTTTCACACCATCATTCCGGGCTTCGTGATGAACGCCGACGGCACGCCGTTGATGTCCTTCGGCCTGATGGGCGGGCCGATGCAAGCCCAGGGGCATTTGCAGATGATGCTGCGCATTCTTCGCTACAAGCAGAACCCGCAGGCCGCTGCCGACGCGCCGCGCTGGCGCATCGAGTCAGGTCTGAAGGTCGCGGTGGAGCGCTCGTTTGATCCGCAGGTGATCGAAGCGCTGCGCGCCAGGGGTCACGATGTGGAGGTTGAAGACCCGAGCGGCGTGTTTGCGTTTGGCGGCGCGCAGATCATCCAGCGCACGGCCCATGGGTATGTGGGCGGGACCGATCCGAGGAAAGATGGGTTGGTGGCGGCGTATTGATCCGGCGCTAGCTCGGTAGCGGCCCCTTCCCGGCTAAAGCCGGTCCCACTAACTGCATGCGTTGTGTCAGTGGGACCGGCTTTAGCCGGGAAGAGGCAGGTCCTGCTGACAGGGCTGTTGCGGCTAACGCAACTCCCGATCCTCAGCCAGACACCACCGCAACAATCCCCACTACACTCAACACCATCACCGTGCAACCCAGCACCGCCACCTCACGCAACGGCGGTGGAATGCGCTCTTGAGTCATCCCTCGGGCGCTTTTGCGGTAGCGGGCGTTGAGGCCGATCTGGATCATGATGCCCGCGATCAGGGAAAGGATGACCGGCAGCAGGGCCACCCACCCAAACGGCGGAATCCAGCGCAGGAACAACAGGCACACGCCGATCAACGTCAGCAGCGTGCGGCGCCAGGCCAGCAGTGTGCGTTCGGGTTGCAGGCCGGGATCGTCGTGGCGCAACGGCGTCGACGGCACGGCATGACCGCGCCGGTTCACGACACGCCGTAAATCAGAAAGACGATCAGCCCCGCCGCCACCAGTGCGCCCCCCATCGACAGAATCGGCACCAGCACCGGTAACGGCAGCGGCTTGCGTTGACGCATCGCCCGCTCGACTTTCAGCCAGCGCACGCAGGCACTGGCGCTCACCAACAAGGCCAATACCAGCAACGACAGGGCCACAGCCCGACGCAGGCCGGGGCTGAACACGTCGCTGGTGAAGGCTTCGACCGCAATGCCACCGGCCAGGAACGCCAGCGCCGTGCGGATCCAGGCAAGAAAGGTGCGTTCGTTGGCGAGGGTGAAGCGCGGGTCAGGCTCGCAGCCGCCACCGAGCAGCGAAGCCGACAGCCGATCACGCTCCGGCGGCGTAACAGGGGCATGGGCGGGAGGGATGACGTTGCCGGGCTCGGGGGAATTCATGTCGCACCGTGGTCGGGTAGATGCGACGGATCATACCGGTCATGCCCGGGAAAGGCCCGTGTCCACAGCGACATGGGGTTGTCTGTTGGCGCAGCGCGGGGTTTCTCGAATAGGGCCATGCGCCGATATTCGTGGCGACGACAAGCGTGTGGGAGTGAGCTTGCTCACGAAGAGGCCGGTACAGCCGTTGCATCTTCTGTGACTGGAACGCCGCTTTCGTGAGCAAGCTCACTCCCACAGGATTTGCATCTATCGCACAATATCCAGCGGCAAGTGATGAACGTGTGGGAGTGACCGGGGTGGCGCTCCACCTTGCTCACGAAGGGGCCAGTACATCCGCTAAATCTTCAGCGGTTGAAACGCAGCCTTCGTGAGCAAGCTCACTCCCACAGGGTCTATGTTTGCTGCGCCACCGTGCAGCATCCGTGAGGCGGAGTGACCAACATTTAAATCATCTGTTGGCAGCCAGCTCCACCCACACTGCGCCATCGGGATACTGATACCGTTCCAGCGTTTCGGCGTGCATTTCGATGCTGTACCCCGGCCGTTGCGGCGGCATGTAGCGGCCGCGGCGGATGACCACCGGATCAAGGAAATGCTCGTGCAGGTGATCGACGTATTCCAGCACGCGTTTGTCCAGGGAGCCCGATACGGCGATGTAATCGAACAGCGATATGTTCTGCACGTATTCGCACAACCCGACGCCGCCACCGTGGGGGCACACCGGGATGTCGAATTTGGCCGCCATCAGCAGCACGATCAACACTTCGTTCAGCCCGCCCAGCCGGGCCGCGTCGAGCTGGCAGAAATCCAGCGCGCCGGCCTGGAACATCTGTTTGAACATCACCCGGTTGTGGCAATGCTCGCCGGTGGCCACGCCAATCGGCGCGATGCGCTGACGGATCGTCGCGTGGCCGAGGATGTCATCGGGGTGGGTCGGTTCTTCGATCCACCAAGGCTCGAACGCCGCCAGCCGGCGCATGTTGCTGATCGATTGCTCGACGCTCCAGACCTGATTGGCGTCCATCATCAGCGTGCGTTCCCAGCCCAGTTCGTCCCGCAGGATCGCGGCGCGGCGCATGTCTTCTTCGATGTCCGAACCGATCTTCTGCTTGATGTGGGTCCAGCCTTCGGCCACGGCTTCGCGGGCGAGACGGCGCATCTTCTCTTCCGAATAACCCAGCCAGCCCGGCGCGGTGGTGTAGCCGGGATAGCCCTCCTCCCGCATCTGCGCCTCGCGCTTCGCTTTGCCGGGCACTTGCCGACGGAGCAGCGCGATGGCCTCTTCGGGGGTGATGGCGTCGGTGACGTAGCTGAAGTCCAGGCATTTCACCAACTGCTCGGGGGTCATGTCGGCCAGCAACTTCCACACCGGCTTGCCCTCGGCCTTGGCCCACAGGTCCCACACCGCATTGACCAGCGCGGCGGTGGCCAGATGGATCACGCCTTTTTCCGGCCCCAGCCAGCGCAACTGGCTGTCGCCTGCGGTGATGCTGTGCCAGAAGCCGCCCATGTCCGCAGTGATCGATTCCAGGCTCAGCCCCACCACGCAGGGCGCCAGGGAGTGAATCGCTGCCGCGCAGATTTCGTTGCCACGGCCGATGGTGAACGTCAGGCCATGGCCCTCCAGCCCGTCGGAGGAATCGGTGTGCAGCACGACATAGGCGGCGGAATAGTCCGGCGCGCTGTTCATCGCGTCGGAGCCGTCGAGGGACAGTGAGGTGGGGAAGCGGATGTCGCGGACGGAAATGGAGGTGATCTGCATAGTGGGCTCTTATTGTTTGTGGCAACGCATACCTGTAGGAGTGACCGGGGTGGCGTTCCACCTGGCTCGCGATTGCAGCGTGCCAGTCAACGCTTCAGTACCTGATCAATCGCAATCGCGAGCAAGCTCACTCCTACAGTCATAGCCGACTGTAGGCCAATGCGCGATACAGGCATAATCGCCAAATCCTAACCACCGATATCAAATCCGATATGTCAGACACGTCACCCTCCGCTGGTCTGCCTGGCACCTTCCCGATGCTGAAAATCTCCAGCCGGCAGATCGCATTGCTCAACGCGTTGGGCGAACTGGGCAATCTGCGCAAAGCCGCCGCCGCCATTCACACCACCCAGCCCGCCGCCAGCCTGTTGTTGCAACAGCTGGAAGAACGCCTCGGCGTGCAACTGTTCGAGCGCTTGCCGCGCGGCATGCAGCCGACGCTGTTCGGCGAGGTGATGATTCGCTACGCCCAGGGCGCGCTGCATGAATTCGAATACGCCGAAGCGCAGCTGGCCGAGCTGGCACGCGGGGCGACGGGGATGGTGCGCATCGGCACGGTCATGGGCCCGGTCCCGACGCTGCTGACCCGCGGCGTGCTGGCGTTCAAGACCGCGCACCCGAAAGTGCGCATTGCCCTTGAAGTCGGCACCAGCGATGAGCTGCTGCCGGCACTGATTCGTGGCGATTTCGATGTGGTGCTGGGCCGGCTGCCCGATCAGCTCGACGGCCAGAGCCTCGACATTCAGCTGTTCGAACAGGGCGAACGCATGCGCATCATCGCCCGGCCGGGGCACCCGCTGGTCGACCACAGCGGCCTGACCCTGACGGAGCTGGCGCCACTGACCTGGATCCTCCACCCCATCGGCAGCCCCATGCGGCGCCAGGTTGAAAATGCGTTGCAGGCGGCGCAATTGATTGAGCCGCTGGACATCATCGAAACCCGTTCGATTCTGGCCACCACCTCGATGCTTGAATCCTCGGACATGATCGCCGTGGTGCCCAATGACGTCGCCGAGCATTACGCACGTTACGGCATGATCGCCATCCTGCCGGTCGAGCTGCCGCTGAGCATGGCCAATCTTGGGCTGATGACGTCGAAAGCCCGACCGATGTCGGCAGCGGTGAAGGCACTGCTGACATTTCTAAAGTCTCCGATAGCGGCATGAATCGATAACCCTGCGTTATCGCGTAATCGAAACCTTTCATTGGGAAATTACCCGCTGGCTTCATAGAGTGGCTGAAAATCGGCCAACAACGTCCGCGCTTATGAAGCGGCGTCGTGTAAGTCGTGATAACAATAACCGGCCAGCCACGGTGCGCTTCCCACGGGGAGCCGTCGCCTCGCACTGCTGACGCAGGCCGCCACCGTCATGAGAGGCCGCATGGAACTCATTGCCAAAACCGCCGCGTTCGACAGCAGCGCGCTGTTCATCCGCCTGAACCCCCTCGATAACGTGCTGATCGCTCGCCAGGCGCTGAACGAAGGCACGCACCTGGACGAAGAAAACGTCACGGTCTCGCAGCCGATTCCTTCCGGGCACAAGGTCGCGGCGGTCCGGGTCGAGCAGGGTCAGCCGCTGCGGCGTTACGGCCAGATCATCGGTTTCGCTTCACAGCCCATCGACGCCGGGCAGCACGTGCATGTGCACAACGTCGAGATGGGTGACTTCTCCCGTGACTACGCCTTTGGCGTCGACGCCCACGAGACGCCGAAAACCGAGGCGTTCTTTCAAGGCATCGTGCGCGCCGACGGCCGTGTGGCGACGCGCAACTACATCGGCATTCTCACCTCGGTGAACTGCTCGGCCACCGTGGCCCGTGCCATCGCCGACCGTTTCCGTCGCGACATTTTCCCGGAAGCCCTCGCGGACTACCCCAACATAGACGGCGTGGTCGCGCTGACCCACGGCTCCGGTTGCGCCATCGATTCCAAGGGCGAGGCCATCGACCTGCTGCGCCGCACCCTCGCGGGCTACGCCGTGCACCCTAACTTTGCAGCGGTGCTGGTGGTGGGCCTGGGCTGCGAGACCAACCAGATCCAGGACATGCTCGACAGCCAGGGCCTGAAGGCCAGCGACCAACTGCGCGCGTTCACCATTCAGGGCACCGGCGGCACGTCGAAGACTATCGCCAGCGGTATCGCCCAGGTGCAATCGCTGCTGCCCCAGGCCAACCGGATCACCCGCGAAACCGTCAGCGCCCGGCACTTGATCGTCGGTCTGCAATGTGGCGGCTCCGACGGCTATTCCGGCATCACCGCCAACCCGGCGCTGGGCAATGCCGTGGACCGGCTGGTGGCGGCGGGCGGTACGGCGATTCTGTCTGAGACCCCGGAAATCTATGGCGCCGAGCATTTGCTGACGCGGCGGGCGGCCAGTCAGGCCATCGGCGAGAAGCTCGTCCAGCGGATTCACTGGTGGGAGGACTACTGCCAGCGCATGAACGCCGAGCTGAACAACAACCCGTCTGCCGGCAACAAGGCCGGCGGGCTGACGACCATTCTGGAGAAGTCCTTGGGTGCGGTGGCCAAGGCCGGCTCGACCAACCTGATGGGCGTGTATGAATACGCCGAAGCCGTTCGCGCCCAAGGCCTGGTGTTCATGGACACCCCCGGCTACGACCCGGTCTCTGCCACGGGGCAAGTGGCCGGCGGCGCTAATCTGATCGCGTTCACCACCGGTCGCGGTTCTGCGTACGGTTGCGCGCCGACGCCGTCGATCAAGCTAGCGACCAATAACCGCGTGTTCGAATTTCAGCAGGAGGACATGGACGTCAATTGTGGCGGCATCGCCGATGGCACCACGACGATTGAAGAACGCGGCGCGTATGTGTTCCAGATGATGCTGGACATCGCCTCCGGCGCCCGCAGCAAAAGCGAGCAGCACGGTTATGGGCAAAACGAGTTTGTTCCCTGGCACATCGGTGCGGTGACCTGAGGTCTGTCGAGCAATCGACGCTCTTCGTGGGACCGGCTTTAGCCGGGAAGCTTTCAAGCCTTAAAACAATAAAAAAAGGTGCGCAATGAAATCCCTCAAGACCTACCAGACGATCACCATCGTCTTTCTGATGCTGTTCGGCGTGGTCAATTATCTGGACCGCAGCGCGCTGTCCATTGCCAACACGACGATCCAGAAAGACATGCTCATCAGCCCGTCAGAGATGGGCATTCTGTTGTCGGCGTTCTCGCTGGCCTATGCCTTCGCGCAGTTGCCGATGGGCATGATCATCGACAAGCTCGGCAGCAAGATCGCATTGGGTGGCGCGCTGATGGTGTGGTCTATCGCGCAGACGGCGTCGGGCTTCGTCAACAGCTTTAGCGGCTTCTTCGCCCTGCGCGTTTTGCTTGGGATTGGCGAAGCACCGATGTTTCCGTCGGCCGCCAAAACCCTCAACGAGTGGTTCGAAGAGCACGAGCGCGGCACGCCGACGGGCATCGTCTGGTCGGCCACCTGCATCGGCCCGTGCCTGGCGCCGCCGCTGCTGACGCTGTTCATGGTCAACTTCAGCTGGCGCGGGATGTTCATCATCACCGGCGTGCTCGGCATCGTGCTGTCGCTGTGCTGGCTGATGTTCTACAAAAGCCGTGCGCAGTACCTGAAGGAACTAGCAGCCGAGGGACGCGAACCGACCGTTCAGGTGGTTCAGGCCGATGCTGCGCCGAAGGCTTCGTTCTTCGCCGGCTGGCTGGACCTGTTCAAGCACCGCAGCACTTGGGGCACGTTCCTCGGTTTCATGGGCGTGATCTACATGCTCTGGCTGCACCTGACCTGGTTGCCCGGCTACTTCCAGCGCGAACACGGCCTCGACCCCTATCAAACCGCCTGGGTGGTGTCGTTCGCCTACGTGTTCGGCGCGATCGGCACCATCGCCGCCGGACGGATCTGCGATCGGCTGGTCAAGCGCGGCGTCGGCGTGCTCAACAGCCGCAAATACACAGTGATCGGCGGGCTGGTGTTTGCCGCCGTGTTCACCCTGCCGCTGACCTTCGTCACCGGCCTGAGCGGTTGCGTCGCGCTGCTCTGCCTGGCGCTGTTCGGCATCAACCTGTCCAGCGCCACGGCGTGGATGGTCGTCAATACCGTGGTCGACACCAAACGCGTGGCGTCCCTGGGGTCGATCCAGAATTTCGGCGGCTACATCGCCGGCTCTATCGCGCCGATCGTCACCGGGTTCAGCGTGCAATATTCCGGCACCTTTGCCACTGCCTTCGCGGTCAGCGCCATCGTCGCGTTGCTCTCAGCGGTCGCCTACTTCGTGCTGCTCAAGGCACCGATCCCCGAACACACCACCACGGCGCAGAAGGACTGGCAGGCGAATCTGGATGAGGTGCAAGGGCGTCGGGTCTGAATGATAACCTGCAACGTATTGCTGGGAACGCACGCGGCCCCAAGAACGCAGTTATAGCCCGGTGAACGCGATCCCTGTAGGAGTGAGCTTGCTCGCGAAGACGGCATTCCACCCGCTGAACATTTAGCGGATGTACTGGCCCCTTCGCGAGCAAGCTCGCTCCCACATGTCAACCTCAGCCAAACTCGCACCCGGCCCTATAACCACGTCACGCCCACACCACAGCACATCTCCCGCAGATGATTTATAACCCATAATTTTCCCTTCAAAATCCCGCACTTGTCCTACGCTGTGAGTCAGACGGGTCGCTGTTGCGATGCTGCGTGTCCGAACGAGAGGATTGTTCGTCACAGTGGCGGGTCTGAAATCGTGGCAGTCAGCGAGGGTGGGGTTTGAGACAGGTAGAAGGATCGGAGTTCGGCGTCAGAAACCGACGACTCAAACGCATGCCGGTGTTGTGGCTGGCGGGGCTGTTTACCTTGTTGGTGTGCATCTCCATCACCAGCATCACCGTCTGGCAATTACGCCAGACGCGCATGCACGAGCTGGAAATCGCCAATATCAACGTCGCCAACCTTTCGCGCTCAATGGCGCAGCACGCCGATGACGCCTTCGACCAGGCCCACATCGCGGTGTCGTCGGTGGTCGAACGGCTCTCATTTGATGGCTTCGGCGCCGCCAGTGGTTCGCGGATGCACGATTATCTGCGCGCCACGGCCGCCAGCGTCGAGCAGATTCAGGGCCTGTTCATCTACGACAAGGACGGCAACTGGGCGGCAACTTCTCTCAACCACATGCCGGCCAACGCCAACAACGCGGACCGAGAATATTTCCGCTTTCACCAATCCATCGACAGCACCCTCCCCCATATCGGGGCGGCCATCCAGAGCCGTTCCACCGGTGACTGGATCATCCCGGTGTCGCGACGGTTGAACGATGAGATGGGCAACTTCGCCGGTGTGGTGCTGGCCACCGTCGAGCTGAACTACTTCGAACGGTTCTTCGAGCGCTTCGACATCGGCAAGCATGGTGTCATCACCCTGGCAATGGCCGACGGGACCTTGTTGGCGCGACGCCCGCTTCTCGAAAACGTACGCGGTACGTCCATCGCCGACGGCGAATTGTTCCGTCTTCACGTCAGGGAACACTACGAAGGCACGGCGAACGTCGTGTCGATGCTTGACCACGAACAGCGCCTGTATGGCTACAAGAAACTGGACCGCTACCCGATGGTGGTGCTCGCCGGCCTGTCCCAGCGCGAAGTGCTCGACGAGTGGCGGCAATACGCATGGCGCTCGCTGGCGATCATCATCTGCGTAGTGGTCGCCAACTTGCTGTTTGGCGTCTTGCTGTTCCAGCAGATCCGTTTCGGCCTCAACGCCGAATCACAGCTGCGCATCGCCAGCCACTCGCTGGAAAAACTCGCGCTGCAGGACAGCCTCACCGGCCTGGCCAATCGTCGGCATTTTCAGGAGATCCTCAGCCTGGAATTTCGCAACGGTGAGCCCAACCTGCATCCGCTGAGCCTGATCATGATCGACATCGATTTTTTCAAGAGCTACAACGACAACTACGGCCACGTCGCCGGCGACAAATGCATCGTCGCCGTGGCCGAGTGCATTCGCAGCAACCTCAACCGTACCGGCGACTTGGCGGTGCGCTACGGCGGGGAAGAAATGGCCGTGTTCCTGCCCTACAGCGACGTGCACGGCGCGGTGAGCCTGGCGGAAAAGATCCGGTTGGCCGTGCTCACCCGAGCCCTCGAACATCAGGGCAATCCGATCGGCATCGTCAGCATCAGCCTGGGGGTTTATGGCTGTAAAGCGCAGGAATGCCAGACCATGGAAGACTTCGTCAAACGCGCGGATGCCGCGCTGTATGCCGCCAAGCACCAGGGCCGCAATCGCACCGTTGCCTGGCAGGAATCGACTGTGCTCAGTGCGCTGCCCGCGCCGTAACGATCTGCGCGACCTTGCCGCGAAACAGCTCCAGCCGATCAGCCGGCGCGTCATGTTCAACCACCAGCGCGCCGACTTCCTCGCACTGCGCGACCTGATAGTGCGCGATGCTGGAGAGCTTCTCGTTGATCACCGCCACCGCCACTTGACCGCTGCGCGCCACCACGGCGCGCTTGAACTCGGCGACATCCATGTCGAACGCGGTTACGCCCTTCAGCGCATCCAGCGCACAGGCGCCGAGAAAGCACAGATCGAAATTGAAGTGGGCCAGTTGCTGAATGGTGGTGAAGCCGTAGGTGCTGCCCGCGACGGGGCTCAGGCGCCCGCCGAGCAGAATCACTTCCACCGACGGCAGCTTCATCAGCTCGACGGCGATCAGCGGCGCGTTGGTGGTGACGGTCAACGGCATGTACGGATCAAGGGCTTTGGCAATCGCCAGATTGGTCGAGCCGCCGTCGATAAACACGTGCTGCCCGGCACTGATCAATCCCGCCGCCGCGATACCCAACTGACGCTTGCGCCCGGGCTCATGCTCGACACGCGCAGCGATCGGCCCGTCCGACGCCAGAGAAATCGCCCCGCCGTACACGCGTTTGCACAGGCCGGCGGACGCCAACGCGCCGAGATCGCGGCGAATGGAATGCTCCGACACATTGAACTCGGCCGCCAGCTCCGCCGCAATCACCCGACCGCGCACGGCCAGACGCTCGGAGATCAAACGCTGACGCTCGCCGGGGAATGCTTCGGGGTTGGCGGACATAAGGCCTCGATAGAGAGCTGAATCGATCAGAAACGAGCAGGATCATGGGGCGACGCAATTGGCAAAGTCAATGCGGCAGCGATTTGAGAAGACCGGGAGGGGCAGGGAATCTACTGCGGCCAGACCACCGTCTTCGTGAGCAAGCTCACTCCCACATGGCCAGTTTTTGCCGTCGGACATCGCGGTTGCCTGGATAAAGGGCCGGCACTTCCCGGTCTCTCAACTCACGCCGATTTCCAAGGAAATAGAACACCATGTGGGAGCGAGCTTGCTCGCGAAGAGGCCGGTACATCCGCCGAATTTCCAGCAGCAGAAATGCCGTCTTCTTGAGCAAGCTCACACACATATCGCGCCAGCCACACTACCCCGTCTCGACTTCACTGCATCAACGAATAAACCAGCGCCGAGATCGAGATCAACCCTATCACCACCACAAACACGTTCGACAGTTTTCCCGCATAGCGGCGCATGGCGGGCACGTTGCGCACGGCGTACATCGGCATGAGGAACAGCAGCGCCGCAATCACCGGGCCGCCGAGGGTTTCGATCATCCCGAGAATGCTTGGGTTGAGGGTTGCCACCAGCCAGCAGACCACCAGCATGAAGCCTGCGGTCAGCCGATCGAGCGTACGTGGCGAAGGACGGCGGCCGGTCTTTATCACCAGACCTTTGAGGCCTTCGCTGGCGCCGATGTAGTGGCCCAGGAACGACTTGGTGATTGCAACGAAAGCAATCAACGGCGCCGCAAACGCGATGGTCGGGTTGCTGAAATGGTTGGCCAGATAGGACAGGATCGACAGGTTCTGCGCCTTGGCTTCCGCCAGTTGCTCCGGCGCCAGGGTCAGCACGCAGCTGAAGACAAAAAACAGCACCATGACCACCATCAGCAGATGGGCACGGGCCAGGATCTGCGCGCTACGGGGTTCGGCCTGCTCGCCATACTGGCGCTTCTGGTCGACGGCAAAGGCCGAAATGATGGGTGAGTGGTTGAACGAGAACACCATCACCGGAATCGCCAGCCACAGCGTGTGCAGCAGCGCCGAAGGCGCCGGAAGGCTGCTTGCCGTGGTGAGAATGCCGCCGTTCCAGTGGGGAATCAGGAACACCGCGAGGAACAGCAAGGCCACGATAAACGGGTACACCATCAGGCTCATGGCCTTGACGATGATCTGCTCACCGCAACGTACCACCGCCAGCAGGCCGAGGATCAGCACGAACGCCAGCAGCGCTCGCGGCGGCGGCTGCACGTGCAGTTGGTGCTCCATGAAACTGCCGACCGTGTTGGTCAGCGCCACGCTGTAGATCAGCAGGATCGGAAACACGGCGAAGAAATACAGCAGCGTGATCAGGGCACCGGCTTTCTTGCCGAAATGCTGCTCGACCACCTCGGTGATGTCCGCGCCATCGCGGCCCGAGAGCACGAACCGGGTCAGCCCGCGGTGCGCATAGAAGGTCATCGGGAAGGCCAGCAGGGCCAGAATCACCAGCGGCCAGAACCCGCCGATACCCGCGTTGATCGGCAGAAACAACGTGCCCGCGCCGATGGCGGTGCCGAACAGTCCGAGCGTCCAGGTGGTGTCGTTGCGGTTCCAGGTAGTCACGCTCGCGGGTGCGGCGTCGACGGTGTGTTCGACGCTGTTGGCCTGATCATTCATCCGGTCGATTCTCCGTTGCCGGTGATAGCTACATGGTCAAAAGCGCGTCGAAAAACGTGGCAGTCGGCGCCCCTGACCGGTTCTCTACAGGGAAAGGGGCGCGATTGTCCGGGATTAGAGACCAGAATCAAAGGCTTGTCGGACCAAAAGCCTGCGGGGCCGGATGATGGAAGTTACAAACCAGCTTAACTTCCTGCACAAATCAGCAACGCTTCTTACCTAACAAACCAGACAATTCCCACACCGAAAACGGACGAATTAGTGTGCGAAACGTATTGTAAATCCATGGGAGTACAACTTCCGTTAACCCTCCATTAGGCTCTCGACCCACATTCAACCGCCCATGGAAGGTAACGCGTGCTCAAGACTTTTGCCGTCATCACTTTGCTCACTGCAAGCACTTACGCGAGTGCAAACAACGCTCCCGCACAATGCGCAACACTTGATGAGCAACAAGCGAAAATCCTGTTCGACCGATGGAACAACGCACTGCAGACTGGCGATTCCGGAAAGGTCGCCGCGAACTACACGCCAGACGCGGTGCTGTTGCCGACCCTCTCCAACCGGCCCAGAACAGACCTTGCCGGTAAAGTCGATTACTTCAATCACTTCCTTAAAAACAAACCGGTCGGCACCCTCGACAGCAGCACTGTTATTACAAGTTGCAACAGTGCAATCGATACCGGCCTTTACACGTTTCGTTTCAGCGACGATTCAGAAGTCCAGGCGCGTTACACCTTTACTTACGCACTTGTGAATAACCAATGGCTGATTACCTCCCACCACTCTTCGGCCATGCCGGAGTAGCGAACATTCAGCAAACCCTCGGCCTGGCGTCCAACGTCGGCCGACTCCACTTTCAGACCCTTCCCACACGTCACTCGCCTGCGACATCCCGCCGCAACGGCATGCTCAGCTCCACCCGCAAACCGTCGTGACGGCTGTCAAAGCGCAGCGAGCACGCGCAACGCTGAACAATGGCCTGAACAATCGCCAAACCCAGCCCGGCGCCGGGGCTCTTGCCGTTGCGCCAGAAGCGCTGGGTGAGCTTGTCCAGGTCCGGCTCGGGAATGCCGGGGCCGTGATCGCGAACGCGGAAATGGGCCTGCCCGTCGAAGGTTTCGACACTCAGTTCCACCTTCGCATCGGCCTGGCTGTGGCGCAGGGCGTTGTCCAGCAGATTGCGCAACGCGGCGACCGCCAGTGCCGCCGGCATCTGCACGGCGGCGCGGGACAACTGCGAGGGCAGGATCAGTTCGATGCGCTGTTCGTCGCCGTGACTGGCATCGTGAATGGCCAAACGCGCGACCTGCTCGGCATCGCACTGCACGCCGTCGTCAAACGACAGGCTGCCCTCGACCCGCGCCAACAGCAGCAGCTGTTCGAGGGTGCGGTGCATCCGGTCGGCGCCCTCCTCCGCATGGGCCAGCGCCGTGTCGCGCTTCTGGCCGTCGGTCATGCGTGCCACCTGCAGATGGGTCTTGATGGCCGTGAGCGGGCTGCGCAGTTCATGGGCAGCGTCCCCGGTCAGCCGCCGCTCGCGCTCCAGGGTCTGGGCGATGCGCTGAAACAGCTGATTCTGGCTGACCAGCAGCGGCTGCAACTCGCTGGGCAGGTTCGGCACCTCCAGCGGTTCGACCGAGTCGGCGCTGTGCCGATTCAAGGCGTCGCGCATGCGGTTGAGCGGCGCCAGCCCCCGGCCGATGCCGAACCAGACCAGCGCCAGGCTGCCGAACAGCGCGACCAGCACCGGCACCGATGCGGCGAGGAGCACCGAATGCCCCAGCACGTCGCGCTCGATCTGCCGGTCGGCGGTGGTCACCCGCACGTTGTCATGCATCATCGTGTACACGCGCCAGTGGTCGCCGTTGATCATCTGGTCATGGAAGCCGCTGGCGTCGGCCTTCAGCGGTTCGCTCGGCGAGCTGTCGGTGCGCGCCAGCACCTGCCCGCGCAGGGAACTCAGCTGACAGGCCATGCCACTGGGCAGCGCCGGATCGTCCGCCCGCAGCGAGCGGGTTTCACTGCCGGTGAGCATCTGCATCTGTTCGAGCAGCCCGGCCACCATGCGCGCCGAGGCCTCAAGGCGTTGATCAAGGGATTGCATCATCTGCGTGCGCAAGTCCCTCAGCATCCACACTGCGGCCAGCACCCAGATCAGAATGAACGCCGAGCCCAGGATCAGACTCAGCCGCGTGCGCAGGCTCATCATGGCGCTGACTCCGAATCAAGGCCGGCCGGGCCGAGGCGATAGCCCAGACCCCGCACGGTTTCGATGATCCGGCCGCCCAGTTTGCGCCGCAGGTGGTGAATGTGAACGTTAAGGGCGTTGCTCTCGACTTCGTCGCCGAAGCCGTACACGCAGTCCTTTAACTGTTCGCCAGAAAGCACGCGGCCGCTGTTGTTGAGCAACGCTTGCAGCAAGGCCTGTTCACGGCGGGAGAGATCAACCGGCTGACCGGCAAGGCGGGTTTCCCGGCTGCTCGGGTCGTAGCTGAGCACGCCGTGTTCGATTACGTTGACGCTGCGCCCGGCCATGCGGCGCACCAAGGTGTGCAGGCGCGCGCTGAGTTCACGCAGGTCGAAGGGCTTGAGCAGGTAATCGTCCGCCCCGGCCTGTAAGCCGTCGACGCGGTCGGTCACTGTATCGCGAGCAGTGAGAATCAGCACCGGGATTTCGACCCCCTGCTGTCGCAACTGCCGCAACAGCTTCAGGCCATCTTCATCGGGCAGGCCGAGGTCGAGAATCATCACGTCGAAATGTGCGGCCGACAGCATCGCCCGCGCCGACGAGGCCGTGGCCACGCGATCCACCGTCAGGCCCTGGGCGTCGAGGCCCGCTACGATGCCGCTGGCAATCAGGTCGTCGTCTTCACAAAGCAGTACGTGCATGGTCGGCCCCGAAAAAAAAGGCGATTGAAGCGCAGAGGGATTAACGGCGGATTATGCACCAGCCGCCGCAGACGCGACGCGCCCCGTAGGGTTAATCGACTGTTAATCGCCGCTGCTCAGCATCGGGCAACCGAGCACGCGCTGCACACACTCATCCCGCAGCATCAGCGCATGTCTGCCTCCTACCTGTTCTGGGAGCAGGCGCGGCCCTGGGTGAAGTCCGGCAACGTGCAATTGCGTCACATCATGGTCGGCGTGATTCGCGAAGACAGCGCCGCCAAAGCCGCGAGCCTGCTGGCCGACGCGAACCCGGAAGTGGCCTTGCAGAACCACGAACAGGCGGGCAAAGCCAGCACGCTCAAGGCCATGCAGAACATTCCCAAAGACATCCAGGCCAAACTCGACGCCAACATGAAACTGATGGAAGACATGGGCCTGTCAGCCACCCCGTCGATCTTCTACAAAGATGAGGCCGGACATCTCCAGCAGCAACAAGGCGCGCCCCGGCCTGAGGCACTGGCGAAGATGATGGGTCCCAAATAGCTGCGCATGAGTGAGGCCGTCTGGCGTGGGGCCTTCTGACCGGTGGCGACACGCGTGACAACGTGGGTACTGCGCCGGCGGGTCATCCGTGTAAAAATGTCGATCACCATTTCAAGAGCCACAGTCAGGAGGCTCGCTCCATGCGTTACGCCGAAGATCACAAAGCCCAGACCCACCAGCGCATCCTTCAGGAAGCCGCCGCGCGCTTTCGCCGTGACGGCATCGGCGCCACCGGTTTGCAACCGTTGATGAAGGCATTGGGCCTGACCCACGGCGGTTTTTATGCCCATTTCAAATCCAAGGACGACTTGGTCGAAAAGTCGCTGCGCTGCGCTGTTGACCAGTTGTACGCCTCACGTGCCGAGAAAATGGCCGAGGACAGTTCGACCCAGGCGTTCATCGATGCGTACCTGTCGAGCGCCCATCGTGATCACCCGGAAAAGGGCTGCCCATTGCCGACCATGGCGTCCGAGCTGGGCCAGCGCGGGCAACCGAGCGAGATTACCGACGAGTTGATCAACCGCATGCTCGCCACCCTCGAAGCAGGAATGCCAGCCGATGGGCAAAACAGCGACAAGAGCGTGATGCTCATGTCCGGGCTGGTGGGGGCAATGGTGCTGGCGCGCAGCGCAAAGGATCCGGCGCTGGCCGAGCGGATTCTTGAAACCACCCGCGATCAGCTCAAGCAACTGATCGAAGGCTGACGCTCACTTCCCTGCCCTTCTCGCGGCAGGGGAGTGTCTTGCTTGTCTCAGCACCGCTCAGGGATGCCAGCGACGAAACAGCACGCTGGCGTTCACACCGCCGAAGCCAAACCCGTTCGACAGGGCGTACTCGATGTCCATCGGGCGTGCCTTGCCGTGGACGATGTCGATGCCTGCCGCCGCCTCATCAGGGTTCTCCAGATTCAGCGTCATCGGCGCGATCTGATCGCGAATCGCCAACGCCGTGAAAATCGCTTCGATGCCGCCCGCAGCGCCAAGCAAGTGCCCGGTGGCTGATTTGGTCGACGTCACCGCGACGCCATTCTGGTCGCCGAACACCGTTTTGATCGCGGCCATTTCACCCTTGTCGCCCACCGGGGTGGACGTGGCATGGGCGTTGACGTGCTGGACATCGGAGGGCTGAATGCCGGCCTGCCGAATCGCTGCCTGCATCGCCCGACGCGCGCCACTGCCATCTTCAGGCCCGGCCGTCAGGTGATAGGCGTCCGCGCTGGTGCCGTAACCGACCAGTTCAACGATGGGCGTTGCACCGCGAGCGAGTGCGTGCGTGCTCCAGTGTTTCGATGACGATGATCCCCGCGCCCTCGCCCATGACGAAGCCGTCGCGGTCACGGTCGAAGGGCCGTGAGGCGCGCTCCGGTGTGTCATTGAAGCCATTGGAAAGCGCCCGCGCGGCAGCGAAACCACCCAAGGCGACGCGATCGATACAGGCTTCGGCGCCACCGCAGATGGCCACATCCGCTTCCCCGTTGCGGATCAGCCGCGCGGCATCGCCAATCGCCTGAACGCCCGCCGCACATGCCGTCACCGGCGCGCCCAGCGGGCCTTTGAAACCGTGCTGGATTGACACATGCCCGGCCGCCAGATTGACCAGAAACGAAGGAATGGTGAACGGCGACAACCGCCGCGGCCCACGGGTATCCGCAATGCGAACCGCCTCGGCGATGGCACCAAAACCACCTACGCCGGCGCCAATGATGGTCGCAGTACGCTCCCGATCCTCTTCAGTCGATGGCGCCCAGCCTGCCTGTTTGACCGCCTGCTGCGCAGCGCCCAGGGCAAACAGGATGAAGCGGTCCATCTTCTTCTGCTCCTTGGGCGGCGCGGCAGCGTCAGCGTCGAACCCGGCTTCAGGGTCTTGCTCCAGGGTCGGCACCGGGCCGCCGACCTTGCCTGCCAGGTCAGCCACCGTCTGCTCAGGCAACTGCACAATGCCCGAGCGGCCTTCAAGCAATCGCTTCCATACCGCTTCGACGCCGGAGCCCAATGGCGTCACCAGCCCCATACCCGTCACTACGATGCGACGCTCGCTCATGGGTTCACCTTTTCCTCATTTTTGGCAGTCGCCGACACCGTTAAGCGCCAGCCGTTTTATAACGTTGCGCCGCGTGCTGCAGCGACAGATTCGGGCCCAGCGCCAGGCGTGCCTGGGTGAAGGCCTGCCAGTCAGCGGCATCCGGCAACGATGGAATGGTGATCAGCTCTTTCTGATCGAACCCGGCCAGCGAAGCGTCGACCATTTCGTTGACGTCCATGACCATTTCCGGCGGGAAGGCGTTGATGTCCAGACCGGCGCGCTCCCAGATTTCAGTGCGAGTGGCGCCGGGCAGCACGGCTTGAACCTGCACGCCCTTTTCGCTCATCTCGGCGGCGAGCGACTGGGTCAGGCTCAACACATAAGCCTTGCTGGCGGCGTACACCGCGTTGAAGCGCTCCGGCAACAGTGGCACCACCGACGCAATATTGATGATCCCTCCGGTACCGCGCGCCGCAAAACCGGCGGCTGCGGCGGAGGCCAGATGGGTCAGCGCAACGATGTTGAGTTGAATCAGGCGGTCCACTTCGCCCAGATCCGATTCGGCAAGGGGCGTGCTTAGCGCAACCCCGGCGTTGTTCACCAGCAGCGTGAGCGATGCGTCCGAGCGCAGACGCTGCTCGAGGACGCTGACATCGACGGGCTGGGTCAAGTCGGCTTTGATCACCTCGACATTGATCGAATGTTTGGCGCGCAGATCCGTCGCCAGTGCTTCCAGTCGCGACTGGTCACGGGCCACCAGCAGCAGATCAAATCCGCGCTGCGCCAGGCGGTCCGCATAGGTGAAGCCAATGCCCGACGACGCGCCGGTGATGACAGCTTTGCCTTGAGTCTGAGTAGTCATGAACGTTCTCCGTGGGAAAGTGAGCGTAGCTGCGGAAGGATATTACGCCCGTAATTTAAAAAATAATATGTCGGTCGACATTTTTCTATTTTGATAGGTAAACGGTGCGCCTGGAGCCATGACGGACATAAAAAAGACCGATCAAAAGATCGGCCTTGAGCTCATGGGGTCTCAGTCAATTGCCAGCTTGTCGCGGTTCTTGTCCAGCAGCGCCTTGCCGATGCCCTTCACTTCGATCAACTCATCCACGGCCGTGAATCCGCCGTGTTCTTCACGGTAAGCAACGATGGCGTTGGCTTTGGCTGCGCCAATCCCGGACAGCTCTTTCTGAAGGGTTTCCGCACTCGCGGCGTTAAGATTAACCTTTGAGCCCTGCGCACCCGCTGGCGCGGAAATGGCAGGTTGGGTGGCGTCTGCCGGGGTGACGGCAGGGGTGGCAGAAGGCGCGGCAGTCACAGCGAGGGACGTACCCGCCAGCAGCGCGAAGATCAGGGAGGACAGATAAGAAGTACGCATGAGTCATGCTCCATGGGCATCGTAAGTGGAAGCAGCATTCCTGAGCTGCTTCCCAAACCTAGCCGATGGCGACAGACCGTCAACGCAGGGATCGGTGACCGAATATGTACTGACTCGCAGGCCCCCTAAAGCCGGGCCTCGCGCTCGTTTCAGTGCCCCATGTCGCTGCGTAAGAAAAGGTTTCCGGAACGCGAGCGTCTACGGTTCCCGGCGACGCTGCTGATGAATCCAGTCGACGATATCGCCCTCTGGCGCATAGCCAGCGACGGTGTCGCCGAGGATCTGCCGAACGCGGGTGTAATCGTCGTCGTCCAGTGCCTTGAGCAGCTGCGAGAGGCTCTGCTTGAAGACGTCCCACGACAGAAAGTCTTCCTGCGCGCTCATGATCATCGGGTGGCGAGTCGCCGCCACGTTGTTGCCGATCAACAGCTCCTCATAGAGCTTCTCGCCAGGCCGCAGACCGGTGAACTCAATGGCAATGTCGCCCTGGGGATTGTGCTCCGAGCGGATGCTCAGGCCCGACAGGTGCACCATTTTCTCGGCCAGTTCGATGATGCGCACCGGCTCGCCCATGTCGAGCACGAACACGTCGCCGCCCTGCCCCATGGAGCCGGCCTGGATCACCAACTGCGCCGCTTCCGGGATGGTCATGAAGTAGCGGGTGATTTTCGGGTGCGTCACCGTCAGCGGGCCACCGGATTTGATCTGCTGATGGAACAGCGGGATCACCGAGCCGGATGAACCCAGTACGTTGCCGAACCGCACCATGATGAATCGCGTCTTGTTGACCTGATGCACATTGGAGCGGTCACCGAACATCACCGGCGCGGTCTCTCGGCTCAGTGCCTGCAGCGTCAGCTCGGCCAGGCGCTTGGTGCTGCCCATCACATTGGTCGGGCGCACGGCCTTGTCGGTGGAAATCAGCACGAAGTTGGCCACGCCCGCCTGCAGCGCCGCTTGGGCCGCGTTAAGCGTACCGACCACGTTGTTGAGCACGCCTTCGGCGATATTGTGCTCGACCATCGGCACATGCTTGTAGGCCGCCGCGTGGTACACGGTGTTGACCTGCCAGGTCTTCATCACATCCAGCAGCTTGGCGTGATTGCGAATGGAGCCCAGGATCGGCAGCAGTTTGACCTTGAGCGACTCGCGGGCCACCCGCCGCTCCAGCTCGGTAAGAATCGTGTACAGGTTGAATTCGCTGTGATCGAGCAGCAACAGCGTGGTCGGCTTCAACAGCAGGATTTGCCGGCACAGCTCCGAACCGATCGACCCCCCGGCCCCGGTGACCAGTACGCACTGGTTCTTGATGCAGTGTTCGAGCAGTTCCTCTTGCGCTGGCACGGCGTCGCGCCCGAGCAGGTCGGCGATGTCGACTTCCTGGAGATCGTCAACCTTCACTCGACCAGCCGCCAGATCAGAGAAATTCGGTACGCTGCGAACATGCAGCGGGAAGCCTTCCAGGAAGCCGAGGATTTCCCGGCGACGGGCTCGGGCCGACGACGGAATCGCCAGCAGGATTTCCTGGGCGCCGGTGACGTCGATCATCTGCTGAATGTGCTTGGGCTTATAGACCAGCAGCCCGGAAATGACCCGATTGGAGATCGAGTCGTCGTCATCGATGAACGCTACCGGACGCATCGACCGGCCCATGCGCAGTGCAGCGACCAACTGGTTACCTGCTGCGCCGGCACCGTAGATGGCGACTTTTGGCAGGCCATCGTCGCGGGTTGCAAAGGGCACATGGCGAGCGGCAGAAAACCAGTCACCGAGAAAATACTGACGCATCGCCAGGCGCAGGCCGCCGATCATGACCATGCTCAGCCACCAGTAATTGAACATCACCGATCGCGGCACCACATGCTGGTGGTTGCTGTAGAGATAGACCACGACCCCGAGAATCAGGGCCGACAGGCTGACGGCTTTGATGATCGCGATCAGCGCGTCGTTGCCGAAATAGCGCATCACCGCGCGGTACATGCCGAAACGAATGAACAACGGGATCGCCACCACGGGCGCGCTTGCGAACAGCCAGGTATGGATTTCCAGGGGGTTGATGAGTTCATCGATGCCCAGACGGACGACAAACGCCATCCACAACGCGAACCAGATCAGACAGACGTCTGCGGCGACCTGCATGATCCGCTTGTGCCGGCGAGGCAGCGCCAGCAGCGAAGTGCGTATTTTTCCCATCATCCCCTCAAGCACGCGTTCAAACTCCTTTCAGTCGACCCCTGCACCGGCCATTGATTCCTGCCCCGCGGGGGAATCGGATCAACAGCATCAGCGCCAATGTCCAGGCTCAGCCCTTTTCAAGCGCCCCTGCTTTGAAGATGACTGTCAGAGCGAGCAATGGAGCGTAAGCAATGATCACGCCGAGTGCGCCATCCAGCCCGAAACGGACGACACACACAGCGACCGGCAACAGCCAGCACAGATTGATTACACCGACTGCGGACGTCACCGGAAGGTGCTTGCCAAAACGTCGCGAGGCGAATTGATAAGCGTGACTTCTGTGCGCCTCATAGACCTTGTCGCCCCGAAAGAGCCGACGGATGAGGGTTACTGTAGCGTCTACGATGAAAACCCCGAGGAGAATAAGCCATACCCACAAGAACTGCGAGGAAATCCACGCGCCCTGCAGTGACAGACAACCGAGCATGATGCCGAGGAATCCGCTGCCGGCGTCGCCCATGAAGATCTTCGCCGGAGGAAAATTCCAGAACAGAAAGCCCGCGACGGCGCACGCCAACAGGATCGGCAGCCACACCAGAGTGGCAACGCCGCTCAGGGCGTAGATGATCGCAGCGCCAACGCAGACACAGATTGCCTCTACGCTGGCGATGCCGTCGATGCCGTCCATGAAGTTATACAGATTGAGCAGCCACACCAGGTAGAACGCCGTCAGCACGTTAACGATCAAGCCCGGATCGAGCGTCATCCCGAACACGCTGATTGCCGGAAGGCCGCCTAACCAGAACAACGCCCACGCCGCTGCGAAAAAATGCCCCAGCAGGCGCCATCGCGCGGCGATATGGCCGTGATCGTCGAGAAACCCCAGCGCCGCGATCAACGCGCCCGCGCCGAACATGGCCAGGAACAGGTCGCGGCCCATCAGCCCCGCCCATAGCATCCAGACCAGCGCGACCAGATAACTGATGACAATCGCCACGCCGCCGCCCCGTGGCGTCGGAAGGGTGTGAGAGCTTCTACCGTTCGGGATATCAAGCAAGCTTTTGTGCAGCGCATAGCGTCGCAATACATGCGTCAGCGCAAACGAAAACACGACAACCGCAACCGCGACCCACCAATAATTCATGCTCGATCCGTCACCCGAAAATGCTCGACGGTCTTCTTGAGGCCGTCCTCTACCGACACCGGCGGCTGCCACTGCAACCGCTCGCGGGTTTTACTGATGTCCACGCGCAGCGAACCCAGCACACGCTCGGCCGCCGATTTGCGACCCAACAGTGTGGCGCCGAGCATGATAAGGGATTCGGGTACGGGAATGAGCCAACCGGATGCCCCCATCTGCGCCTTGAGGCGGCTGGCCAGTTCGGTCGTGGAGAGGTCCCGGCCATCGCTGACCAGAAAGACCTGATTCGCGGCGGCAGGATGATCGATGCAGACGCGGATCAGGTCGGTCAGGTTGTCAAGCGAGACCAGGCTGCGCGCGTTGTTCACCGCGCCCAGCGGCAGCGGCACGCCTTTGCGCAACGTGCGCATCAGTTGCAGGAAGTTGGCTTTGACGCCGGGGCCGTAAACCAGCACCGGGCGGATGATCACCACTTCCATTGCCGAGGTCGTGGCCAGGGCCAGAAGGCCTTGTTCCGCTTCGTGCTTGGAAATGGCGTAGGGATCGCTCGGATTGGGCGCGTCGTCCAGACGAAAGCAGTCGCCCCGCGCGGTGGACTCACCGTTGACCTTGATCGTGCTGATGAAGATGAAACGCCGGACGCCTGCTGCGGCGGCCTGCTCAGCCAGATTCAGCGTGCCGAGGGTGTTGACCTCCCGGTACAGCGAAAGCGGATCGGCCGCGGTGTCGTGCATGACATGCACCCGCGCTGCGGCGTGAACGACCGTGTCGACGTCATGCAGAACTTCCTGCCATGGGGTGTCGGCAGTCAGCCCGGCAACAATGGCCGTCGTCACGTTTGGAGAAGAATGGGGCGTCGCCCCTCTGCTGACCGCGACAATGTGCGCGTCAGGCAGGTGTGCAAGGTGGTCAACTAGCGCTGTTCCCAAAAATCCCGAACTCCCTGTTACCAGGATTTTTCTGGTCATATCCGATCCATGCACATAAGAATTCGCCGTCCATCATGACGGCCGCTGCGAAACAGCGGCGCCATTGTAGACGATTGGCGTGCGGCCCCGCCAATCAGCAAGAGGGACCGCGCGCCCGGTGCATCACTTGCCGTTGATCAGCGCTTCGATCTCTTTGACCTTGGCTTCTACAAGGGCGGGATCACGACGGCTCTCGACGTTCAGACGCAGCAGTGGCTCGGTGTTGGAGCCGCGCAGGTTGAAGCGCCATTCGTCGAACTCAAGGCTGATGCCGTCGGTTCTGTCGATGTTCGAGCAAGACGGCGTGTAGTGTTCCAGGATCTTGGCGATGATGGATTTGACGTCGTCGACCTTGTAGTTGATTTCGCCGCTGCACGGGTAGGCCGCCATGCGTTCATCAACCAGTTGCGAGAACTTCTTGCCGGACACCGACATCAGCGCGGCGACCAACAGCCACGGGATCATGCCGCTGTCGCAGTAGGCAAAATCGCGGAAGTAGTGGTGAGCACTCATTTCGCCGCCATACACGGCGTCTTCCAGGCGCATGCGCTCCTTGATGAACGCGTGACCGGTTTTGCACAGCACCGGCGTACCGCCCGCCTGCTTGACCTGATCGATGGTGTTCCAGGTCAGGCGCGGGTCGTGAATGATTTTCGAACCCGGGTGTTGCTTGAGCAGCATTTCGGCCAGCAGGCCCACCAGGTAGTAGCCCTCGACGAAACGGCCTTGCTCGTCAAAGAAGAAGCAGCGGTCGAAATCGCCGTCCCACGCCAGGCCCAGATCGCAGCCGTGCTTGAGCAGCGCGTCGCGGGTGATGCTGCGGTTTTCCGGCAGCAGCGGGTTCGGCACGCCGTTCGGAAAGTTGCCATCCGGCTCGGCGTTGATGATCACCCACTCGAACGGCAGCTGGGAGCGGATCGCGTCCAGTGCGGGACCGACGGCGCCATTGCCCGGGTCGGCGAGGATCTTCAATGGACGGAGGTCGGCACCTTTGACGTAAGTCAGCAGGTGCTCGATGTAGGCGGTCTTGTCCGGCTTGGACTGAACGCTGCCGTGCTGAGCGGCCACTTGACCGAAGTCGCCCGCATCCACGCGCTGGCGAATGGCATCAAGGCCGGTATCACCACTGATGGGACGGGATGATTTCTGGACCAGTTTCATGCCGTTATAACCCTTCGGGTTATGACTGGCCGTGACCATCACGCCGCCGTCTGCATCGTAGTGGCTGGTGGCAAAGTAGACTTCTTCGGTGCCGCACAGGCCGATGTCGATGACATCCGCGCCGGCTTCCTGAATGCCCTTGATCAACGCCTGAGCCAGGGCCGGGCTTTCAAGACGCATGTCTCGGCCCACTACGATATTTTTGGCACCCAGTTCAACCACCATGGACCGGCCGATGCGGTATGCAATGTCATCGTCAAGGTCATTGGGGACCTGACCACGGATGTCGTAGGCCTTGAAACAGCGAGTCTGAAGAGCGGGATAGTCGGAATTCATGTGTAAAAACCTATGCGACGAAAAAACCCGAAGGTTCCTCTGTTCAGTAGAAGCAGCTCGAATGACGAACTGCACGCAACCCTCGCGCCTGAAAGCTTGAGGCGTGGGTTAGGCATTGAAAAAGGAGATTAGTTATAGGTGCGCTTGTAATTATCTTCAACGCAAGCGTTGAGGTGTCTGGCGCGCAGGGATTCTATCAAGGTAGACATGACGCCTTGGGTTTCCTGCGCAGACGCGCGACTGAAACCAGAAGGGGGCCAATCAACATGCCCACCAGCAATGCAAAGATCACCGGCACGGCGACCGGCAGCTCGGGTGCATTCCAGCCAAAGAACACCAAGGCGACGTTCTGCTGGTTTTCCAGCACAAATACGACAATCACCGCTGCGATCAACAGGGCGATAGCCAGAAAGATCAGACGCTTCACATTTCGCATGAGAACTCCTCAAAGAGCTATTGGAGCTCATGCTCCTCTTCTTCGTTCACCCGGTCGCGGAGCTCTTTGCCTGGTTTGAAGTGAGGGACGAACTTGCCGTCGAGGCTGACAGACTGACCTGTCTTCGGATTGCGGCCTACGCGAGGTGCGCGATAGTGCAGGGAAAAGCTGCCGAAGCCGCGTATTTCAATACGGTCGCCCGTCGCAAGGCACTGCGACATCTGCTCGAGCATGGTCTTGATGGCCAACTCCACATCCTTGGATGAGAGCAGTCCTTGATGGGTGACAATTCGTTCGATCAACTCCGACTTCGTCATATTTTTCCCTTCTTTTTCAAGCAGCTAGGTAAAGCGCTTTGAAGGTTTTAGCATGACCAGAAGGATTTGAACAGAGTATGTCCAGACTTAAATGAGCGGAGGTTGAACATCCTCAACAGGCATTGGCCGAACACAGCGCAAAAACACCCGCCCACAAAAAAGGGCGACCGAAGTCGCCCTTTTTCAATGGTCAGACAGAACTCAGTTCTGTTTTTCCATTTGAGCACGCAGCAGGTCACCCAGAGTGGTAGGACCAGTGCTTTCAGCGGTTTCAGGCTTGCTACGCAGGCTCTGAATCGCTTCTTTCTCGTCTTCAACGTCTTTCGACTTGATGGACAAGCTGATCACGCGGCTCTTGCGGTCAACGCTGATGATCTTGGCTTCGATCTCTTCGCCTTCTTTCAGAACGTTACGCGCGTCTTCAACGCGGTCACGGCTGATTTCGGAGGCTTTGAGGGTCGCTTCGATGTCGTCGGCCAGAGTGATGATGGCGCCTTTGGCGTCAACTTCTTTAACGATACCGCGGACGATAGCGCCTTTGTCATTGACAGTGACGTACTCGGAGAACGGATCGCTTTCCAGCTGCTTGATACCCAGCGAGATGCGCTCACGCTCTGGATCAACCGACAGGATCACGGTGTCAAGCTCGTCGCCCTTCTTGAAACGACGTACGGCTTCTTCGCCCACTTCGTTCCAGGAGATGTCGGACAGGTGAACCAGGCCGTCGATTCCGCCGTCCAGACCAATGAAGATACCGAAATCGGTGATCGACTTGATGGTGCCGGAGATCTTGTCGCCCTTGTTGAACTGGCCAGAGAAATCTTCCCACGGGTTAGATTTGCACTGTTTGATGCCCAGGGAGATACGGCGACGCTCTTCGTCGATGTCCAGAACCATGACTTCCACTTCGTCGCCAACCTGAACGACTTTAGACGGGTGGATGTTCTTGTTGGTCCAGTCCATTTCCGAAACGTGTACCAGGCCTTCCACGCCTTCTTCCAGCTCTGCGAAGCAGCCGTAGTCGGTCAGGTTGGTAACACGCGCGGTAACGCGAGTGCCTTCCGGGTAACGAGCCTTGATAGCAACCCATGGATCTTCACCCAGTTGCTTCAGACCCAGGGAAACACGATTGCGCTCGCGATCGTATTTCAGGACCTTTACATCGATCTCATCGCCAACGTTGACGATTTCCGATGGATGCTTGATGCGCTTCCAGGCCATGTCGGTGATGTGCAGCAGGCCATCGACGCCACCCAGATCGACGAATGCGCCGTAATCGGTGAGGTTCTTGACGATACCCTTGACCTGTTGGCCTTCCTGCAGCGATTCCAGCAGAGCTTCGCGCTCGGCGCTGTTTTCGGCTTCCAGGACACTGCGACGGGAAACAACAACGTTGTTGCGCTTCTGGTCCAGCTTGATGACCTTGAATTCCAGCTCTTTGCCTTCCAGGTGCGTGGTGTCGCGCACTGGACGGACGTCAACCAGAGAACCTGGCAAGAACGCACGGATGCCGTTAACGTCGACTGTGAAGCCGCCTTTAACCTTACCGTTGATAACGCCCTTGACCACTTCCTCAGCTGCGAAAGCCGCTTCCAGAACGATCCAGCACTCAGCACGCTTGGCTTTTTCGCGGGACAGCTTGGTTTCGCCAAAGCCGTCTTCGACCGCGTCCAGCGCAACGTGGACTTCATCGCCAATCTTGATGGTCAGCTCGCCAGCGTCGTTGTGGAACTGCTCCAGCGGGATGAGGCCTTCAGACTTCAGACCAGCGTGAACGGTGACCCAACCAGCCTGGTAATCGATATCGACGATGATCGCGGTGATGATCGAACCGGCCTGAAGGTTAAGAGTCTTTAGGCTTTCTTCGAAAAGTTCAGCAAAGCTTTCGCTCATTTTAATTCCTGTTGATAAGGGCGAAGAATACGCCCATCTGCCACGCTCCAGACAACGTGGGTTTCGTTCATATGAAAGAAAGCCTGCGGGACTATGACTGGTCTCCCACATGGCTTTCTGGTCATCCGGCGAGATCGCGGAGTGCGACTTCACTCAGGATGCGTTCAAGCACCTGCTCGATGGACAATTCGGTGGAATCCAGCTGAATGGCGTCATGCGCCGGCTTGAGCGGGGCTACCGCTCGCTGGGTGTCGCGCTCGTCGCGGACACGGATCTCATCTAGCAGACTCGGCAGACTAACATCGTCACCCTTGGCCTTCAACTGCAAATATCGCCGACGGGCACGCTCGTCGACGCTGGCCGTCAGAAAAATCTTCAGTGGCGCGCCGGGAAAGACCACCGTGCCCATGTCGCGGCCGTCGGCAATCAGGCCCGGAAACTCCTGAAAAGCCCGCTGGCGCTGCAGCAGTGCTTCGCGGACAGCCGGCAACGAGGCCACCTGCGACGCGCCGCTGCCGACATGCTCATTGCGGATGGCTGACGTGACGTCCTCCCCTTCCAGGATAATGCGCTGACCGTGGTCGTCTGTCGCTGCCATGAACTGCACATCCAGATGCGCAGCCAGCAGTTTCAATGCTTCTTCGTTGGTCAGATCGACGCCATGATTGACCGCGGCGAAGGCCAGCAGCCGATACAGCGCCCCAGAATCCAGCAGGGACCAGCCCAGACGTTTGGCCAGCTTGCCGGCCACCGTGCCCTTCCCGGAACCGCTGGGTCCGTCGATCGTAATGACCGGAGCTTGAACTTTCACGATTGCCCCTCTTGCGTTACACGAATACCCACCTGAGCACACAGCGCCAGGAAACTGGGAAATGAAGTCGCCACATTGGCGCAGTCCCGGATGAGGATCGGACTGGCCGCGCGCAACGACGCGATACTGAATGCCATGGCGATACGGTGATCACCCTGCGCATTGATTTCACCACCGCCAACGGTTCCACCATCAATAATGATGCCATCTGCGGTGGATTCAACGTTTATACCGAGCGTCGCCAGACCGTCGGCCATGGCCTCAAGACGGCCGGATTCCCTGACGCGTGAGCCCTGGACACCGTTAAACACTGTTCGCCCTTCCGCGCACGCGGCGGCAATAAAGAGTGCTGGAAGCTCGTCGAACGCCAGAGACACCAGCGTCCGTGGAACGTCGATACCCATGAGGCGCGCAGAGCGCACGTGCAGATCAGCCACCGGCTCGCCGCCCGCATCGCGCGGGTTGTGCAGCGTGATGTCCGCGCCAATCAGGCGCAGGATATCGATAACGCCGGAGCGCGTCGGGTTGACACCCACGCCTTCCAGAATCAGGTCGGAGCCTTCGGCGATGGACGCTGCCACCATAAAGAACGCCGCCGAGGAGATGTCGCCGGGCACTTCGATGGGTGCGGCCTTGAGCTCAACCCCTGAATGCAGCGCCACTGTCGCGTCATGAACGGCAACCGAATGACCGAAGCCTTGCAGCATGCGCTCGGTGTGGTCCCGGGTCGGCGCGGGCTCATGCACCATCGTTGTGCCATTTGCGTAGAGACCGGCGAGCAACAGCGCGGATTTCACCTGGGCGCTGGGCAACGGCATGTCGTACCGTATGGCCTGAAGACCCTGCCCGCCACGAAGGGTCAGCGGCGGCCGGCCGTCCTCTGCGGTTTCAATCACGGCGCCCATCTGGCGCAGCGGCTCGACGACGCCGGTCATCGAACGCCGTGACAGCGAGGCATCGCCGGTCAGCACGCTGTCGAATCGCTGCGCGGCCAACAGGCCACAGAGCAGGCGCATCGACGTGCCCGAGTTACCCAGATAAAGCGGCCCCGGCGCCGGTTGAAGCCCGTTGAGGCCGACGCCGTGAATGGTCAGGCGACCGTGGTGCGGCCCTTCGATGACCACGCCCATGTCGCGGAATGCCTGCAACGTTGCCAGCGCGTCCTCACTTTCGAGAAAGCCTTCAACGACGCTGGTGCCTTGGGCCAGTGACCCGAGCATGATCGCCCGGTGGGAAATCGACTTGTCACCCGGCACACGAACCTGCCCGCGGACAACACCGCCGGGCTGCGCCATAAACGTCAGGTCGGCGCCCGCAGCTTTTTCAACGTAGGCGCGACGGGCGAGGATCTTGCCGAAATGCTCTCGGGCGACCCGGGCCCGGGTGAACACACCGAGCAATTGGTGGCCATCGCCTGCATCCACGGCGTCACGCAGCGCATCGAGATCACTGCGGAAGGTGTCGAGGGTGCGCAGCACGGCCTCGCGGTTCGCCAGGAAGATGTCATGCCACATCACCGGATCACTGCCGGCGATGCGCGTGAAGTCGCGGAAACCGCCCGCCGCATAACGGAAGATGTCGAGGTTTTCGTTGCGCTTGGCCAGCGAGTCCACCAGACCGAACGCCAGGAGGTGCGGCAGATGACTGGTCGCCGCCAGCACTTCATCGTGGCGCTCAACCTCCATGTGCTCGACGTCCGCGCCCAGAGCCGACCAGAGACGGTCGACCAGCGCCAGCGCCGAGGGATCGGTTTCGGCCAGGGGCGTAAGGATGACTTTGTGGCGCTTGAACAGCTCGGCGTTGGAAGCTTCCACCCCGCTCTGCTCGGAGCCGGCAATCGGGTGACCCGGCACGAAGCGCGGCGGCATCACGCCAAAGGCTTCGCGGGCAGCGCGGACCACATTGCCTTTGGCGCTGCCGACATCGGTCAGCACGGCATTGCCCAAGTCCAGGCCCGCCAGTACGCCGAGGAGCTTTTCCATGGCCAGGATCGGCACGGCCAACTGAATGACGTCAGCCCCCACGCAGGCGGCCGCGAGATTGTCTTCACAGCGATCGACCACGCCCAGTTCGACGGCCAGCGTGCGCGATTGCGGGTCGAGATCGACGCCCACGACTTCGCGGCACAGGCCACTTTCCTTCAACCCTTTGGCGAACGAACCACCGATCAATCCGAGGCCGACCACCACCAGGCGGCCGATCACAGGCGCAGCGGGTTGCAGCGACGTGACATCAACCACGCGCCAGAACCTTGCTCAACGCCTCGAGGAAACGACTGTTCTCGGCCGGCAGACCAATGCTCACCCGCAGGTGATCGGGCATGCCGTAACCGCCGATCGGGCGAACGATCACGCCTTCGCGCAGCAATCCTTGATAGACCGAAGCGGCTTCGCGGCCCAGGTCAACGGCAATGAAATTGGCTTTGGAAGGAATCCAGCTCAGGCCCATCTGACCAAGCCCTGCTTCCAGCTGCTGCATGCCGGCTTCATTCAACTGACGGCTTTGCGCAACATAGTCAACGTCGTCCAACGCGGCGCAGGCGGCGGCCAGCGCGAGGCTGTTGACGTTGAATGGCTGACGCACGCGGTTCAGCACGTCGGCCACGACCGGCGAGGACAGGGCATAACCAACGCGCAAAGAGGCCAGGCCATAGGCCTTGGAGAACGTGCGCGACACCACCAGGTTAGGGTAATCGCTCAGGAAGTTGAGACCGTCAGGCAGTTCAGCGCCCTCGGCGTATTCAATGTAGGCCTCGTCCAGCACGACCAACACGTTGTCGGGCACCTGCGCGAGGAAGTCAGCCAGCGCACTCGGTCCGAACCAGGTCCCGGTGGGGTTGTTCGGGTTGGCGATGAAGATGACCCGGGTGTTGCTGTCGATGGCGGCGAGCATGGCCGGGAGGTCGTGACCCCACTCTTTCGCCCTGGCGACGTGGGCGGTGGCGCCCACGGCCTGGGTGACGATCGGATAGATCGCAAACGCGTGTTCGCTGAACACCGCATTGAGCCCCGGCGCCAGGTAGGCACGGGCGACAATTTCCAGAATGTCGTTGGAGCCGTTGCCCAGCGTCACTTGTTCGGGCTGCACGCCACAGGCTTGCGACAAGCGCTGCTTGAGCTCGAAACCGTTGCCGTCCGGGTAGCGGGTCAATTCCGCCAGTGCGTCTTTGATCGCCTGCAACGCCTTGGGGCTGGCGCCCATGGGGTTTTCGTTGCTCGCCAGCTTGATGATGCGCGCCGGATCGATATCCAGTTCACGCGCCAGTTCGTCCACCGGTTTGCCGGGAACGTAAGGCGATAGTTTTTGCACGCCGGGCTGTGCCAGCGCGAGGAAGTCGCCGCTCATGTACCGCTTTACCTCTTCAGAAAAACCCGTGGGGCTGCAAGTCCGGACGCAGGATCAAAGCACTGCTTTCGGATAGGAACCCAACACCTTGAGCGCCACGGCTTCCTGGCTGATCTGCTCGAGAACGGCCTTGATCAGCGGGTCGCGGTGGTGGCCAACGAAATCGATGAAGAACACGTAGGTCCATTTACCGCTTCGCGAGGGACGCGTTTCGATGCGCGTCAGGTCGATGCCGTTCTGGTGGAAAGGCACCAGCAGCTCATGCAGCGCGCCCGGCTTGTTGCTCATCGAGACGATGATCGACGTCTTGTCGTCGCCGGTCGGCGGCACTTCCTGATTGCCGATCATGAGGAAGCGCGTGGAGTTGTCCGGACGGTCCTCGATCTTCTCGGCAATCCGCGTCAAGCCATAAAGGCCGGCCGCCATATCACCGGCGATCGCCGCCGAGTTCCACTCACCCTTGACCCGCTTGGCCGCTTCGGCGTTGCTGGCAACGGCGACGCGTTCGACGTTCGGGTAATGCGCGTCCAGCCACTTGCGGCATTGCGCCAGGGACTGGGCGTGGGAGTAGATGCGGCTGATGCTGTCGGTCTTGGTGTTCTCGCCCACCAGCAGATGATGGTGAATGCGCAGCTCGACTTCGCCACAGATAACCATGTCGTGCTCAAGGAAGCTGTCCAGAGTGTGGTTGACCGCACCTTCGGTGGAGTTCTCCACCGGGACGACGCCGAAGTTGACCGCACCGGCGACCACTTCACGGAACACTTCGTCGATCGCTGCCATGGGCTTGCTGATCACGGCGTGGCCGAAATGCTTCAGCGCAGCGGCTTGAGTGAAGGTGCCCTCAGGTCCGAGATACGCGACCTTGAGCGGCTGCTCCAGCGCCAGGCACGAGGACATGATTTCGCGGAACAGCCGCGCCATCTCTTCGTTGCTCAGCGGGCCACGGTTACGCTCCATGACGCGCTTGAGCACCGCCGCTTCACGCTCGGGCCGATAGAACACCGGCTCTTCGCCTGCCGGCAGTTCGGCCATCTTGACCCGCGCCACTTCCTGGGCGCAGCGGGCGCGTTCGCTGATCAGTTCCAGAACCTTTTCGTCCAGGCTGTCGATGCGGACCCGCAGTGCCTTGAGCTCTTGTTCAGACATTAGCCGTGTTCCTTCTCGAACTCTGCCATGTACGCGGTCAGGGCGTTGACCGCACTGAGGTCGATGGCATTGTAGATGGACGCGCGCATGCCGCCGACAGAACGGTGGCCTTTGAGGTTAAGCAGGTTGCGCGCTTCGGCACCCGCGAGGAACGGCTTGTCCAGGCGATCATCGGCCAGACGGAACGGCACGTTCATCCACGAGCGGTCGGACGGGTTGATCGGGTTGCTGTACAGACCGCTGGCGTCGATGAAGTCGTACAGCGTGCGCTGCTTGAGTTCATTGCGCGTGGCCATGGCCTCGACGCCACCCTGCTCTTTCAGCCATTCAAAGACCAGACCGGACAGGTACCAGGCCAGCGTTGGTGGCGTGTTGTACATGGAGCCGTTGTCGGCCGCGACCTTGTAATTGAGCATCGTCGGGCACAGCGAACGCGCGCGACCCAGCAGGTCCTCGCGGATGATTGCCACGACGATGCCACTCGGGCCGATGTTCTTCTGGGCACCGGCGAAGATCATGCCGAAACGCGAGACGTCGACAGGGCGCGAGAGGATGTCCGAGGACATGTCGGCGACCAGCGGCACGTCACCGGTATCCGGAATCCAGTTGAATTGCAGACCGCCAATGGTCTCGTTGGGCACGTAGTGAACGTAGGCCGCGTCTTTCGACAGCTTCCAATCGTTCTGGCCGGGAATGGCGAAGTAATCGGAGGGTTTGGCGCTGGCGGCGACATTGATGTTGCCGTAGCGCGATGCTTCTTCAATGGCTTTCTGCGACCAGATGCCGGTGTCGATGTAGTCGGCCGTGCCTTTTTCCGGCAGCAGGTTCAACGGAACCTGAGCGAATTGCTGACTGCCGCCACCTTGAAGAAACAGCACTTTGTAATTGGAGGGGACAGACAGCAGATCGCGAAAATCCTGCTCCGCCTTGGTGGCGATGGAGACGAACTCGTCGCTGCGATGGCTCATTTCCATGACGGACAGGCCTTTGCCATGCCAGTCCAGGAGTTCGGCCTGGGCGCGCAGCAGAACAGCTTCAGGGAGCGCAGCAGGACCTGCGCAGAAGTTAAAGGCTCGCTTGCTCATATCCACTCTCGTCGTGTCACTGAATTAATTTGGAACGGGTGAAATGCGGGGAAGTGCGGAACAGGGACTGTATTGTGTCAGAAGATCCGCATCGCGACCGTCGTTACCTCCGATTGCTCCTACAGACGTTCTCTGGTCGGGCACTGAGATCGACGGTAGGAGCAATCGGAGTTTGCGACGGTCGCGAAAGCGATCTGTCTGACAGCATGCGTCCCATGATTCTAAGGAGGGGGCCGGGTCACCAGCCCCCTCTCAGCGTTACTCCTGCGGCTCTTCTTCGTCAGCCGCGTGATCCGCCTGCACATCGTCAGCGGACTCGTCGGTGTCGACGGCGCCAATCACGTCGCCATCAACCTCTTCGCCCTCGAACGCTTCGCCTTCCAGCTCTTCGCCTTCGACTTCCGATGGTTCCTGCACGCGCTCCAGACCGACCAGTTTCTCGTCCTTGGCCAGTTTGATCAGGGTCACGCCCTGAGTGTTACGGCCCAGACTCGATACTTCGCCAACGCGGGTACGCACCAGCGTGCCCTGGTCGGAAATCAGCATGATTTCCTCGCCGTCCTGCACCTGAACCGCGCCGACCAGACGGCCGTTACGCTCGTTGCTGACCATGGCGATGACGCCCTGACCGCCACGCTTGTACTCAGGGAACTCAGTGATCGCGGTGCGCTTGCCATAGCCACGCTCGGAAGCGGTGAGGATCTGGCTGCCCTGCTCCGGAATCAGCATCGAAATCAGCTTCTGCCCTTCAGGCAGACGCATGCCGCGCACGCCGCGAGCCGTACGGCCCATGGCACGCACTTCGGATTCCTTGAAGCGGGTGACCTTGCCGCCGTCGGAGAACAGCATGATTTCCTGCTCGCCATCGGTGACGGCCGCGGAAATCAGGATGTCGCCTTCGTCCAGCTCCAGCGCAATCAGGCCGACGCTGCGTTGACGACTGAAGGCCACCAGCGGGGTCTTCTTGACGGTACCGTTGGCGGTCGACATGAAGATGAACGGCGCCTTCTTCTTGTCGGCGGCCTTGATGCGCGCCTTGCGCTCTTCTTCGGTCTCGTTGCTGTTCTCGAGGTCTTCGGCGTCGGCGTCCACGCCTTCGGCTTCTTCTTCGTCAGCGCGCTTGCGCATGGCTTCGAGGTCGACCGGCAGCATGGTGGTGATGTATTCGCCTTCGCTCAGCGGCAACAGGTTGACCAACGGACGACCACGGGCAGCGCGGGACGCTTCCGGGATCTCGTAGGTCTTGAGCCAGTACACCTTGCCTTTGCTGGAGAACATCAGCAGCGTGGTGTGGCTGTTGGCGACCAGCAGGTGAGCGATGTAGTCCTCATCCTTGACGCCGGTGGCCGATTTGCCTTTGCCGCCGCGACGCTGGGCCTGATAAACGGCCAGCGGTTGAGTCTTGGCGTAGCCACCGTGGGAGATGGTCACGACGCGCTCTTCTTCGGGGATCATGTCGCCGAGGGTCAGGTCCAGGCGCGCATCAAGGATCTCGGTGCGACGCACATCGCCATATTCGGCGCGGATCAGCTCCAGCTCTTCGCGGATGACTTCCATCAGGCGCGTGGCGCTGTTGAGGATGCGCAGCAGCTCGCCGATCTGAGTCAGGATTTCCTGGTACTCGGTCAGCAGCTTCTCGTGTTCCAGACCGGTCAGGCGGTGCAGACGCAGCTCAAGGATCGCCTGAGCCTGTTCCGGCGAGAGGAAATACTTGCCGTCACGCATGCCGTACTGAGGATCGAGGTTTTCCGGGCGGGACGATTCGGCGCCTGCGCGCTCGACCATTTCGACCACGGCGCTGGATTCCCACGGCGTGCTGATCAGACCTTCCTTGGCTTCGGCCGGGGTCGGCGAGGCTTTGATGAGGGCGATGACCGGGTCGATGTTCGACAGGGCAACGGCCTGACCTTCGAGGATGTGACCCCGCTCGCGGGCCTTGCGCAGTTCGAACACGGTGCGACGGGTAACGACTTCGCGACGGTGACGAATGAAGGCTTCCAGCAGGTCCTTGAGGTTCAGGATGCGTGGGCGGCCGTCGATCAGCGCAACGATATTGATACCGAAGACGCTTTGCAGCTGGGTCTGAGCGTAGAGATTGTTGAGGATGACCTCAGGCACTTCGCCGCGACGCAGCTCGATGACCACGCGCATGCCGTCCTTGTCGGACTCGTCGCGCAGCTCGGTGATGCCTTCGAGCTTCTTCTCTTTGACCAGCTCGGCGATCTTCTCGATCAGACGGGCCTTGTTCAGCTGGTACGGCAGCTCGGTAATGACGATCTGCTGGCGACCACCGACCTTGTCGATGTCTTCGACGATGGAGCGGGCGCGCATATAGATGCGGCCACGGCCGGTCTTGTAGGCTTCGACGATGCCGGCACGACCGTTGATGATCGCGGCGGTCGGGAAGTCCGGGCCGGGGATGTACTGCATCAACTCGTCGACGGTGAGGTCGCCGTTGTCGATGAGCGCCAGACAGCCGTCGATGACTTCACCGAGGTTGTGCGGCGGAATGTTGGTCGCCATGCCCACGGCGATGCCGCTGGAGCCGTTGACCAGCAGGTTGGGAATACGGGTCGGCATGACCGCAGGAATCTGTTCGGTGCCGTCGTAGTTCGGCACCCAGTCCACGGTTTCCTTGTGCAGGTCGGCCAGCAGCTCATGGGCCAGCTTGGTCATGCGCACTTCGGTGTATCGCATGGCAGCGGCGTTGTCGCCGTCCACCGAACCGAAGTTGCCCTGGCCGTCTACCAGCAGGTAGCGCAGGGAAAAGGGTTGGGCCATACGAACGATGGTGTCGTAGACCGCGGTGTCGCCATGCGGGTGGTACTTACCGATAACGTCACCGACCACACGGGCGGATTTCTTGTACGGCTTGTTCCAGTCGTTACCCAGTTCGCTCATCGCGAACAGTACCCGCCGGTGCACGGGCTTCAAGCCGTCGCGCGCATCGGGCAGAGCTCGTCCGACGATGACGCTCATCGCGTAGTCGAGGTAGGACTGCTTCAGCTCGTCTTCGATATTGACCGGGAGGATTTCTTTGGCCAGTTCGCCCATGAGAAGCCTGATTCCTTTTTCTGGTGAAACCTCGCTCAGCCATCCGGGATGAACAAGGCTTGCCGCTGCCGACGATTGTCAGGCAACGACTTACGACAAATCAGCGAGTTATGCCATGAATGTGCGCAGTCATAAGGGTCGCCATGCGCCCCTTTGGAAACCGCCGGATGGTACCACAATCGCCGTCAGGCACGAAGTCTTTGCAGGCGCCGTGAACACGCCATTTCGCCAGCAGACGCCTGATACGCGCTCACAGAGCCCGATAGCGCGTTTGGCGACGAATGGCATTATCGGCTGCGGGGTGATCAATGCAGGCGTTTGCGGCACATCAACAGGGCCATTTTGGTCGTGTCGGGGCGTTCGACGATGCCCTTCTCGGTGACGATGGCGTCGATCAGATCGGCGGGCGTCACATCGAACACAGGGTTGAAGGCGTCGACGTCGGCACCCACGCGCTTGCCGCCGACTTCAAGCAATTCACGGCCGTCGCGCTCTTCGATGGGAATGTCGTCGCCACTGGCAAGGTTCATGTCGATGGTCGAGCTCGGCGCCACGACCATGAAGCGCACGCCGTGGTGCATCGCCGCCACCGCCAACTGGTAAGTGCCGATCTTGTTGGCGACGTCGCCGTTGGCGGTGATGCGGTCGGCGCCGACGATGACCCAGGTGATGCCTTTGGTTTTCATCAGGTGCGCGGCCGCGGAGTCGGCATTGAGGGTGACCGGAATGCCTTCGTTGACCAATTCCCACGCGGTCAGACGGGAGCCCTGCAGCCAGGGACGGGTTTCGTCGGCGTAGACGCGTTCGATCATGCCTTCCAGGTGTGCCGCGCGGATGACGCCGAGCGCGGTACCAAAGCCGCCAGTGGCCAGTGCGCCGGTGTTGCAATGGGTCAGCACGGTCTGCAGATTGCCCTGATGCTTGCGGATCAGCTCGGCACCCAGTTGCGCCATGGTCAGATTGGCTTCGCGGTCGCTCAAGTGAATGGCCACAGCTTCGGCCTCCATGGCCTTCAGCGGATCTTCATGATCCTTCAGGCGATACAGGCGCTCGCGCATGCGATTCAGCGCCCAGAACAGGTTGACCGCCGTGGGCCGGGAGTTGGCCAGCAGGTCGAAGTCTTCTTCCAGGGCCATTTGCCAGTCGCCGCCTTCGGCCAGACGATCAATGACCGCCAATACGATGCCGTAGGCCGCACTGATACCGATGGCTGGCGCGCCGCGCACAACCATCGTGCGAATGGCTTCGGCCACGCCTTCAGCTGTGGTGTAGGGATGCCAGGTTTCTTCGAAGGGCAGGACCCGCTGATCCAGCAGATGCAACGTGCCGTCCCGCCAATCGATGGCCTTTACCTTCTCCGCAGCCAGTAATCGATCGCGCATTGCACACCCCACTTGATGAATTTTTGAAAAGCTGCCGCCACAGCGACGGTGCAAAGAAGCAAATCGCCAGCACCTTAAAAAGCCGCCGATTATAGCGAGCCGCCTGCGAAGACGCTCGGGTATACTTCGCCGTCCCCGTAATAAGCCATTGGATGCCCGCCCCATGCCCCATTCCGCTGCCCCGCTCGACCTGTTGTTGCTGCCGGACTGGCTGGTACCGGTCGAACCCGCCGGCGTTGTGTTGAAGCAGCACGGAATCGGCATCCGCGATGGCCTGATCGTTTACATCGGCCCCCGCGCCGAGGCCCTGCGCCAGCCGGCCATCGAAGTGCGCGAGTTGCCGGGCATGCTGCTCAGTCCCGGGCTGATCAACGCCCACGGCCATGCGGCGATGACGCTGTTCCGCGGTCTGGCCGACGATCTGCCGTTGATGACCTGGCTGCAGGACCATATCTGGCCAGCCGAGGCGAAATGGGTCGATGAGGATTTCGTCCGCGACGGCACCGATCTGGCCATTGCCGAGCAGTTGAAAGGTGGCATCACCTGCTTCTCCGACATGTATTTCTTTCCGAAGGTCGCCTGCGAGCGGGTGCACAACAGTGGCATTCGCGCACAGATCACCGTGCCGGTGCTGGACTTCCCGATACCCGGCGCGCGCAACAGCGATGAATCGCTGCACATCGGTATCGAGCTGTTCAACGACCTCGCCCACCACGATCGCATCAAGATCGCCATGGGCCCCCACGCCCCTTATACCGTCAGCGACGAGAACCTGGAGAAGATCCGGGTCATCGCCGATGAGCTGGACGCAATGATCCAGATGCACGTTCACGAAACCGCTTTTGAAGTACACGAGGCCGTTCAGCAGCGCCAGGAACGGCCCATCGCGCGGCTGCAGCGTCTGGGCCTGCTGGGCCCGCGTTTCCAGGCGGTGCACATGACCCAGATCAGCGATGACGACCTGGCGATGCTGGTCGAAAGCAACTCTAGCGTCATTCACTGCCCCGAATCGAACCTGAAACTGGCCAGCGGCTTCTGCCCGGTCGAGCGCCTGTGGCAGGCCGGGGTCAACGTCGCCATCGGCACCGACGGCGCGGCCAGCAACAACGACCTGGACCTGCTCGGCGAAACCCGCACCGCCGCGCTGCTGGCGAAGGCGGTGGCCGGCTCGGCCACTGCGCTGGACGCCCACCGTGCGCTGCGCATGGCCACGCTGAACGGCGCCCGCGCTTTGGGCATCGACGATCACACCGGCTCGCTGCAGATCGGCAAGGCCGCCGACATGGTCGCGTTCGACCTCTCTGGCCTGGCGCAACAGCCGGTCTACGACCCGGTGTCACAGCTTATTTATGCGACGGGTCGCGACTGCGTCACGCACGTCTGGGTCGCCGGCAAGCCATTGCTGCAGGACAAACGCCTGACCCGCATGGACGAAGAAGCGCTGACCCGAACCGCCAAAGCCTGGGGCAACCGCATCGCGGCAGACAAAGCCTGACCCATTGAGCACCGCCACGGTCAGATACCGTGGCCGGACAACGAATTCAAGTTTTAGAGGATCACACATGAGCAACGTCGACCACGCCGAAATCGCCAAATTCGAGGCCCTCGCCCATCGCTGGTGGGATCGCAACAGCGAGTTCAAGCCGCTTCACGATATCAACCCGCTGCGGGTGAACTGGATTGACGAGCGCGTGAATCTGGCCGGCAAGAAGGTGCTCGATGTCGGTTGCGGCGGCGGCATTCTGAGCGAGGCCATGGCCTTGCGCGGCGCCACCGTGACCGGCATCGACATGGGCGAGGCGCCGCTGGCCGTGGCGCGCCTGCATCAGCTCGAATCTGGCGTGAACGTGGAATACCGGCAGATCACCGCCGAAGCACTGGCCGACGAAATGCCCGAGCAGTTCGATGTCGTGACCTGCCTGGAAATGCTGGAGCACGTGCCGGACCCGTCGTCGGTGATTCGCGCCTGCTACAAGATGGTCAAGCCGGGCGGTCAGGTGTTTTTCTCCACCATCAACCGCAACCCGAAGGCGTACCTGTTCGCCATCATCGGCGCCGAATACATCATGAACCTGCTGCCGCGCGGCACCCATGACTTCAAGAAATTCATCCGCCCGTCCGAGCTGGGCGCGTGGAGCCGCGATGCCGGGCTGCAGGTCAAGGACATCATCGGCCTGACCTACAACCCGCTGACCAAGCACTACAAGCTGGCGTCCGACGTCGACGTCAATTACATGATCCAGACATTGAGAGGCGTCTGAGCCATGCGCTTGAGGGCAGTTCTCTTCGACATGGACGGCACGCTGCTCGATACCGCGCCGGACTTCATCGCGATCTGCCAGGCGATGCTGGCCGAACGCGGCTTCCCGCGTGTGGACGACAAACTGATTCGCGACGAGATCTCCGGCGGGGCCAGGGCGATGGTCTCGGCGGCGTTCGCCATGTCCCCCGAGGCGCCTGAATTCGAGGCGCTGCGACTGGAGTTTCTGGCGCGCTACCAGACCGATTGCGCCGTGCACAGCAAGCTGTTCGACGGCATGGCCGAATTGCTGGCCGACATCGAAAAAGCCAAGCTGATCTGGGGCGTGGTGACCAACAAGCCGGTGCGTTTCGCTCAGCCGATCATGGAGCAGCTGGGTCTGTCGGAGCGTTCCGCGGTGCTGATCTGCCCGGACCATGTGACCAGGAGCAAACCCGACCCGGAGCCGCTGTTGCTGGCCTGCAAGACGCTCGATCTGGACCCGTCCAGCGTGCTGTTCGTGGGCGATGACCTGCGTGACATCGAATCCGGCCGCGACGCCGGCACCAAGACCGCCGCCGTACGCTATGGCTACATCCATCCCAACGACAATCCCGATCACTGGGGCGCGGACGTGGTGGTGAACCACCCACTGGAGCTGCGCCGGGTGCTGGATGATGCGTTGTGCAGCTGCTGATCGCTCATCAGCGCAGCTCGGCATAGACACAGCGCACTACATAGAGAGAGGAGCCCCCATGTTCAATTATTCCGCCCGCCCCGATCTGCTCAAGGACCGGGTGATCCTGGTCACCGGCGCCGGCCGTGGCATCGGTGCCGCTGCCGCAAGAACCTACGCCGCCCACGGCGCGACGGTCTTGCTGCTGGGCAGGACCGAAGCGAACCTGAGCGCGCTGTATGACGAGATCGAAGCTGCCGGTCATCCGCAGCCGGTGGTCATCCCGTTCGATCTCGAGACTGCCCTGCCCCATCAATATGACGAACTCGCCGCGATGATCGAAGCGGAGTTCGGCCGGCTCGATGGCGTGTTGCACAACGCCTCGATCATCGGCCCGCGCACGCCGATCGAGCAGCTCACCGGCGAGCAGTTCATGCAGGTGATGCACATCAACGTCAACGCCACCTTCATGCTGACCACCGCGTTGCTGCCGCTGCTCAAGCTCTCGGGTGACGCGTCCATCGCCTTCACTTCCAGCAGCGTCGGCCGCAAAGGCCGCGCGTATTGGGGCGCCTATGGCGTGTCCAAGTTCGCCACCGAGGGGCTGATGCAGACGCTGGCCGACGAGATCGACGGGCTTGGGTCGCTGCGCGCCAACAGCATCAATCCGGGCGCAACCCGCACCGACATGCGCGCCCAGGCGTACCCGGCGGAAGATCCGACCAACAACCCGACGCCGGACGAGATCATGCCGGTGTATCTGTACCTGATGGGCCCGGACAGCAAAGGCATCAACGGACAGGCACTGGATGCGCAGACCCGCTGACTTTGGGGCAAGTCGTCCGTCAACCACAAGGGGCGCTCCCGAACGCGCTCCCTCATCTGAATATCAGACAACCCCAGGGCCCCCCCACTCGGCAGTTTCCTGCCGTCTTGTGTAGCAGAACGCCTTCAGGATCGATACGTTAGTCAAATCCAAGGCGCGGAAAGGTATCAAACCTGTCACAATCCGCCGCAACTTATTGATTGACAATACTTTTCACGCAGGCAGTCGAATTGGCACGAGTTTCGCTCTCTCCATTTCAAGCCCGTAGAGGCGAAGGAGCGGAACCATGAGTCTTCCAACCACCAATGCCATAGATTTCGACAGCGCCCGGCTGCAACGCCATGGTTTCGCGCCGCCCCACAGCCTCGTCCGGCCTGCCCTCGATTACGAACAGCTCAGGCGTCAGCTCGATTTGCAACTGCAGACCAGCCTCGAAGCGGACAAGATCCTGTCGATGCTTTTCCAGAGCGTTCAGCAACTCATCCCGCTGAATGCCCTCAGCTACAAACACCTGCCCACCGATCTGCGTCTGGAACTTGGGGAGCGCGCCCGGCACAGCGCTATCTACCGCATGACCCACGAAGGCGAGCAGTTGGGCGAGCTGTCGTTCCAGCGCGACCACCGTTTCGCCGAGGATGAGCTTGAGCAACTCGAATCGTTGCTGTCCAGCCTGCTGTATCCCCTGCGCAACGCCCTGCTGTATCGCCACGCCAGCCTGAGTGCGCTGCGTGACCCGCTGACCGGCGCCGGTAACCGGATCGCGATGGAGCAGTCGCTGATTCGCGAGTTCGAAATCGCACGCCGCCAGCAGCAACCGCTGTCGGTGCTGATGCTCGACATCGACCACTTCAAGGGCATCAACGACACCCATGGCCATGCCACGGGCGATGAAGTGCTGCGGGCGGTGACCAACGCGGTCAAGGATCGCCTGCGCAATATCGATCAGGTGTTCAGATTTGGCGGTGAGGAGTTTCTCATCGTGCTGACCAACACCAGCCGTGAGTCAGCCGCGCTGGTAGGCGAGCGCTTGCGCAGTGCGGCACTGCAACTCAGTTATCCGGTGACAGGACGGCCTCTGGATCTGACCGTGAGCCTCGGTTGCTCGACGCTGCTGCCGGGCGAATCGTCCGACAGCATGTTGCGCCGTGCCGACACGGCCCTGTACGCCGCCAAGCGCAAGGGCCGCAACCGCCTGGAAATGGCGGGCTGACCGATCAGGCGCGGGCGGGGATCCGGTGTTCACGGACCGAGCCGCTACTTTCCTGGGATAGTTCCAGCGTCATGCACCGCTCAAGGAACAGGAACATGTACTCGTAGCTCTTGCAGACCGCCATTCGCAGGTCACTCTGCAATTGCTCGCTGGGGTTGTTGCCGGCCAGGGTGCAGATGATTTCCAGCGCTTCCCAAGGGTGGGAATCGTCGTACTGCGCATGCATCTTCAGCCACTTCATTGCCCGCTTTCGTGTGTCCGGCGGGAACATGTCCGCGTAGGTATCCTGGGAACAGACGACCGCCGACCATTCACCGGTGGCACCTTCGATGGCGTAGTTGGTCGCCGCGATGGCGACTACCAGTGAATCCGACGAACAACTGTGCCAGCACCAGTGATTCAGTGCGTGGAGTTCCGAGGGCACCAACTGCGCCTGCAAGTCTTCCAGCGTCACCCCGTGGGCAGCGCTCCAGTTGACCCAGTAATCGGCGTGGTTGAGTTCGACCCGAATGTTGCGCATCAACCATCGTCGCGCCATGTCTTCACCCGGGTGTCGGGCGAATCGGGTTTTGGTCAGGTTATGCGCCATATAGACCGCGAACTGTTCGACGACCGGCCATCCCCCAATCAGGTACTGGCGCATGGTCTTAGAACTGAGCCGCCCGTCACGCATGCGTTGATAAAGTTCATGCCCTACCACCTTGGCCTTGGCGTCACTGCAATCGTCAATCAATTGCTGTGCCCAAGCGGGGTAACTGCTGGCATCCATCAGCGGACCGGTTCTAATGAACATATCGATCACTGTGTAGCTCCTTATGTAAGTTGCGTAGGATGTGTTCAGCGAAAAGTCCCGGGAGCGCTGAACAACAGTGGGGTCTGCCTCGCGGGCCGTGCGTGCAGACATTCACAGGTGAATAATTGCGGTCGCTCGATAACGTACCCCTGAGCGTAGTCCACACCGATTTCCAATAACGCCTGCTCTATCTGGGGGCTTTCGACGAACTCGGCGATCGTCTGTTTGCCCATTACGTGCCCGATATGGTTGATCACTTCCACCATCGCCCGGTTGACCGGATCGTCGAGCATGTCTTTTACGAAACTGCCATCAATCTTCAGGAAGTCCACAGGCAAGTGCTTCAGGTAAGCGAATGACGACATGCCTGCACAGAAGTCATCCAGAGAGAAACGGCATCCCAGACTTTTAAGTTCATTGATGAACCGAATGGCGCTGCCCAAATTGGCGATCGCACTGGTTTCGGTGATTTCAAAACAGATAAGTTCAGGAGGGATTGCGTAGATCTGGAACTGCTGTCGCAAATACTCAAGAAAGGCGTCGTCGCCAATGCTGGTCCCGGACAGATTGATCGCACACACGGCCATCGGCCCTTTGCCGTGTCCGGACTTGAGACAGTCGGCGATGATCATGAAGACGTGCTGCACGACCCAGCGGTCCAGGGTGGTCATCATGCCGTAGCGCTCGGCGGCGGGGATGAAACTGTCCGGCAGGATCATGCGCCCGGACTCGTCGCGCAGCCGCAGCAGAATCTCGATATGGCCAGGGCCTTGCACGGCGTTGCGGCCCAGTGCTGCAATTTCCTGGGAGTACAGACAGAAGCGGTTGTCTTCGAGGGCCATGTGCAGGCGCTGAATCCAGGCCATTTCGCCAAAGCGGGTGGACAGATCAGAGTCGTCGTCGTGGTAGACCTGAACCCGGTTGCGGCCCTTTTCCTTGGCCATGTAGCAGGCCATGTCGGCGGCGCGCAGCGAGGTCTCCAGCGTGGTCGGGACATCGTCGATGTGCACCAGACCGATGCTGACGGTGGTGACAAACGGCCGGCCTTTCCAGACAAAGTGCAGGCTTTCCACGGTTTGCCGCAGGCTTTCGGCCACGCGCTCAGCGGCCTCCGGCGCACAGTGTTCGAGAAGGATGCCGAACTCGTCGCCCCCAAGGCGCGCCAGCGTATCGCCTTCGCGCACGCCCTGCTGCAGCAGTGTGCAAATGTGCCGCAGCAGCTCATCACCCGCGGCATGGCCGCTGGTGTCGTTGACCAGCTTGAACTGATCGAGGTCAAGGAACATCAATGCATGCTGCGCCGGCTGCTCGGCCAGGCCGTTGAGGGCCAGTTCGAGGCGGTATTCGAACTCGCGGCGATTGGTCAGTCCGGTCAGCGCATCGTGGGTCGCCTGCCAGGACAGGTTGGCGATGTACTGACGCTCCTGGGTCATGTCGTGCAACACCAGCACGGCGCCACTGACCTTGCCTTCGGTGCGGATCGGCGAGCCGACCAACGCGACCGAAACGGTACTGCCGTCCAGGCGCTGAATCAGTCGTGAGCTTTCACTGCCGCCGCCCAGATTGCCACTGAGCATGCGCTCGATCAGGGTCGAGGTGTCTTTCTGATCGTTCTCGTCGAGCAGGCTGAACAGCGCGGCCAGCGGCAGACCGGCCGCCTGCTCGTTCTTCCAGTGGGTCATGAGCTCTGCGGCGGGGTTCATGTAGACGATGGAGCCGTCGACATCGGTGGTGATGACGCCGTCACCGATGGACTCCAGGGTGATCTGCGCGCGCTCTTTTTCCGCCTGCAGCGCGATCGCAAAGGCGTGGCGCTGCTCCAGCAGTTTATGGGTGCGCAGCAGCGCAAGGATGATCAGGCACAGCGCCGTGGCGAGGTTGACCACCAGCAGAATCCGCAGGATGACCCGCGAGCCCTCCCCCAGTGCGTCGCTGAAAGCCATGGCCGCCGGCGTGACGCCTTCGTTGATGGCGCTGATGCGCTGGCGCCAGCCCAGGACTTCACTGTTGGTGACGTTGCCTTCCTGAATCCGGGCGTGCATTTCACGGGCGACTTCATCGAGCTGCACGAGATAGTTGTCACCGACCTTCCACAGGTCGATGGCCTTTTCCAGGTAGCTGAAGTGCTGGAAGTTCAGATAGAGCCAGATGATGCTCTGCGCATCGTCGGGATGGTTACCCCCCTGCAGAATCCCGGCCTTGGCGCGCACGATGTCGGGCACCGGCTGATCCATCGCCAGGCGCAAGTCATGCCCGCCCTGGGGAATGGCGATCGCCTGCTGGTATTTCAGGTAGTTGATGTCGTCGCGGCTGTTGGCGTAGAGATTCAGATAATAAATGGCGTCTTTCTGGCCCTTCGACCACAGGCTCTCACCGCCGATGTAGCTGCGGACCGCGGACATCATGTACAAGCTGACGCAGCCGAGCAGTGCCTGTAACAGCACAACAGCGATAAACGGCCAGACGATGCCCAGAAGACGAGGCTTCCCGAGGATCCGCTTTTGCTTCATGGTGTCCCTTTGATCAGCACTGCCAGATTCTCAGCCCCCCCACGCCAGGCAACCTTCCTGGAGCCTGAGGGACTTCGCTAATTCCACGACGCAGCAGACAATCTCTCACATCTTTTACAAGACGTAACCAGCCAATTGGGTGCGAAGACGTAAATATGACGCTTTTCACATTTTCGGTAAGTGCCTGAGCAAGCATAGCCCAAGAATTGACGTGCTCCAGTGGCAATACGCTATTGCGTACTGCCCCGTAGCTCGCCCGGTCGTATCACACCTGTTGCAGGTGTCCATAGAGCCTAGCGTAGAGCCCGCCGTCTGCAATCAATTGCTGATGATCCCCGTCTTCGGCGATGCGCCCGCCATCGAACACCAACACGCGATCGGCCTGTTTCACCGCTGACAGCCGGTGGGCGATGATCAGCGTCGTGCGGCCGCTGAGGAAACGGTTCAGGGCCTGGTGAAGGTTGTACTCGGTGGCGGCATCCAGCGCAGAAGTGGCCTCGTCGAGAATCACCACCTTGGGGTCGGCCAGCACCATGCGCGCGATGGCCAGCCGTTGGCGCTGGCCGCCGGAGAGGCGAACCCCCGAACGCCCGACCACGCTGTCCAGCCCCAGGGGCAGCGCGCGGATCGTCGCATCCATCTGAGCGATTTCAAGCGCCTGCCAGCAGGCGTTGTCATCCTGCTCGCGGCCCATAAGAAGGTTGGCGCGGACGGTGTCGTTGAACAGCGCCGGGTGCTGCAACACCACCGCGACGTTCTCGCGGACGGTGTCCAGGCCGATCTCCTGCAAGCTTGAACCTCCGAAACGAATGACCCCGGATCGGGCGGTGTACAGGCCAAGGAGCAACTGAACGAGCGTGCTTTTGCCGCCGCCGCTGGCCCCCACGATCGCGACTTTTTCGCCGGGATTGATCGACAGGTCCAGCTGATCGAGGACCAGCTCGTCGTTGTAGCCAAAGCTCAAACCGCGCACGTCGATGCTCACCGTCTGCCGCCCCACGAACGGATTGGTCTGTCCCGGGTACTGAGGCTCGTCCGCGCGGGCCAGCAGTTCATTGATGCGGGTCAGGGCGCCGCCGGCCGCGTAATAGGCGTACTGCAGATTCAGCAGTTGTTCGACCGGCCCGATCATGAACCACAGGTAGCTGAACACTGCGAGCATGTGGCCGATGGACAGGTCGGAGAACAGCACCGTGAGCATGGCGGCAGCGCGGAAGATGTCGATGCCGAATTGAAACAGCAAGCCGCTGGCGCGGCCCGACGCGTCGCTTTTCCACTGGGATGACACCGCGTAATCGCGCACTTCCCGGGCGCGCAGGCCGAGCAAACCGAGGAAATAGCCCTGACGGTTGCTGGCACGGATTTCCTGAATGGCGTCGAGGGTCTCGGTGAGCGCCTGGGTGAAACGCGAGGTGCTGTCGTTTTCCAGCTTCTTTAGGTGTTTGACGCGCTTGCCGAGTTTCACCGTGGCGAACACCACCAGCGGATTGAACAGCAGGATCAGCAGCGCCAGTTGCCAGTGCATCCACATCAGGATCGCAGCGGTGCCTGTGAGGGTGAGCATCGCTACAAGGAACTTGCTCAGCGTCTCGCCGACGAATTTGTCCACGGTGTCCAGATCCGTCACCAGATGCGCGGTGACGGTGCCGCTGCCCAGGCTTTCGTATTCGCTCAGCGAAATGCGCTTGAGCCGTTCGATCAGGCGCGTGCGGATGCGGTAGACGATGTCCTTGGCCAGCCCGGCAAACAACCGCGCCTGAATCACGTTGAAGACCAGCGCGCCCAGTCGCAGGCAGAGTGTCGCCACCAGCATCAGCCCGATGTAGCCAACAGGCTTGTGCAGGCTGTCGGGCAGGAACTGATCCATGAAGATCAGCGCCGAATTGCCTTTGCCCAGCAGCACTTCATCGACCAACAAGGGCAGCAGCAGCGGGATCGGCACCGAGCAGAGGACCGCCAGGACAGCGACACCATTGGCCACCCACAGCGCCTTTTGGTGCTGCAGGACGAGGCGGCGGATCTGCGCCCAGTTCAGGCGATCACCGGCCAGACGCTCATGTGCCGATGCGGCGCTACTGCGATGTTCCAGGTCGGAGACGTCAGGCACTGGCGTTGCGCTCCAGCCAACGACCCAGCAAAGGCCCGAGGACATCGAGGGGTTGATAGCCGTTGGTCAGCAGCGCCAGTTGGCCATTGCGCTCAGCGAGCAGCGTCGGAAAGCCGGCAATCCCCAAGTCCTGAACCCAGGAGAAATCCGACGCGGTCGCGGTGTGCTGTTCGACGCTGTCGAAGGCTTCGGCGAATTCGATGCGCGGCAGGCCGGCTTTTTCCGCCAGCTCCGCCAGCACCGAGCCGTGGGTGACGTCGCGGCCATGAAGATAGAAGGCCTGCTGGATTTCTTTGACCAGCCGCCAGGCGACGTCCGGCGCCAGGCTGCGCGCCGCAACGATGGCACGGCAGGCCGGCGCGGTGTCGTAGACGAAACCGTCGGGCAAGGCGCCGTCGAAACGGAATGCCTGCCCCGTGGCGTCGTGCACCGCTTGCCAGTGTTCGAGAATGTAGCGTTTGGTCGTCGGCTCCAGCGCCGCGCCACTGCCGGTGCGCAATCCGCCCACCACCAGATGCAACGGCACCCCCGCCGCTGCCGCCTGCTCGACCAATGCTTCGGCCACCGGAGAAAACCCCCAGCACCACGAACACATCGGGTCCATCACATACAGCAGGCGGGTGGACATGGCTCAGGCCTCGTTGTTTTGAGTTTCAGTCGCCTGGCCGTCAAGCGCACGGTAATTGCGACCGATCGGGTGCGGCTGATTGCGCGCCTTCGCCAGTTCGATCTGCTTTTGCCGGTCGATGGCGCTGCGGCGGGTTTTCTCGCTCAGCGAATCCCAGCAATGCGGGCAGCTGACGCCCGGCGAATAATGTTCGCTGGCACGGTCCTCTGCGCTGATCGGCGTGCGGCAGGCATGGCATTGATCGTAGTCGCCTTCGGTCAGGTCGTGACGCACGGTGACGCGATTGTCGAACACGAAGCAGTCGCCCTGCCAGCGGGTTTCTTCCTGGGGCACTTCTTCCAGGTATTTGAGAATGCCGCCCTTGAGGTGATAGACCTCTTCGAACCCTTCGCCAAGCATGTAGCTGGAGGCCTTCTCACAGCGAATGCCGCCGGTGCAGAACATCGCGACCTTCTTGTGCCTGGCCGGATCGAAATTCGCCTTGATGTAATCGGGAAATTCACGGAATGAAGTGGTCTTGGGGTCAATCGCGCCTTCGAAGGTGCCGATCGACACCTCGTAATCGTTGCGCGTGTCGATCAGCAGCACTTCAGGGTCGGCGATCAGCGCGTTCCAGTCCTTGGGGTCGACGTAAGTGCCGACGGCCTTGTTCGGGTCAACGCCCGGCACGCCCAGGGTCACGATCTCTTTCTTGAGTTTGACCTTGGTGCGGTAGAACGGCTGCTCGTCGCAGTACGATTCCTTGTGGTCGATGTCGACCATGCGCGGGTCTTTCTTCAGCCAGGCCATCAAGCCGTCGATGCCCTCGCGGCTGCCGGACACCGTGCCGTTGATGCCTTCTTCGGCGATCAGCAAGGTGCCTTTGATGCCGTTGTCGACCATCGCCTGCAGCAGTGGCTCGCGCAGTGCGACGTAATCGGAAAGGGTGACGAATTTGTACAGCGCCGCGACGACGATGGGTGCGGGTTGGGTCATGTGGCGTCTCCAGGTGGTGACCCTCGCAAAGGGCCTACCGGGTGAATGATTCAGATGAACGCGTGCCGACCGGGCAACGCGGCGCGGATTCTATCAAGAATCGAACGTGGGCAGGCAGGAGGGTTGATCAATCGCCTCATCACCCCGTCCACCTGCCGGGAACATCGGCCTGAGCGTCACGGACTAAATGACATCGCTTGCCCACCCCCACAGGAACAAATCCCATGCATATTCTTCACCTTGCCAGCTCTCCCCGCGGCGATCGCTCTGCCTCTCTCAGACTCGCTGCGCGCTACCTCGAGACCCTGACCTCGTTGCACGCCGACGCCACGGTGGATGTCCTGGACGTCTGGACGACCGATCTGCTGCCCTTCGACGGTGCCGCGCTGGAGGCCAAGTACGCCGATCTGCAAGGCGTGCAGATGAACGCCGAGCAACAGGCGGTGTGGGAGCAGATCCACACATTGGGCGAGCGCTTCCATCGCGCCGACGTCATCGTTTTCAGCGTGCCGATGTGGAATTTCGGTATTCCTTACCGCCTCAAACATCTGATCGACGCCGTGTCGCAGCGGGGCGTGCTGTTCGATTTCGACGCTCAGGGCATGCGCGGTCTGCTCAAAGGCAAGAAAGTGGTGGTGTTCGCGACACGTGGGGTAGCGCTTGGGGAGGACTTCCCCACAGAGGACTACGATCATCAGGTCGCTTACCTGAAAACCTGGGCCCGGATGGTGGGTATTCCGGCCATCGATGCAGTGATCTCGGAAGCCACCCTCGCGGATGCGACGACGGCGGAGAAGAATTTCAACGCGGCGCTGGCGCAGGCCTCGAAGCTGGCTGCCGACCTGACATGAACGCCCGTCAAATCAGGGGGGCATTCGTACCTAACGAATGTTAGGTAGCCTATTGACCGAGGCGGTATTCAAGCCTAAGGTTGGCCTACCTAACAACCGTTAGGTTAAAAATCTTCCATCACAGGACAGCGCCATGACGACCAGACTGCAGCTATTCACCTCTCCTTCGGCGTTCCCCAATCCCCAGCGGCTACGGCTGTTCATGCACGAAAAGGGCATCGCCGATCAGTTCGATGAAACCATCTATGACATGGCGCCCGGAGGCGAGCAGCGCGGCTGGCGTCACTTGAATATGAATCCATGGGGAGAAACCCCTACGCTGCAGTTGGCGGATGGCAGCTTTATTTCCGAAACACCGGCCATTGCCCGTTTTCTCGACCAGTCTTATCCCGGCCGCAAGATCATGGGCGAAACCGCGCTGGAGCAGGGCCTGGACAACATGTGGGATAACCGCATCTGGGTGCATATCCTTTATCGGATCGTCACGGCTTTTCACGTCTTGCACACCGGGCTGGGCTTCAAGCTGGAGCTGACAAAGAATGAGGCATGGGGTGAGCACTGCCGCAAAGAGGCACTGATGCATGCTGCTTTGGTGAATCGTCATCTGGCCGACGGTCGCGAATGGCTGCTGGGCGGCGCCGAACCCACGTTTGCCGATATCACGCTGGCCACCGCCATTGCCTTTTCCAAATTTCCGGTAAACGCCACTCCGCTGGACGAGCGCTTCGAGCACCTGGACAGCTACTGGCAGCGCTGGCAGAAACGTCCGGCTTTCCAGGCCGCCTACGCCGATCGCAGCAGTGGCATACCGGAACTGGATTCGCCTTCCGCGTGATCCGACTGGATGGGCACGTCATGATCTGAGAGGACGAGGGCTGGAGCTTTTGCTTTAAGATGGCCGGCTCCACTGCAACTCGTCCGACCCATGAAAGGCACGACAATGAGCATCAACGCCCGCGAGGCCATACTCCTGGCTGCCCGAAACATTGCCCAGTCACAGGGTTACAACGGCCTGAATTTTCGCGACCTGGCCCATGAGGTTGGCATCAAGGCCGCCAGTATCTACTACCACTTTCCGAGCAAGGCCGATCTGGGCATTGCTGTCGCCAAACGATACTGGCAGGACGGTGCGGCCGCATTGGAAACGCTCAGCGAGCAGACGCCGGATCCGGTGGAGGCATTGCGCCGATTCCCCGAAATTTTTCGTCGCTCGCTGGAGGCCGACAACCGGCTGTGCCTGGGAAGTTTTGTAGGGGCTGAAGCCGATAATCTTCCCCCCGCAATGGTCAAGGAGATGCAGGCTTTCGCTCAGGTGAACGTTGAATGGCTGAGCCGACTGCTCGTCTCGGCGAAATACTGCGAGGAAGCCGACAGCGACATCCGCGCGCGCGCCATTTTCTCGGCCGTCGCGGGTGCGCAACTGATCGCGAGAAGCACATCAGACATTTCGGTTTTCGACACGCTGATTGAAGCCTACCGTGCCTATGGTCCCCTGCCGGCGTAACAGTCGCTTGCCTCCCGAAGAAGGCTGAACACCTTCTTCGGGCGGCGCGCGTCAGTCGTGCCCACCCGCACAGGTCGGGGAAGACGGCGCGGCGCTGAGCTTCGCCCATTCTTCCGGGGTGTAGGTGTGCAGCGCCAGCGCGTGGAACTCACCCATCAGGCCACCGAGCAGGCCATAGACCTTCTGATGACGCTTGACCGCGTTGAGGCCGGCGAACTGCTCGCTGACCACCACCGCTTTGTAGTGAGTGTCCGTGCCGCGACTGTGCATGTGGCTTTCATTGAGCACCTGGAGGTACTCGGGCTGAAAGACCGTCAACGCGGATTCGATTCGCTGTTGCATGCTCATGTCAGGCTTCGCTTATGGCTTCTTGGCAGGAGCGGCCGGTGCAGCAGGCTTGGCGCCAGCCGGGGTCAGTTCCTTGGTCATGTCGGCGAGCAGCTTGTTGACCACAGGCACCGCGCTTTCCAGTTTGCTCTGGGTCAGCTGGAACGACTGCTGGCTGATCTGCGGCATCTTGGCCTGGACTTTCTGGCCCAGTGGAGACTGGTAGAAGGCAACCAGATCTTTCAGCTCGCTTTCGGTGAAGTTGGAGGTGTACAGCTTGACCATGTCAGGCTGCAGCTTTGGCCAGCTGATCACCTGATCCAGCGCGGCATTGGCCTTGCCCTGATAGGTTTCGAGGGTGACTTGCTTGGACGCAGGTGCTTTGGTTTCAGCGAAGCGCTGAGCGAACATCTGCTGGACTTGCATGTAAACCGGCGCACCCAGTTGATCGGCGTGAGCCAGTTTGAGGAACGCTACAGCACTGGCTTCATGGCTGGCGGTATCGGCAAGAACCTGGCCGCTGGCACATACCAGAGCAACCGCAGCACAAATGGCACGAAGACGGGTCATCGAGTTTCCTTATCTAGCAGGCGAGGCAGAACCCCAAGGCCGGCCATTCTGCGCCCCTTTGCGCATTTCCCTCAACCCCTGACCCTACGAGCGGTTATCCCGCGGACCTGACGCACTCGCGCGCATGAAGGTTTAGGGCGACCAGTCCGGGGCTTTTGTCGCACACTGTCCGCACCTGTTCCGACCGCACAGCAGCCACGGGGAACCCCACCGGCTCCCCGGTTACTAAACTGCGCAAATCGATCTTAAGGAGAGAGTCCAGTGAGCCGTACCGAAACCGACAGCATAGGTCCGATCGAAGTCCCCGAAGACGCTTACTGGGGGGCGCAGACGCAGCGCTCTCTGATCAATTTCGCCATCGGCCAGGAACGCATGCCGCTGCCGGTATTGCACGCGCTGGCGCTGATCAAAAAAGCCGCCGCCCGGGTCAACAACCGCAACGGCGACCTGCCCACCGACATCGCCAACCTGATCGAGCAGTCCGCCGACGAAGTGCTGCAGGGCCAGCTCGACGACCAGTTTCCTCTGGTGGTCTGGCAGACCGGCAGCGGCACGCAAAGCAACATGAACGTCAACGAAGTCATTGCCGGCCGTGCCAACGAACTGGCGGGTGGCGTTCGCGGCGGCAAATCGCCGGTTCACCCCAACGATCACGTCAACCGCTCGCAAAGCTCCAACGACTGCTTCCCCACCGCCATGCACATCGCGGCCGTGCAAGCAGTTAAAGAGCAACTGCTGCCGGCCATCGCCGAACTGGCCACCGGCCTCGCCGAGCAGTCTTCGCGGCACATGAAGCTGGTGAAAACCGGCCGCACGCACATGATGGACGCCACACCGATCACCTTCGGCCAGGAGCTCTCGGCTTACGTCGCTCAGTTGGACTACGCCGAAAAAAGCATTCGCGCCGCGTTGCCGGCCGTGTGCGAGCTGGCCCAAGGCGGCACCGCCGTCGGCACTGGCCTGAACTCGCCCCATGGATTCGCCGAAGCGGTGGCCGCCGAACTGGCTGCGCTGTCCGGCCTGCCCTTCGTCACCGCGCCGAACAAGTTTGCCGCGCTGGCCGGGCATGAGCCGCTGACCGCGCTGTCCGGCGCGCTGAAAACCCTCGCCGTGACCCTGATGAAGATCGCCAACGACCTGCGCCTGCTGGGTTCCGGCCCCCGCGCGGGCCTGGCTGAAGTAAAGCTGCCAGCCAACGAGCCAGGCAGCTCGATCATGCCGGGCAAGGTCAACCCGACCCAGTGCGAGGCGCTGTCGATGCTGGCGTGTCAGGTCATGGGCAACGACACCACGATCACCTTCGCCGCCAGTCAGGGCCACTTGCAGCTGAACGTGTTCAAGCCGGTGATCATCCACAACCTGCTGCAATCGATCCGTTTGTTGGGCGATGGCTGCCGCAACTTCAACGAGCACTGCATCGCAGGCATGGAACCGGATGCCGCCAAGATGGCCGAGCATCTGGAACGCGGCCTGATGCTGGTGACCGCGCTGAACCCTCACATCGGCTACGACAAATCGGCGCAGATCGCCAAGAAAGCCTACAGCGAAGGCCTGACCCTGCGTGAAGCGGCGCTGCAACTGGGTTTCCTCACCGACGCCGAGTTCGACGCATGGGTGCGCCCGGAAAAGATGCTCGAGGCCGGCAGCAATGGCTGAACCCATCAGCGGCGCCACGCCACTGGAAGGCTACGGCAAACGCATTCTGATGATCATCGGCACGCCGAAAAGCATCAGCCTCGGCCACGCGCTGGGCGAGGCTTATGCCCAGGGCGCGCGGAGCAAAGGTCATGTGGTGCGGGTGCTCAAACTTGACGAGATGGATTTCGACCCGGTGCTGCGCGGTGGCTACGAATCCGCCCAGACACTGGAACACGATCTGCTTGAAGCCCAGCGCGAGGTGCACTGGGCCCAGCATCTGGTGTTCGTTTATCCGGTCTGGTGGGGCGGTTTGCCGAGCCTGCTCGGTGGATTCTTCGACCGGGTGTTCATGCCCGGTTTTGCCTTCAAGGCCCATGGCAGGCATCACCCCTCCAATGAGCTGCTGAAGGGCCGAACAGCAGAATTGCTGGTGACAATGGACACGCCGTCGCGTTATTTTCGCTGGGTCTTCAAGGCCCCTGCCCACCGGCAGATGGTCAGGACGATCCTTGAGTTCGGTGGGATCAAGACCATACGGCTGACGGAGTTCTCGCCGGTACGCACCTCTACCGAAGAGCAGCGTCAACAGTGGATTCGCGACGCCGAGGCGCTGGGCAAACGCTGAAACCCGAGGCCCGCACCGCCAGGCAGGTTGCTGCGGGCTCGCACGTTGATGGAACCGTTAAGAACGCTACTATTCAAATGCTCTGACTTACCCTGTGGCGACACTTGTCGCCCACCCAGATCACTCGCGTACCGACCTAATGCCCGGAGAAGGCCATGTTAAGCAAGCGTGAACAAGATCCAGCTCCCACCGTACGTTTTCGCAGCGACCGCGTATCCCGCGTCAATGGTCTGTATTTCTTCAGCACCCGGGAAAACACCCTCGAGGGTCCATTCATGAGCAAGGAAGACGCTGCTCGGGAAACCGAGGTCTATGTCAGGCGCATGCAGGCCGCCAGCGCGTATCAGCCAGGCATGCCCTCCTCGCTCAACGGCTGACTCATCCCGCCTTTACGAATGATTGCGGCGAAAAGTTTCCTCGCCCATTGCTGCGATCTGTCCGTCGATCAGTGCATCGAAGGGACGCAACAAGCCATCGAATGACGTTTCCGGCTCCAGCGTGTGCAGCGCATGGACGATGGCCTCGAGTGTCGACAACGCCTCGGGGCCCGGTGCTTTGCGCAATCGGTAGCGCGACGCTGGCGCGTCGGTCAACACCACTCTGGGCAGCGCCGCCAGCAGCGGATTAAGGTGCAGCAGCTTGCGCGCCTTGCGCCAGGTGCCATCGGGTACGACGAGCAGCACGGGTGCATCGTCGACACGGTTAGCCTTCAGCGAAACAGCCTCCTCCCCCGGAAACAGCAAACACGCTTGGTAACCGGGCTGGCTCAGCCATTGCGGCAGATCCTCGAACACCTCCCCCACCTGCAATTCCGCATTCGTCAGGCCTAGTGCTGCCAGGCGCGCCGTGTTGAGCGCGTGATTGACTTCGCTGGGGTGCTGCAGGATCAGCACGCGCGTGCGGCTGCCCAACGCAGGAATCAGCGCACACAGGCAGTGATCGGTCGGACGCAGGCAGCGTTCGCAGCGGGCACGGGACATTGTCGGTTTCCTACAGTGGATTGAGCTGCGCTTTCAGCAGATCGCGAAAGGTCTGGATCAAAGGCTCCCGGCTGCGTCCGCGACGCAGGATCATCGAAAACGGTGCCTGATAGCCAAAGGTCGCCGGCAGCAAGACGCGCAAGTGCCCCGAATCCACCCACGACTGGGCGTAGTGCTCGGGCAAGTAACCGATGTAGGCGCCGGACAAAACCAGAATCAGCTGCGCTTCCATACTCTCGACGGTCGCGGCGCTGTGCTTGAAGCCGTGGCGGGCGAGCTCGGCCTGGCTCCAGTAGCCGCGCCCGACCATGCGTTGTTGGGTGATGACCGGTTCCGGGATGCGCCGTTCGGCATACAGCGCGTGGCGATTGCTGCAATACAGCCAATGCTGCTCGCGGTACAGCGGCTGATAGAGCAGGCCGTTCATGCGGGTGGAGAACGAGCCGATCGCCAGGTCCAGTCGGTTGTCCAGCACGCCCAGCTGCAATTCATAGGGGCTCATCACGGCCAGGTGCAAATGCACGGCTGGATGCTCCGCACTGTAGGCGCCGATGACTTCCGCAAAGGGCAAAGCGCGGTCACTGACCGTCGAGTCCAGCACCCCCAGGTTAAGCGTGCCGCGCAGCTCGCCCTTGAGCGCAGCCGCGTAGAGTTCGAAGCCTTCCAGCTCGCCGAGCAGGCGCAGGGTTTCCTGATGAAACAGCTCGCCCTTGCTGGTCAGGCTGAACCCGCCGCGCCCGCGATGACAGAGCACGATACCCAACGCCGCTTCGAGCTGGCTCATGTAGGTGCTGATCGCCGACGTCGACAGATTGAGTTCCTGCTGAGCACTGGCAAAGCCCTGATGGCGCACCACGCAGGCAAAGATGCGCAGCAATTTGAGGTCGGGGAGCGCGCTGGCCATGGTCGTTCCAGGGTGGGTTTTGCGCGCAGCTTACCCGATACTTCAGGAAAATCTGAACTAAGTATTTCGCCTGGCCGATTGTTCGCGGCTGGCGCGGTAACCAGAATCGGGGCCATGCTGGAAGCCCGCTTCCGCCCCTTTTGATTACCACCGATGAGGCATTCCCGTGGACAAGATTTTCCATCAACCACTGGGCGGCAACGAAATGCCGCGCTTCGCCGGCATCGCCACCATGATGCGCTTGCCGCACCTGCAAACCGCGGCCGGGCTGGACGCGGCCTTTGTTGGCGTGCCGCTGGACATTGGCACGTCACTGCGCGCCGGCACCCGTTTCGGCCCGCGGGAAATCCGCGCTGAATCGGTCATGATTCGCCCCTACAACATGGCCACCGGCGCCGCCCCTTTTGATTCGCTTTCCGTGGCGGACATCGGTGATGTGGCGATCAACACCTTCAACCTGCTGGATGCGGTGCGCATCATCGAAGAGGCCTACGACGGTTTTCTCCAGCACGACATCATCCCGCTGACCCTCGGCGGCGATCACACCATCACGTTGCCGATCCTGCGCGCCATGAAGAAGAAGCACGGCAAGGTCGGGCTGGTGCACATCGACGCCCATGCGGACGTCAACGATCACATGTTTGGCGAGAAGATCGCCCACGGCACGACGTTCCGCCGGGCGGTGGAGGAAGGTCTGCTGGACTGCGATCGCGTGGTTCAGATCGGTTTGCGCGCCCAGGGTTATACCGCTGAAGACTTCAACTGGAGTCGCAAGCAGGGGTTCCGGGTGGTCCAGGCCGAGGAATGCTGGCACAAGTCGCTGGCGCCGCTGATGGCCGAAGTACGCGAGAAGGTGGGCGGCGGTCCGGTGTACCTCAGTTTCGACATCGACGGCATCGACCCTGCCTGGGCACCGGGCACTGGCACACCGGAAATCGGCGGGCTGACCACAATTCAGGCAATCGAGATCATTCGTGGGTGCCAGGGGCTGGACCTGATTGGCTGTGACCTTGTTGAAGTCTCGCCGCCCTATGACACCACCGGCAACACCTCGCTACTGGGCGCGAACCTGCTGTATGAAATGCTCTGCGTGCTGCCGGGTGTGGCGCACCGCTGACAGCGGGCGTGGATGCTTCGCTGTTTAGTGGGACCGGCTTCATCCGGGAAAGGCCCGTCCGAGTGCCCTCAATTTTCGCGGCGTGACGACTGAGGCTTTCCCGGCTAAAGCCGGTCCCTCAATGAGTGCCCTGCATCGGGCGCGCCGCTCCTCCATTGCGCGCCAATACAAAAATCTCCCCACACCTGTCATTCCCCTTCCGCGAACTTGGGCTAGCCTTAATGCGACACCGTCGGCGTTGTGCAACGCAGCGCGGGTTTTTCAGGGTGGTTGCTTTTGGGGATTCCTGCCACAACCCTCTGTATTTTGATGCTGGGGTGATTACCACTTAAATCAAAGCAGAGGCCTGCCATGAAGCGGAGCGAAGTCAGACAGCATGTGATCGACACGATCGGAAAGATCCTGGTCGACAAGACCCTCATTCAGGAAGAAGACGACGTGATGCTAAGTGCGCTTGAGCTGGATGAAGAAGACTTCAGAGAGTTCTTCTCGATTCTGCAAAGCGACTTTGGCATCGTCCTGCCCAACCAGATCAAAGCCGATATTGCAGGGATGTCAGCACATTCACCCAATGGCCAACTGACCGTGCAGGGCCTGGCCGACCTGATTCTCGTCGAGATGAAACGCAGAACTCATCACTGAGCCGCAGATGGGATCGATTTAGAAAAGATAGTGAGGCGAGCTGGGTGTTTGACCGAACGGTCGGAGGAAACAGAGCGGGCTATCGGGCGATAGCGCCGCTTTTCAGCGCGCCTGGCGAAGAGCGCTTAGCGCCGTGGACGACGACGCTCATCATCATTGCTGCGCACGGGAATGGGTTGCAGCTTTGGCTTTTCGATCAACCCGAGCGCGACGCCTACATCGTGAAGCCATTCTTGCAATTTGCTGTTCATATAACGCCCCCTTCAGGGAAATACTCGGCAGCCAATGTCCGAACTGCTTAGAGCAGATCATAGTGCTAAGGCGCACTTTACGCCTGCTACCGAGTGTCGCGGCAGGAATTTTTTGCCTTACATGACGTTATGACACTGCAAATCGCACATTCGAAGACTTCACGCGACAAACGGCAGGGCGGTCAACCGGCGCCCACAGCCGTGAACGCCGCACATTCATGGGCCTGGCGGCGTCTGGCGAACAGATAGAACAGCCCGCCGCCAAGGAAATATCCTGTAAACCATGCGAAGTTGGCCATCGGCTGCAACGCCGGGACGAAGGTGATCGCAATGCCCGCCCCCGTCGCCAGGATCAACGCCTTGACCGCCGTGTAGTTCACCCCGCCTGTGTACCAGTAGCGCCCGGTCGGGCCATCGTTGAACAACGCATCGACGTCGATCTGCTGCTTCTTGATCACGTAATAGTCCACCAGCAAGATGCCGAACAGTGGCCCGATGAACGCCGCCAGCACGTCCAACGTGTAATGGATGACGGCGGGGTTGTTAAACAGGTTCCAGGGCGTAATGAAGACCGACGCCACTGCCGCGATCATCCCGCCTGCACGCCAGCTGATCTTGCTGGGGGCGACGTTGGCGAAGTCGAAGGCCGGTGACACGAAGTTGGCGACGATGTTGATGCCGATTGTGGCGGTCACGAAGGCAAACGCGCCGAGCAGTACTGCAACGTCGTTGTCGATGCGGGCCACGGTGGCGATCGGGTCATGGAGCATCTCGCCGAACACCGGCAGCGTTCCCGAAACAATGACGACGGTGACCAGCGAGAACGCCAGAAAGTTGATCGGCAGGCCCCAGAAGTTGCCGCGACGCACTTCAGACATGCTCCGGCAGTAGCGACTGAAATCGCCAAAATTGAGCGTAGGACCCGAGAAGTAGGACACCACCAGGGCCGTGGCCATGATCACTTGGGAGAACGCTTCCCAGCCGGTCAGGGATTTCTCGGAGAGGGTGAAGCTGATGTTGGCCCAGCCCGCTTTCCAGACAATCCAGCCCGCCAGAATGAACATCACGGCGTAGACCACGGGGCCGGCCCAATCGATGAACCGGCGGATCGAATCCATGCCGGTCCAGAACACCGCAGCCTGTACCACCCAAAGCGCCAGAAAGCCCATCCACCCGAGGTAGGACAAGCCGGCAAAGTGCGGTTCTGCGTAGACCGACATGTGTGGGAAAAAGCGCAGCACTACGATGATCAGCGCGCTTGAAGCCAGGTACGTCTGCACTCCGTACCACGCCACCGCGATAAGGCCGCGAATCACTGCAGGAATATTCGCACCGAACACGCCGAAAGCGAGACGGCAGATCACCGGGTACGGCACCGCCGCCTGCTGACTGGGCCTGGCCAACAGGTTGGCGATCACCTGAATGATGCAGATGCCCACCAGCAGCGCGATCAGCACCTGCCAGCTCGCCAGCCCGAGGGCGAACAGGCTGGCGGCGAAGACGTAGCCGCCCACGCTGTGCACATCACTCATCCAGAACGCAAAAATGTTGTACCAGGTCCACTTCTGCGGCACGGGACCCAGGTCCTCGTTGTACAGGCGGGGGCTGTAGCCCTTGGGCAATGGCTCGGTCATCGCATTTCTCCCTTAAAGGACGAACCGGCTCCCGACGTCACATGTGCACACACTGCGTACGGGAGCGAGTGTGGGTTGTATACGAAGCGAGAGGCAGAATGCGTGCCATTGCGGACCAAAACCGCTGGCAAGGCGCCAAAACAGCGGGTTTCCAGCAACCGAAGACACCGAAATTTTAGATTTCAAAACGGGGGATTGCAGATGCCGCGCCTGCCCGCAGTGCACCGTGACCAATGTCGGTGCGTTTTCATGGGGCAGGAGACGGGCAAAAGGGAGAGGAAAAATGTGTATACGATCACCGCGAGCTTTGTTCCAACTTATAAGCCCGCGTGCTATCGCATCCTCGTAAGAAACAGTCCCGATTCACTCGGGCAAATGCGCCAGTCCATCCGGGTCAGTCATCGCCCGCTCCAGCAGATCCGCCGGCAGACTCTTGCTGGCCCGCGCACCGAGCAGCTTGAGCTGTTCGCTGCGGCTAACCAGATTGCCGCGCCCCTCGACGAGCTTGTTGCGCGCGGCGCCGTAAGCCTTGTCCAGCTGCTGAAGACGGTTGCCGACCTCGTCCAGGTCCTGGATGAACAGCACGAACTTGTCATAGAGCCACCCTGCCCGCTCGGCGATCTCCCGGGCATTCTGGCTCTGCCGCTCCTGCTTCCACAGACTGTCGATGACCCGCAGCGTCGCCAGCAGCGTGGTCGGGCTGACGATCACGATGTTGCGATCAAAGGCCTCCTGGAACATGTTGGGCTCGGCCTGCAACGCCGCAGAGAACGCCGCTTCGATCGGCACGAACAGCAAAACGAAATCGAGACTGTGCAGCCCTTCAAGGCGTTTGTAGTCTTTGCCGGACAGGCCTTTGACGTGATTGCGCAGGGACAGCACGTGCTGCTTCAGCGCCGCCTGGGAAATCACCTCATCGTCGGCCGACACGTACTGCTGATAGGCCGTCAGACTGACCTTCGCGTCGACAACGACCTGCTTGTCGCCGGGCAGCATGATCAACACGTCAGGCTGGAAGCGCTCGCCGTCGGGGCCCTTCAGGCTGACCTGAGTCTGGTATTCGCGGCCCTTTTCAAGACCGGCATGCTCGAGCACCCGCTCCAGAATCAGTTCGCCCCAGTTGCCCTGGGTCTTCTGGCCCTTCAGCGCACGGGTCAGGTTGTTTGCCTCATCGCTCAGGCGCAGGTTGAGCTGCTGCAAGCGCTCCAGCTCCTTGCTCAGAGAGAAACGTTCGCGGGCTTCGTTCTGGTAACTGTCTTCGACGCGCTTTTCAAACGACTGGATGCGTTCCTTGAGCGGATTGAGCAACTGCCCCAACTGCTGCTGGCTGGTCTCGGCGAAGCGCTGTTCGCGCTCATCGAAAATCTTGCCGGCCAGCTCTGCGAACTGCGCACGCAGCTCGTCGCGGGAGCCCTGCAGATCGGTGAGGCGTTGCTGGTGACTGTCCTGTTGTTCGCGCAGCTCGGCGCCAAGGGATGCGCACTGGGCGTCCAGTCGGCGCAGCTCGGCCTCTCTGGCGGTCCGTTCGCGGCCCCAGTCTTCCTGGGCCTCGCGCGCGCCCTCATGCTGCTGGCGCAGCAGCTCCACTTCCCGGCGCAGTGCTGCGAGGTCCGCCTGCTTCACCGCATTAGCCTGGGCGAGATCGCTGATCTCGTCGCGGCTGGCATCCAGCTGAGCATTGAGCCCATCCTGCGCCATCTGAGCGTTACTCAAACGCTCGTCGAGCAACGCGGCGTCCGCCTCCCGTTGCGCCAGGCGCCGCTGCAACTGCCACGCCAGCCCCAGCAAAGGCACCGCCGCCACCGCCAATCCCAGCAACAGGCTGGTTAACTCAAACACCATAAAATCCAGACTCCGACATTCAGGCAGGCAGCATTATGCGCAGAAGCGAGCTCGACGTCCCATCCGGATAAACCAGTGCCAGACCAAGACAAAAATACGAGCGAATGCTTCAGAAGCAGCGTGGTAGAGCCAGCGCTTGGGACAATCCACAGAACCTGTGGATAACTCAGTGGACAACACCCCTTAAGCTCTCGCAAACGCACGTAGAATGGGGCCTGCGTTCAAACTGACGATTTTTTCACCAGCGTAAAAAAACGATGGTTTTCATTGACTTAATAATTCGTTGCATTAAATCAAGCGGTTAGCGGACGACGTGACAGTGACATGACAGATACCTTTCGCAATGTGCACAAGTGAATTTCGTCTGTACATAAGCCGGTTTCCATAGTCATGGCATTCGCTCAAAATTCGCGGAAATAAGGCATGGGGCCACCCTTCTCGCTCCATATGCTGTAGTCTTTTTCGCCCCGCGTTATGCCGCTTAGCTAACCTATTGCAAGTCAGCGCTTGCGTTGTTCCTGGAACTCCATTAGCATCGCCGCCGTTAGTACCAAGCTGAAAGTCAATTCTGATCGAACAAATCCCCCAATCCAGGTCCGCCAACTGAGCGAACGGATTGAAAACAGGGATCGATCACCTCGATGGTTTCCAGACATGAACTCACACGACCTGCCGAAGAAACGGAGGGGTGTGCAGATTATTCATGCTCTCATCAACCAGCCTGCAAATTGATCAGGATCTTCACCTCGAGCATCGAACCTTAGCTCGCGTTGTGTTGCCTGCCCTCCTAAGTACCTACCGGTCAGCCCCGCGCCACATTTTAAATGCGCTCAACTGGCTGCTTTTTGTTCCAGACAGGTTCTGCGCCCTGCCACTGACTCGCATTCGAGCATCGGTCCGCGTTTACTGGAACGTTTTTATTTTGCACGCCTCTTATTGCGTGTCGATTCAGGAAACAGCCATAACATGACTACTCATATCCAGACTCAAAACGCTATTCGTACACTGACCAACGCTTTTGCCCCGATGAACTGCCTGATCATGGCAACGCGCAAAGGCTGCTTCAGCTTCACCATCGTCAACGAGCACGGCATCGCCCGCCATAGCGAGCGTTTGTACCCGGATCAATACTCCACCGATGCTCCGCTGCAGGCTGTCATCGACCGTACGCGCCAGGCCCTGGTTGCTTAATACCGTTGCCTGATACCGTCCGTCGGTAAATATCGCTGCATCGACAAGGCCTCACCCGATAACGGTGGGGCTTTTTTGTATCTGTTTTACTTACAGAAAAAGCGACAGATGCAGTAATGAATACCAGTCACGCCGTACATGCCGACCGGGAACTCACCATAAAACAGGCCTTTACACCGTAAATATCACACTACACTTCAAGTCAGCGGCGCAGGTCGCTGCCGGTGGGCCCACTCCATCACTGCTGCCAAGCGCCAGGGCCCGCCGACTCATCAACTCCCCGAGGGTGTTATGGGAATCGCCGCCAGTGAACTGTGTCGCTACGTCATCCGCCCGACGCTTCTCTATCTCGGCCGAGCGAATCGGGCCGCCGAATCCTTGCTGCTGGGGGTCGCCGCCAGCCAGTCCGCGTTAGGCGCCGAGCTGGATAACCCGCGCGGCCATGGGCTTTACAGCATTGCGGACACTCAGCACCGCCAGCTCTGGGACGAATACCTCGCCCGCGATCCGGACCTTGCCAGCCTCGTCCGGGGCCTGGCGAGCCAGCACGCGTTCCTCACTGGCCCCGATCTGGAACTGACGGTCAACCTGCGTTATTCGACTGCCATCGCGTGGTTGATGGTCGAGGCGAGCCATATTTCGCTTCCGGATGCAGATGATTCGTTGGCCATGGCGCAAATGTGGCGCGAGATATTTCAGCCCGGCGGCCAACTGCAGGATTTCACCTCGGCCTGGCAAACATGGGTCAGCCCCTTGTTTCAGCCCTCGACGGCCATTTCGTGACCGATTGGTATTGAATGAAAAAGCCGCGAACTTTCAGGATTGTCCTACAAGAACCGCTCTAAATCGGCTGATCCAGGCTATAGCGCGCTGGCAGAAATATTGGTAATTTCCGCGCGGTGATCAACAGGAGTTCTAACAATGAAAAAAACAATGATCAAATCCAGCCTCAGTCTCGCCATCACTCTTGCCTCTACTCAGATTTTCGCCTCCGGCTTTGCCCTGAACGAACAAAGCATCAGCGGCATGGGGACCGGTTTTGCGGGCCGTACCTCGTCCGTCGATGACGCCAGCATCGTGTACGGCAACCCGGCCGGCATGTCGCGCCTCAAGCGCGCGCAGGCGACCGTGGGGGTCGCCGCAATCGATGCCTCGACCGACATCACCGACACCAGCGGCCGCAGCACCGGTTCCAACAAAGGCGACATGGTTCCTTTCATCGCCGTGCCGATGGGCTTCTACGTGAACCCGGTCGACGAGCACTGGGCGTTCGGCTTCGGTGTCTACGCGCCATTCGGCCTGGTCACCGACTATGAAGACAACTTCCAGGGCCGCAACTTCGGCAGCAAGAGCATCGTCAAGGTCGTAACCTTCCAGCCGACCGTCAGCTACGCATTCAACGATAAGGTGTCGATCGGCTTCGGTCCGACCATCAACCGTATTTCCGGTGCGCTGGAATCGGCACTCAATGTCAGCCCGCTGCTGGGTGCCCGCACCGGCGACGGCCGCGTGCAGGTCAAGGGTGATGACGTCGGTTACGGTTTCAACGCCGGTATCCTGGTGCAAGCCACCGATACCACCAGCGTCGGCCTGACTTACCACTCCAAAGTGACCTACAACCTCGAAGGCCACACTGAAGTGACTCCGGGCGCAGGCGTGCCTGCCCAAGTACTGGGCGCGGGTCGATACGACGCCAAGCTGAACATCGACACGCCTGAAACCGTGGACTTCTCGGTCACGCAGAAGATGAACGATGCCTGGAAGCTCTACGCCGGGGCCACCTGGACACGCTGGAGCCGTCTGGAAGACATCACCGTGAAGAATTCGGGCGTCACTCGCGCGGGTGGCGTTGCTGCGCCAAGCCTGGTCGGTACCATCACCGAAGAGCAGAACTGGCACGACACCTGGGCCTACGCCGTGGGTACGTCGTATCAGTTGAACAAGCAGTGGGTGTTGCGTACCGGTCTGTCGTTCGACCAGTCGCCGACCAACAACGAGAACCGCTCGCCGCGCATCCCAACAGGCGATCGCACGATCTTCAGTCTGGGCGCCGGTTACAGCCCGACCGACGACATCACCATCGATGTGGCCTACTCCTACTTGCAGGAAGAGAAGGTCAAGGTCGCCGACTCGAACGCTCTGGGTCAAAGCTACAACGCCAAGTACGACAACAGCGCCAACGGTTTCGGCGTCGGCATGACCTACCGCTTCTGATGCAGTGGGCGGGACAGGCAGATCACCTGTCCGCCAGACAAAAAACCCCGCAACCAGTGATGGCTGCGGGGTTTTTCGTTGTGGCCGGTCTGCTCTGCCTCAGCGCGCCTTCACGGCTTCGAAGCGATAGCCTTCTCGATGGCTGAAATCAATTCGGGATCGTCCGGCGCGGTGTTGCTGGAAAAGCTGGCAACCACGTTGCCTTTGCGGTCGACCACGTATTTATAGAAGTTCCAGCGCGGCGGATTGCTTTGCTCGGCGAGGACCTTGAACAGGTTGATGGCATCGGCGCCACGCACCGGCTGGGGTTCGGTCATGGTGAACGTGACGCCGTAGTTCACGTAGCAGACCTTGGCGGTCTCGGCAGCGTCTTTGGATTCCTGCAGAAAGTCGTCCGAGGGCACCCCAAGGACTTCAAGCCCCTCACCCTTGAAGCGCTGATTGAGCGCTTCCAGCCCTTTGAACTGCGGCGCGAAGCCACAGAAGCTCGCGGTGTTGACCACCAGCATGGGCTTTCCGGCGAACTGTTTGCACAGGTCGATATCCTGTTTCGCCCGCAGCTTGGGCAGGTCGCCCTGCAGCAGTGGCGGGCAATCGGCGGCCGCCGCGGCGCCACTGAGGGCAAGCAACAACAGCGGCGCGTGAATCCAGCGTAGGGCCATGGCGACGTCCATTCATGAGCGGGCAGGAAAGGTGGGGCTGCCGCTACGCTACTCCGCCGCGCGATGAATGCCTAGCGCCAACCAAACGGGCTATCAGCTGGCTTTGTCGGTGGCCGTGAACGCCCGCTGGATCGCCTGGGGCGGTTCGCCGAAGTTGCGCAGAAACGCCTGGCGCATCCTTTCCCGATCGCCGAAACCGGTCTCCCGGGCGACCACTTCAATGGGGTGCCGACTGGTTTCCATCATCGCCCGTGCCACTTCCACCCGCAGGCATTCGATGGCTTTCGCCGGGGTCTGGCCGGTCTCCTCGCGGAACACCCGACTGAACTGACGAGGACTCAAGCGGGCGATGGCGGCAAGTGCATCAATGGAGAGATCACTTTTGAGGTTCTCGCGGGCGTAGGCCAGCGCCAGCTGCACGCGGTCGGACTTGGGGTCCAGTTCCAGCAGCGTCGACAACTGGGAATGCTCGCTGCCGCGACGTTGATAGATCACCAGCTTGCGAGCGACCTGCCGGGCGATGTCGGCGCCAAGGTCGTTCTCGACCATCGCCAGTGCGAGATCAAGGCCGGCGCTCATGCCCGCACCGGTCCAGATCTGGCCGTCCACGGTAAACAGTTTGTCGTCCTCGACGCGAACGTTGGGGTAGCGCTTGCGAAACTCGGGGGCGTGAATCCAGTGCATGGTGGCGCGCTTGCCGTCGAGCAGACCGGCCTCTGCCAGCACAAACCCGCCCGTGCACAGCGATGCCACCCGCCGCGATTGAGCCGACGCAGTGCGCACGAACTCAAGCAGGCTGGGAGTCGGCAATTGCAGGTCCATATAACCGCTGACGATGATGGTGTCGTAACCTTCGGCCTGCAATTGCGTGGTATTGACCGAAAAGCCTTCGGACGACATCACCGCCCCGCCGCTTTCCGACACCAGATGAAAGGAGTACGCCGCCTCGCCCTGCATCAGGTTCGCGCAGGTCAGCACGGACCCGACCGACAGGCTAAGGGACTGGAATTGCGGGTACACCACCAGCGCAACGCTATGCATGACACCTCTCAGAATGATCAGCCGACCGCAGATCCTGTGGGAGCGACCGGGGTGGCGCTCCCACAAATCAATCGCACATCAGCGCCAACGTCACCAGCACCAGGGTTTCCAGCAGTTCGAGCATCGCGCCAGCGGTGTCGCCGGTAGTGCCGCCCAGCCGTTGCATCATCACCCGACGCAGCCAGAAGAAGCCACACGCTGTCACCACCAGCACCCACGCCGCCGCGCCGCCACCGATGAGCACGCAGACCACCGCCACCGCCGCCAGCACCCGCACGCCCGTCTTGCGCGGCAGGTGATCGGCCAGCGCCTGGCCTAGCCCGCCGGCGCGCACATACGGCGTGTTCAGAAACAGCGCCAGCATCGCCGCGCGGCCAATCACCGGGGCCAGCAGCAGGCCAACATCCGTGTGCGCGTCAATCAACGCCAACAGCGCGGTGAATTTCAACAACAACACCACCACCAGCGTGACCACCGCAATCGGGCCGCTACGCGGATCTTTCATAATCAGCAGCGTGCGGTCGCGGTCGCCGAAACCACCAAGCCAGGCGTCGGCGCTGTCGGCCAGGCCATCCAGGTGCAGCCCACCGCTGAGCATCACCCATGCCGCCAGCAGCAAAGCGGCATGCAACAACATCGGCGCTCCGTCGAGCAGATGATTCAGCGCCATCAACAGCACGCCGAACAGCAAACCCACCAGCGGGTAAAACAGCAGCGAGCGCCCCGATTCCTGGGGCGTCGGCATGCCCGGCAGGCGAATGGGCAGGCTGCTGAGGAACTGCAAGGCGATCCAGAACGGCAGCATTTAAACCTCCGTCAACTCACCGTTGCCCTGGACATCGAGCCCGAACATACCACCGTGGGCCACGGTGACCTGCAGCAAGTGTTCGCGGGGCAGACCGCGGGCGCGGGCCAGCAGCAAACGCATCACCCCGCCATGGCTGATCAGCAGAATGCGCTGTCCGTCATACGCCCGCTGCAACCGCTCGACGGCAGCCAACACGCGGGTGGCAAATAACTGAACCGGCTCGCCATTGGGCGGCGTAAATCCGTACGGATCTTCCCAGAAACGTCCCAACCCGGCAGCATCGGTTTCCATCAATTGCGCAGGGCTCTGGCCTTCCCAGTCACCGAAATGCAATTCCTGAAGTCCGGCTTCCAATTCCACGGGCAAGCCCAGCCGCCCGGCCAGCTCGTTGGCGAAACGGGCGCAGCGTTGCAGTGGCGAGCTGACGATCCGGTCCCAAGGCCCACGATCAGCCACCGCCGCACGCATCTGCTGCCAGCCGATGTCGGTCAGCGCGTCGTCGATGCTGCCGCGCAGGCCGCCGCCGAATTCGGTTTCACCGTGGCGCAGCAAATCCAGATGCAGCGTCATGCCGGGCGATCTGCCACGGCGGCTTCGGCGAAGGTCGCCATGCCTTTATGCAGCTCGCAGGCCAGACGCAACAATGGCACCGCCAGCGCCGCGCCACTGCCTTCGCCCAGACGCAATCCCAGGTCCAGCAACGGCTCGGCCTGCAGCGCGTCCAGCACCAGGCGATGGCCCGGCTCGGCACCGAGATGGCCGAAGAACAACCACTCCCGGCACGACGGATTAATGCGCACCGCCACCAGCGCCGCCACGGAACAGATAAAACCATCGACCAGTACCGCGATGCCCTCCTGCGCGCAGGCCAGGTAGGCGCCGACCAGCGCCGCGACTTCAAAACCACCGAGGGCGCGCAGACTGGACAGCGCGTCGCCGACAGAAGCGGCATGCAACCGCAGCGCACGTTCGATCACTTGCGCCTTGTGGCTCACGCCTTCGGCATCCAGGCCGGTGCCGGGGCCGGCCAGCGAGGCGGCGGCGCAATCGAGCAACGCGCACGCCAGCGCACTGGCGACGGTGGTGTTGCCAATGCCCATTTCGCCGCCGATGAACAACTCGGCGCCCGCGGCCTTGGCGCGCAGTACGCTGTCGCGACCGCCATCGAGCGCAGCGTGAAGTTGTGCCTCAGTCATCGCCGGGCCTTGGGCAAAATTCGCGGTGCCCGGGCCGAGGTTGAGGTGACGCACGCCCGGCAGGTCCAGCGGGGCAACCGTGCCCAGATCGACCACGTCCAGCTGCGCCGACAGCTGCCGCGCCAACACGCTGATGGCCGCGCCGCCCATGATGAAGTTGTGCAGCATCTGCCCGGTGACTTCCTGCGGGTAAGCCGAGACCCCTTCAGCGACCACGCCGTGATCGCCGGCAAAAATCGCGATCCAGACCTCATCGACCTCCGGTTTCAGGCGACCCTGCAGGCCGGCCAGTTGCACCGCCACGTCTTCCAGACGACCCAAAGAACCGGTCGGTTTGGTCAGTTGCTGCTGACGGGCCAACGCTTCTTCGCGGCTGGCGTGATCGACTTCTCGGGCAGGCGCGAGCCACCAGGCGTTACTCATAGTGCGGGTCCTTTCAGGATCATGGGCAGTCCGGCGACAGTGAACACCACGCGCTGGCAACGTTCGGCCAGCGCCTGATGCAGCCAGCCGGCTTCATCGACATAACGACGGGTCAGCTCACCGAGGGGCACGACGCCCAGCCCGGTTTCGTTGCTGACAAAAATGATTTCGCCCGGCAGTTCCGCCAGACCATCGAGCAAGGCTTCGCGCTCTTGAACCAGCCGCTGCGGATCGTCCAGCATGAGCAGATTGGTCAGCCACAGGGTCAGGCAATCCACCAGCAGGCAGCCGCCCTCCCCGGCGTTTTCCCGGAGGACGCGGGCCAGTTCGACAGGTTCTTCGACTAGCCCCCACTCCGCCGGACGACGCTCGCGGTGCACGGCGACGCGCTGGTTCATTTCGCCGTCCAGAGGCTGGCTGGTGGCGATGTAGATGACGTCGAGGCCGCTGTCGCTGGCGAGGTTTTCAGCCAGCCGACTTTTGCCGGATCGTGCGCCGCCGAGGATCAATTGCAGCATCAGGGTTGCTCCAGGCCGCAGAGTTCACGCAGTAATGTGCCGTCCAGGTGGGTTTCCACCAGATCGGCCAGGCGCTCGATGTCGCGCTCGCGCAGGGCGTGGTAATCCACCGACTGCACATTCTCTAACCCGGCCCATCGCAGCAACGCGCTGCTCGACGCAGGATTCTCGAACAGCCCGTGCAGGTACGTGCCGAGCACTTGGCCGTCAGGACTGCACGCGCCATCGCAGCGACCGTCGGCCAGCTGGACCAACGGACGCTCCAGCGCCGCGCCGGTGGTCACGCCGGCATGAATCTCGTAGCCGCTGACGTCGGCGTCTTCGAGGGTCAGCCGCCCGCTCACATTGCGCAGCTGTTTCTCTTCTTCCAGCACCGTGCTCAAGGCCAGCAGCCCCAGGCCCGGGCTTGAACCCGCCGCGCCTTCCAGTCCGTGCGGGTCGTGCAACTCTTCGCCCAGCATTTGCAGGCCACCGCAGATGCCCAGCACTTTGCCGCCGTAACGCAGGTGGCGGCTAATGGCGGTGTCCCAACCGTTGGCGCGCAGATAGGCGAGATCGCTGCGCACGCTTTTCGAGCCGGGCAGGATGATCAGGTCAGCGCCGGGAATCGCCTGCCCAGGGCCGACGAATTGCAGATTGACCTGGGGGTGCAGGCGCAGCGGGTCGAAGTCGGTGTGGTTACTGATGCGCGGCAGGACCGGCACGATGACATTGAGCACCTGCTCGGCCTTGTCGGTCTGGCGCTGATCAAGACCGTCTTCAGCCTCCAGATGCAGGTCCATCACGTAGGGCAGCACGCCCACCACCGGTTTGCCGGTGCGCTGTTCGAGCCAGTCGAGGCCGGGCTGAAGCAGCGCGATGTCGCCGCGAAAACGATTGATGATGAAACCTCTGACCCGCGCCTGTTCGCTGGGCGACAGCAATTCCAGCGTGCCGACCAGATGGGCAAACACCCCGCCGCGATTGATGTCCGCCACCAGCAGCACCGGGCAATCCACCGCTTCGGCAAAGCCCATGTTGGCGATGTCGCCGGCGCGCAGGTTGATCTCGGCCGGCGACCCGGCGCCTTCGACCATGACCACCGGCCAGCCCTCGCTGAGGCGGCGATGGGAAGCGAGTACGGCCTGCATCGCGATGGCTTTGTAGTCGTGGTAGGCGACGGCGTTCATGGTGGTGACGGCGCGCCCGTGAATGATCACTTGCGCGCCCGTGTCGCTGTTGGGTTTGAGCAGCACCGGGTTCATGTCGGTGTGGGGTTCGAGGCCGCAGGCCTGGGCTTGCACGGCCTGGGCGCGGCCGATCTCGCCGCCGTCCGCGGTCACTGCGCTGTTGAGCGCCATGTTCTGTGGCTTGAACGGCACGGTGCGCACGCCCTGTCGGGTCAGCCAGCGGCACAGCGCCGTCACCAGCGTGCTTTTACCGGCATCGGACGTGGTGCCCTGCACCATCAGGGTTTTGCCGATGTTCATGGGCGCTCCCGGGAGAACTCACTCAGTGCCTGTTCCAGACGCTGCCAGTCGGCGTCCTCGCGGGGCAGGCCGAAACGCAGGCTGCTGTTGTTGTTGCTGTTGTTAATAAAAAGCCGCAGAAGGATGCCCCGGTGTGCGCAGAACTCATACAGTTCTTCCGCCAGCGGCGTGATCAGCCACTGAAACAGCGCGCAGCCGCCCTTGGGCGCGAAGCCGTGGCGGCTGAGCACATCAACCAGACGCTGACTGGCCTGCTCGGTGCGCTGGCGCTGGCGTTGATGCCCGGCCACGTCGTTGAGACAGGCCTGACCGATGATGCGGGTTGGCCCGCTGACTGACCAGGGGCCGATCTGCCGCGCCATGACTTTGAGAAAGCGCGGCTCCGCCAGCACAAAACCCAGGCGCACACCGGCCAGCCCGAAGAACTTGCCGAACGAGCGCAATACGATGAGCCCCGAACGCTGGGTGTAAGCCGCCAGGCTCAACTCCGGCGTGTTGTCCATGAACGCTTCGTCGACCACCAGCCAACCACCACGCTGGGCCAGCCGCGTGTGCCATTCCAGCAGGCGTTCGGGCGTGAGGCTCAGGCCGGTGGGGTTGTTCGGGTTGACCACGACGAGCACATCAAGGGTGTCGATGAACCGCTCCACTTCGTGCTCAAGCACTTCGCGCACCAGAAAACCGGTGTTGCGCCAGGCCTCGGCGTGCTCGGCGTAGCACGGCGACAGCACGCCGACCTTGCCCGCCTGACGCAGACGCGGCAGCGCCTGAATCGCCGCTTGGGAACCGGCCACCGGCAGCACGTCCGTGGCGCCGTAGTAGCGGCGGGCGGCGGCTTCCAGACCGTCATCGGTTTCCGGCAGGCGCGCCCAGGCCGCTTCAGGAATCGCCGGGATTGACCACGACCACGGCGAAATCCCGCTGGACAGGTCCAGCCAGTCCGCCTCATCAATGCCGTATTTCAGGACTGCGCCACGCAATCGGCCGCCGTGTTCAAGCATAGAATTCTGTCCCCAGACACAAAATCAGCAACCACAGCCACACGCCGCGCTGCACCAGTTGCCAGCCGCGATCGATGGAGTCGGCGTCCGCAGGCACGCCTTCGCCCAGGGTCGCGCGCTCATGCAGCTCGCCGTGATAAATCGCCGCGCCACCCAGCTCGACGCCCAGCGCACCGGCGCCGGCGGCCATCACCGGGCCTGCATTGGGGCTGTCCCACTTCGGGGCCTGGGTGCGCCAGCAGCGCAGGGCCAGTCGGGTGTTGCCCAGCAGCGCGTAGGTTAATGCCACCAAGCGTGCCGGAATGTAGTTGAGCAGGTCGTCGATTTTCGCCGCCGCCCAGCCGAAGCGTTCGAAGCGCTCGTTGCGATAGCCCCACATGGCGTCGAGGGTGTTGCTCAGCCGATAGAGCACAACGCCCGGCGCGCCCAGCACGACGAACCAGAAAATCGCCGCGAACACCGCGTCGCTGCCGTTTTCCAGCACCGATTCCGTGGCGGCACGGGCCACTTCGGTGCTGTCCAGCTCGGAGGTCTGGCGACTGACCAGATAGCCGACGCGCCGACGCGCTTCGGGCAGATCGTCGCTGCGCAGCGCCTGGGCGACCGGCTCGACGTGCTCGCCCAGACTGCGAAGACCCAACGCGCAGTACAGCGCCAGCACGTCCACCAGCCAGCCAATCAACGGTAGCCAACTGAGCAACGTGGCGATCAGGGTCAGCGGAATGACGGCGATGAACCACGCCGTCACGCCATGGCTGCGCCAGCCCCGGCCGGCAGCATTCAGGCGCTGTTCGATGCGCTCGGCAAAACGGCCGAACGCCACCAGCGGGTGGTTCCGTTTTGGCTCGCCGAGCAACGCGTCCAGCGCGACCCCGGCGACGCTCAATAACGCCACACTCATTCAATCACTCCCCATGTGTTCTCGTAGACCAACTCTTGCAACGCGCGCGGCTGCGCCCAGCCCTCCAGCACCAGCATCGGCGCCGGGTAAAATGCCTTGACCGGGCCCAGGCACAGGATCGCCAGGGGTTTTGAACCGGTTGGCATCTTCAGCAGATCAGCCAGGGCCTGGGGATCGAACAGCGACACCCAGCCCATGCCTAGACCCTCGGCACGGGCCGCCAGCCAGAGGTTCTGGATCGCGCACGACAACGACGCCATGTCCATTTCCGGCAGGGTGCGACGCCCGAAGATGTGTTTGTCGCGGTCGTCCATCAACGCGGCGACCAATACCTCGGCGCAGTCGCTGATGCCCTCGACCTTCAGCTTCATGAAATCGTCGGACCGCTCGCCCAGGGCTTCGGCGGTGCGGATGCGTTCTTCTTCCACCTGCGCCTGAATCTGCGCGCGCAGCGTCGGGTCGGTGATGCGCAGGAACCGCCACGGCTGCATCAGGCCAACGCTCGGCGCGTGGTGGGCGGCTTCGAGCAGACGGGCCAGCAACTCGGGCGCGACTGTGCCCCCGCAGAAGTGACGCATGTCGCGACGCTCGGCGATGGCGCGGTAAACGGCGGCGCGTTCGGGGTCGGTGAAGGTGTGTTCAGTCATGGCTCGCCTGTCCCGCGCGTGAAACACAGCAATCACCCGCGATGCGCCCCTTGTAGGAGTGAGCTTGCTCGCGAAAGCGGTTTTTCAGACAAGGAGTGGGATCGGACGCGCCCACTTCACGAGCAAGCTCGCTCTCACAGAATGCGGCGGTTGAATTAGATGGGCTCATGGCAAAAACAGCGCCGCCATCGCCTGGGGATTCGAGGGAAAGTAAAAGTGCACGTATGACGCGGTCATGCGCCCTTCGCGGTACACCGCTTCGGCGCCGCGCCCGCCATTGGGGCTGAGGCCGCGGGCGATGGGGGTCAGCTCGGTGCTGGTCAGGGAGTGGTGATAGGTGTGGCCACGCAGGATGCCTTCCGGCAGTTCGACCGATTGCAGGGCCAGGGCGGCCAGACGCTTTTGCATCACGGCTTCCCCCTTGAGCAAGCCCACCCCTTCGGCGCGCTGGCCGTCGACATCGGTCAGGGCATCGAGTAAATACAACATCCCGCCGCATTCGGCGAGCAAGGGTTTGCCGGCGGCGTGGTGCGCGCGAATCGCGGCCAGCATGCTGTGGTTTTCCGCCAGCGCCGTGTGATGCAGTTCCGGGTAACCGCCCGGCAGATACAGGCTGTCGGCGTCGGGTAATTCGCGGTCGCGGATCGGCGAAAAGAACGACAGTTCGGCGCCCATCTCCCGCAACAGGTCGAGGCTGGCGCCGTAGAAAAACGCGAACGCCTCGTCGTGGGCGATGGCGATTTTCACGCCGGCCAGTAGCGGTTCGGCCGGCACGAATTCCGGCGCGGTAAAGGTCACGGACGGCGGCAACGTGGCGTCGCAGGTGCTGGCCAGCGCGGTGGCCGCAGCGTCAAGGCGCATGTCCAGGTCATTCAATTCGCTGGCCTGCACCAGGCCGAGGTGCCGGCTGGGCAGCTCAATGCCGGTTTCACGGGACAACGCGCCGTACCAGCGCAGGCCTTCGGTCAGGCTGCCTTCGAGCAACTGCGCGTGGCGCACTGTGCCGACGCGATTGGCCAGCACGCCGGCAAACGGCAGATCCGGCTGATAGCGCGCCAGCCCAAGCGCCAGGGCGCCAAAGGTCTGGGCCATGGCCGTGCCGTCGATCACCCCCAGGACCGGAACGCCGAAACGCCGGGCCAGGTCTGCGCTGGAGGGCGTACCGTCGAACAAGCCCATGACGCCTTCGATGAGGATCAGGTCGGCGTCGGCGGCGGCTTCCCACAACAGGCGCCGACTTTCGTCCTCGCCGATCATCCACATGTCCAGTTGGTACACCGGATGGCCGCTGGCGCGTTCGAGAATCATCGGGTCGAGAAAGTCCGGTCCGCATTTGAACACGCGCACCTTGCGCCCCTGATTGCGATGCAGACGGGCGAGTGCGGCGGTGACGGTGGTTTTGCCCTGGCCGGACGCGGGCGCAGCGATCAATACTGCCGGGCAGTGCCGGAGCTGGCGCTCACTCACAGTTCGATGCCTTTCTGCGCCTTGATGCCGGCTTGAAAGGCATGCTTGACCACGCCGATGTCGGAAACGGTGTCGGAGAGGTCGATCAGTTCCTGCTTCGCCCCGCGACCGGTGACGATCACGTGCTGCATCGGCGGGCGCGCCTGCAAATCGCTCAGCACCTGCTCCAGGTCCAGATAGCCGTGCTTGAGGGCAATGTTCAGCTCATCGAGCACGACCATGCCGATAGAGGCGTCCTTGAGCATTTCCCGGGTCACGGCCCAGGCGGCTTCGGCGGCGGCGATGTCGCGCTGGCGGTCCTGGGTTTCCCAGGTGAAGCCCTCGCCCATCACGTGGTAACGCACTTGTTCGGGAAAGCGGCGGAAGAACAGCTCTTCGCCTGTGCTGTGGCGGCCCTTGATGAACTGCACGACGCCGCACTGCATGCCGTGGCCCATGGCGCGGGCGAGCATGCCGAAGGCCGAGCTGCTTTTGCCTTTACCGTTGCCGGTCAATACCAGCAGCAGTCCGCATTCATTTGGCGCGCTGGAAATGCGCTCGTCCATCACCGCCTTTTTGCGCAGCATGCGCGCCAGGTGGCGTTCGTCACGTTCGGGGGATTCGCTCATCTCAGCTCTCCGCTTGAGGGCAGGTGTGGCAAACGGAGGGCACGAGCAAGGACTGTCAGCAGGCACCGGACATGGCCCGGCCTGCAGCAGAGCATCGCCCTCCGTGATGCTGTTCGATGGATCAGGCCGGTCTCCGGACTCATGAGTTGCCACAACCGTGGCAGGCCAGGCGCCTTCCCATGTTCAGCGAACACAGTGGCATTGTGCGTGGCCCAGACTCATTTACCGTTGCGGAGGCAGCGCCGGAATTGATCGCACGAGCAATCGCACCGGCTTCCCTGTTTCACCCTGTGGACCAACAAGGTCCCGGGCACCTGAAACATGGCGCGAAGGTTAGAGGGTTGACTGGGGAGCGTCAATCGAACCGTGGACAGAGCGCCCACGGGTTTACGGGATTTCACCCTGGAATGCACAGGTGTTCCTGCAGCAACAGCCCATGAACACGTTGCCTCAAAAACGACTATTGCCTGGCCAAGTTCGACGGCTGGATAACGCGCTTGGCATTCAGCCAGGCCTTTTGCCAATAAGGCTTGTCCAGGCTGTCGAGTTTGACGGTGCCGCCGGTGGCCGGTGCGTGAACGAATCGCCCTTCCCCGACGTAGATGCCGGCATGGCTGACGTGGGAGCCGCCACCCGTGGCAAAGAACACCAGATCACCGGTCTGCAACTGGCTGCGGTCGATGTCCGGGCCACGCAGGGTGATCATTTCCCGCGTGGATCGCGGCAGGGTGATACCGGCGGCGTCGTGGTAGACATAGCCGATCAGGCCGCTGCAATCGAAACCCGAATCAGGCGTGTTGCCGCCCCAGCGATAAGGCGTGCCAACGAGGCCGATCGCGCGCAACAAAACGTCGTCGGCGAGCGGTGAAGAAAACTGGGGAGGAGCGGAAACTACAGGCCGGTAGACGACCTTGCGTGGAGCAGGCGGTGGAGTGCTGGAACATGCGGCCAGCAGCACAGCCAGAGAGGCGACGATCAGGCGAACCGTTAACGACATAAACACGACAACCTGTGCGGGATGCAGCTTACTTTGCCGAGGGCCGGGGTCGCGCGCAAGAGGGGTTGGCCCTTTGCGCGCCCGGAATTAACGGGTTTGGCGCTTGAGTGTAGTCGAGCTCATCGCGGTGGTGGTTGCAGGTACCGTTGAGGGTGCCATCGCCAGCGCGCGTTTGGCTTCGATGAACGTCTTGGCCCAGTAGGCATCGTCGAGGCTGTCGACGCGGACACCACCGCTGCGGCGGCTGCTGGAGTGAATGAATTGATCATCGCCCAGGTAGATGCCCGCATGGCTGACACGACCACGGCCGGCAGTGCTGAAGAACAGCAGGTCGCCTGGCTTGAGGTCATTGCGTTTAACGAGAGGGGCATCGATGTTGATCATTTCGCGGGAGGAACGCGGCAGGCTCATGCCCGCCTCTTCGCGGAAGAGATAACCGATGAAACCGCTGCAGTCGAAACCGGAGGTGGTCGATGTGCCGCCGAAGCGATAGCGAGTGCCTATCAGGGATTTGCCGCGCTCGAGAATGCTGTCAGCCAGAACCGGCAGGCGGTACGGCTTGTTGTCGGCAAATTGAGCGAGCTCGTCTTCGGTGGCGACTTCGTCATCCAGTACGGAGGACGCGTAATCGGCACGCTTGCTGGCGGATTGAGCGGTGGCAGAGTCCCGGAACTGGGGGCTTTGCGACTGTTGTTGCGACGTCGGCATCTGGGCCGCACAGCCGAACAACAGCGTTACGAGTGCGAGAGGCACGAGGGGTGCGAAGCGGTTTAGCATGTGCACGACCGTGGCTGAAGTGTAAAGAAGCCGAGACTATGCCTTCAATCGTACCCATTTGCAAATTCAATCGAAACAAATGTGACTTACGATGTCGTCCATCACTTCTAAGGCTCTACACCTCAGAAACGCATCCATGTGCGCGGAATGATCGGTCGGCGAAGGGTTTATCTCGGCAGTAAAGCCTCCCGTCACCCGAGCGCGCAGCATAGGCTCATGAATGTACGGGAAGCTGGCGGTGGTTCCGGTGCTGAGCACAGCGTCAAAGCCTTTTGCCATCTCTTCCTGAAGCACGTTCAGTGCCAACTCTGGCAACATCTCCTCAAACAACACCACCGATGGCCTCAAAACGCCAGTACAGCGGGCGCACAGCGGTGGCAGTGGCCGGTTGAGGTGCTCGCTCAACTGCAGATCCTCGGCGCCACAAGATTGACAGTAGAGCGGCGCCAACTGGCCATGAATTTCGATCAGCCGTTCTGGCGGACTGCCCGCAGCGCGATGATAGCCGTCGACGTTTTGCGTCAACACCCAGCATTCCGGCTTGCGCCGCTGCAATTCGGCGATGGCATAGTGCGCCGCATTGGGACGTCCGCCCAGGCAAGCGCTGCCCAATTGTGCAATGTATTTCCAGCACAGCGCCGGATCACGACGCAGTATCGGGCCGGACAACGCCATTTCGATCGGCAGGCCGTCGTCGGTCTCGCCGTTGTACAGACCACCGACACCGCGATAGGTCGGCAAACCCGAATCCGCCGAAAGGCCAGCACCGGTGATGATCAGGATGCGTGTGGCATGACGCAGGGCCGCCGCAGTTTGCAGGACCAAAGCCTGATCGACCACGGACGCGCTTACCAACCGAGGGTTTCTTTCAGGAACGGAATGGTCAGCTTGCGCTGGGCCTGCAGTGAGGCTTGATCGAGCTGTTCAAGCAGGTCGAACAGCGCACTCATGCTGCGCTTGCCGCGGGTGAGGATGAAATGCCCCACTTCGTCGGTAAGGTGCAGCCCCCGGCGGGACGCGCGCAATTGCAGGGCGCGGAGTTTTTCTTCGTCGGACAACAGGCGCATCTGGAACACCAGCGCCATGGTCAGCCGTGATTTCAGGTCCGCCAGCTTGACCGGCAGCTCTCGGGGCGAGCATGAAGCGGCGATGAGCAAGCGTCGGCCACTGTCGCGCAGCCGGTTGAACAGGTGGAACAAGGCCTCTTCCCATTCAGGCTTGCCCACCACCGCCTGCAAGTCATCGAGGCACACCAGTTCGTACTGCTCCAGATGATCGAACAGGCCGATGCCTTGATCGAGAAGTTCGGCCATCGGCAGGTAAACCGCTGGCTCGCCCATCTGTTCGAATCGCAGGCAGGCGGCCTGTAACAGATGCGTACGCCCTACCCCGTTCTTGCCCCACAGATAGATGAGGCTTTCCGTCCAGCCGGCCTCGGCTTCGCACAGCCGCTCGACATAGCCGAGTGCAGCGGCATTGGCGCCTGGATAGTAATTGATGAAGGTGGCGTCATCACGCAGACGCACACTCAGGGGCAGCTGAACTGGTTTCATGCTGGCTGAACGGTTCGTGACGAACCGCCAAGGGGCCTCTGTGAAAAGTGCGCAAAGTCTATACCCGCAGGGCTGGCCGCACAATGCGGCAGACCGCCAGCAAAATCAAAGGCTTGCGTATGTCACTGGTATCACTGGGGAATACGGGCAAAACCCGCCGAGAAAGGAGGCGCGCGGTGAGCACCGCGCGCCGGTACGCATCCTGATTCGCGGGAATCAGAGATCCGGGTCGTCCAGACCGCCGTAGATGTCCGAATCCTTGTACAGGTCATGAACATGGCGCACCAGGACCATGATCACCGCCGCCACCGGCAGGGCCAGCAGGATGCCGGTGAAGCCGAACAGCTCGCCGCCCGCCAGGATCGCGAAGATCACCGCAACCGGGTGCAGACCGATGCGGTCACCCACCAGCAACGGGGTCAGCACCATGCCTTCCAGTGCCTGACCGACCATGAACACCGCGACGATGCCCAGCATCGGATACAGGTCGCCGCCGAACTGGAAGAAACCCGCCAGAATCGCCGAGCCGATGCCGATCACAAAACCCATGTACGGCACGATGGCCGCCAGGCCGGCAATGACACCGATCAACAGCCCCAGCTCCAGCCCGACCAGCATCAGGCCGGCGGCGTAAATCACGCCCAGCGCGACCATCACCAGCAACTGGCCGCGAATGAACGCACCCAATACCTCATGGCACTCGTCCGCCAGCGCGACGATCTTCTTCTCGCGGTGACGGGGCAGCAGGCTGCGCACCTTCGCCATCATCACGTCCCAGTCACGCAACAGATAGAAGCAGACCACCGGGATCAGCACCAGGTTGGTCAGCCAGCCGATCAGCGCCAGGGTCGAGGTCGTGGCCTGGGACAAGACGATGCCAACGATGTCGCCGGTCTGGCCCATGTGCTCCGAGATCGCCGCCTTGACCTTGTCGAACTTCCAGAAGCCGTCTGCCAGCCCCAACTTGGCCTGCGCCCACGGCATGGCGGTGTGTTGCAGCCAGTCGAGAATCTGCGGTGCCAATTCGTACAGACGATAAAGCTGCTTGGCCAGCATCGGCACCAGCACCAGCAGCAGGCCCATGAAAATCAGGGTGAACAACAGAAACACGGTCACCACACTCATGGTGCGGGACAGCTTCAGTTTTTCCAGCCGGTCTGCCAGCGGATCGCCCATGTACGCCAGCAGCAGCGCCACGAGGAACGGCGTCAGAATCGAATGCAGCAGCCAGACGAACAAACAGACCAGGATAACCCCGCCCAGCCAGAACCAACGACGCGTATCAGTCATTACTGCCTCTTTCCCCAGGATGATGTGCTTCGAGCAACGTCGTTATGAACCTGTTCACCAACGGAAGTGCAATGCGCTGTCCGAAACAGCAGGCGGCTGCGGTGCTACCGGCGTGCCGTCCGCAGCAACGGGCGCGGCGTTGACCGGCGCGCTGGCGATTTCACCGGCCGGCACTTCCTGCAGTTTCGCCAGCGCCAGTTGAGAACGCAATTGATCGGGGCTGCCACTGACGTCGAACGCGATGCGATCACCGTCGGCTGATTTCAGGCGGCCGCCGAACGGTTCGAGCAGGCGCAACAGCTGCGCGTAACGCTCAAGATTCATGCCCTGCACATCCAGCACCATGCCCGTCGAGGCACCCGGCTTGACCACGAAGCGCGGCGCCAGACGCTGGCTTACTGCCAACAGTACCGCGTCCGCCAGTTCCGCCGAGCTCGCGCCGCTGGCACTGCCCTGCTCCATCTTGTCCCCCAGCCACAGGTGCCATTTGCCCTGCCACTGGCCGCCGTTTTCCTGCGCGTGAACCGCCAGAATCGCGTCCGAGCCGTAACGCTCGGAAGCCTCCTTGAGCGGGCCGACGTTGTTGCCGTCGAGGGTCTTGGCGTTGCCGATGCCCTGCTCGCCAAGGTCTGCCAGCGGCAGACGTAACGGCAGACCGCGATGCTGAGCGGCGCGGCGAAGAGGCTCGGCAGAGGCTTGGCCGTCGCCGACCAGGTTGGCGCCGTCAGTGGCGTCGTTCAGCCACCAGGCCATGATCACCGGACGGTTGGTGCCCCACAACGACAGTCCCGCCTGACGCATCACGCGTTCGGTGCTCCCCGGGTCGAAATCGACCTGCAGGGTTTCGGGCGGGCCGGCGTCGTAGCCGTACTGGCTGATGATTTGCTGAGGGTCCTTGCGCACCTCGGCAAGGCCGCCGTTCTGCACGGCCTTTGGGTCTCCGGTCAGGCGGATGACCAGGGTTTCCAGCGCGGCCTGGGTGGCGCGGTTTTTTTCGTCCGGGGTCTGGCCGCTGACGGGCTCGCGCACCTGATAGAGATTGTTCACCGTCTCGGCGAACGCCGGCAGACTCATCAATGAGAGGCAACCCACGAACAGGCAGTTTTTTAGGCGCATGAAGGAAGGTGGACGCATGAAGGATTCCCGCTGGGTAAAAAGGCAACGCTATAAATAGCTGCATGAACACAAGTGACCCGACTCTGACCGCAGACGCGCCCGAATCGCTCACTCAGGCGCCAACGTTACACCGGATCCCGCCAGCGACGAACGGGTGCGGCGGGATAAACCGGGTTATTTTTTCTTCACGACAGTCCTGCCCGTCGGCCCAAGGATGGCCGCTTGCGCCCAACCCTGATAAAATCGCGCGCCTTCGCAGACCGGCGATGACAAGGCCCCGCGTCGTTGCCACTCGGTCGTTACCCCGAATCCCCCCCCTAAAGGCCTGGATCATGAGCAAGCAACCCTCCCTGAGCTACAAAGACGCCGGTGTTGACATCGACGCCGGTGAAGCGCTGGTCGAACGCATCAAGAGCGTCGCCAAGCGCACCAAGCGCCCGGAAGTGATGGGCGGCCTCGGGGGCTTCGGCGCTCTGTGCGAAATCCCGGCTGGCTACAAGCAGCCTGTTCTGGTCAGCGGCACCGACGGTGTCGGCACCAAGCTGCGTCTGGCACTGAACCTGAACAAACACGACACCATCGGCATCGACCTGGTCGCCATGTGCGTCAACGATCTGGTGGTCTGCGGCGCTGAGCCGCTGTTCTTCCTCGACTACTACGCCACCGGCAAACTGAACGTCGACACCGCGGCTCAAGTGGTGACTGGCATCGGCGCGGGCTGCGAGCTGGCGGGCTGCTCCCTGGTCGGCGGCGAAACCGCTGAAATGCCCGGCATGTACGAAGGCGAAGACTACGACCTGGCCGGCTTCTGCGTCGGCGTCGTGGAAAAAGCAGAGATCATCGACGGCTCCAAGGTTGCCGCCGGTGACGCGCTGATCGCCCTGCCGTCTTCCGGCCCGCACTCCAACGGCTACTCGCTGATCCGCAAGATCATCGAAGTGGCAGGTGCCGATATCGAAAACATCCAGCTCGACGGCAAGCCGCTGACCGAACTGCTGATGGCACCGACCCGCATTTACGTCAAGCAGCTGCTCAAGCTGATCAAAGACACCGGCGCGGTAAAAGCCATGGCCCACATCACCGGCGGCGGCCTGCTGGACAACATTCCGCGCGTGCTGCCCGAAGGCGCACAGGCCATCGTCGACGTGGCGAGCTGGACCCGTCCGGCAGTCTTCGACTGGCTGCAGGAAAAAGGCAACGTGGATGAGCACGAGATGCACCGCGTGCTGAACTGCGGCGTCGGCATGGTCATCTGCGTCGCCCAGGAACACGTTGAAGTCTCGCTGAACGCCCTGCGTGAAGCCGGCGAGCAGCCTTGGGTGATCGGCCAGATCGGCACGGCTGCCGAAGGCGCTGCGCAAGTCGAGCTGAAGAACGTCAAGGCTCATTAATGCCTGACGTGCCCCAATCCTGTGATGTGGTGGTGCTGCTGTCCGGCACTGGCGGTAACCTGCAGGCGATGATTGACAGCTTTCAGGACAGCGCGAGCCCTGCCCGCATCCGCGCGGTGATCTCCAACCGCGCCGATGCGTTTGGGCTCGAGCGGGCCGCCCGCGCAGGGATCGACACCCTGGTGCTCGATCACACCGGCTACGAAGGTCGCGAGGCCTTCGATGGGGCGCTGATCGAGGCCATTGATTCGTTTCAGCCGTCGCTGGTGGTGCTCGCCGGCTTCATGCGCATTCTCACGCCCGGGTTCGTCCGGCACTATCACGGGCGCCTGCTGAATATCCACCCTTCCCTGCTTCCGCTGTATAAAGGCCTGCACACCCATCAACGGGTGCTCGACGCCGGCGATGCCGAGCATGGCTGCAGCGTGCACTTTGTCACGGAGGAACTCGATGGGGGGCCTCTGGTCGTACAGGCAGTTGTTTCTGTAGAGTTGCACGACACGCCCGCCACGCTGGCACAGAGGGTTCACGCCCAGGAACACCTGATTTATCCCCTGGCCATTCGCTGGTTCGCCGAAGGACGTTTGACCCTCGACGAACATGGCGCCTCACTGGACGGCCAGCCCTTAGGGCCCAGCGGCCACTTGATCCGACCTTAGGAGATATTATGCGTCGCGCTTTGCTCTTCGCTTTCGCCCTTTTTGCACTTCCCGCAGTCAACGCGGCAGACCTTCAACCTTTCTCCGCCAGCTACACCGCTGACTGGAAACAGCTGCCCATGAGCGGTGGCAGCGCCAGCCGCAGCCTCGAGAAGAACGCCAACGGCACCTGGACCCTGAGTTTCAAGGCGTCGATGATGATCGCCAGCCTGACCGAAGTCAGTACCCTCAAGGTCGACAAGGATCAACTGCTGCCACAGACCTACCACTTCGAACGTGGCGGACTGGGTAAGAGCAAGACGGTCGATCTGGTGTTCGACTGGCCCACCAAATTCATCACCGGTTCGGACCGTGGCAACGCGGTGAAAATCCCGCTGAATGCCGGCATCCTCGACAAGTCCACCTACCAGCTCGCGCTGCAGCATGACGTGGCGGCGGGCAAAAAGAGCATGTCGTATCAGGTCGTCGACGGTGACGAAATCGACACCTATGACTTCCGCGTGCTGGGCACTGAAAAGGTCGACACCAAGGTCGGCTCGGTTGACGCCATCAAGGTCGAGCGCGTGCGTGATCCAACGCAGAACAAGCGCATCACCGTGATGTGGTTCGCCAAGGACTACGACTACCTGCTGGTTCGCCTGCAACAGGTCGAAACCGACGGCAAGGAATACAACATCATGCTGCAGGACGGCACGGTGAACGGTAAGTCAGTCAAAGGCAGCTAATGCACGCCTGACATCGAGCGTCATACGAAAAACCCCGCCTTCATGGCGGGGTTTTTTTTGGCGTCGGAAAGTGAGTCAGGCCTACATGAAAGATTCTTCATGGCCTTCAACCGGGTGTGACAAAACGCCACACACCCTTCGAATACAAGCGTTTAGCGCACTGTTACGAATTCGGTAAATAACTGTTGCCAGATGTGCACATTTACTTAGCCGGCTATCAAAAACTATAAAGAAGGCCTGCGACGTCCTGCCGCAGATATCCAAGAGTCAGGAGCTTGCACTATGACCGTAACTGTTACTGAACGCGACGACGCCCATATCTCCCACGAGACCATCGCCGATGGCATCCAGATCTGGGATGTACGCCAACAAGACCAGCTGGTAGGGATGTTTCATCACGAATCGGACGCACAGCGTTACGCAGCAGAGCTTGCCGAGCAAGAAGCCAAGCTACAGGCCAGTCACTCGTAATTTCGGAATCGCAGCAAAACAAAACCCGCCTGTTGGCGGGTTTTGTTGTTTTAGCGGAGTGCGCGACAGACGCTTACCACATCAGATCATCCGGGATCTTGTACGCGGCGTACGGATCGTCGCCTTCCGGCTCCTCGGTTGGGGCGCTGAGCATGACGATGCGGCGCGGGTCGCGCTCCTGCACCTTGAGGGCGGCTTCGCGGGGGATCACCTCGTAGGTGCCGCCGTGGTGCACGATGGCCAGCGCGCCGCTGCTCAGCTTGCTGCGCATCAGGGCGTTGACCGACAGGCGCTTGACCTTCTTGTCGTCGACGAAGTTGTAGTAATCCTCGGTGGTCAGCTTCGGCAGGCGCGTGGCTTCGATCAACTGCTTGACCTGGGCGGCACGGGCTTTCTGCTCGATCTTTTCCTGCTGCTGACGATTCAACTCCTGGTCGCGTTTGGCTTTCTCGGCCATCGCTTCCTGAGCCGCGCGCTGGCTGGTGTCGTCCGCCACTGCCTGGCCCTTGTGCACCAGACGCTGTTCCTTCTGCTTGTTCTTGCTGGCCTGCTTCGCCTGTTTTTCATTGACCAGGCCGGCTTTCAGCAACTGGTCACGAAGGGAAATACCCGCCATCTGTCATCTCTCTCTAAATAGTCAACTCAACCGCAGTTGGGCGTGATCTTTTCCTGACGCTTGGCTTCGCCCCAGAGCGCATCCATCTCTTCGAGGCTGCAATCTTCGATGGGGCGCCGGGTGTCGCGCAAGGCCTGTTCGATAAATCTAAAGCGCCGCTCGAATTTTGCGTTGGCGGCGCGCAGGGCATTTTCCGGATCGACCTTGAGGTGCCGGGCCAGATTGACGGCGGCAAACAGCAGATCGCCGACCTCTTCGGTGATGGCCGCGCTGTCGTTGTCGGCCATGGCTTCGAGGACTTCGTAGAGTTCCTCGCGCACGTTATCGACCACCGGCAATGTGTCCGGCCAATCGAACCCGACCTGGGCGGCGCGCTTCTGCAACTTCGCTGCCCGCGACAATGCCGGGAGTACACCCGGCACGTCGTCGAGCAGGGAAAGCTGCTCGGGGGCACTGGCCTTTTCGGCACGCTCCTCGGCCTTGATCTGTTCCCAGCGATGCTTGACCTGCTCTTCGCTGAGGCGCGGTGTTTCCAGCGGCGCGTACAGATCGCCGGTCGGGAACACGTGGGGATGACGGCGAATCAGTTTGCGGGTGATGCCGTCGACCACGCCGTCGAACTCGAAGCGCCCTTCTTCCCGCGCCAGCTGGCAGTAATACACCACTTGAAACAGCAGATCGCCGAGCTCACCGCGCAGGTCATCGAAGTCGCCACGCTCGATGGCGTCGGCCACTTCGTAGGCTTCTTCAAGGGTGTGCGGCACGATGCTCGCGTAATTCTGCTTCACGTCCCACGGGCAACCGAACTGCGGATCGCGCAAGCGGGCCATGAGCGTGAGCAGGTCTTGGAGGCTATACATGGGGGTCTCTCTTCGTTCGCAGCGGTAAGCGACAAGCCACAAGCTTCAAGTTATCCGCGTACGGCTTGAAGCTGATCGTTCCCACGCTCTGCGTGGGAATGCCCGCCTGGACGCTCTGCATCCCACGAGCGTCACGGACTGCGTTCCCACGCAGAGCGTGGGAACGATCAACCGCCGTAAAATCACGGCGTTCTATTACGCCGCGTTTCGATGATGTTCGGCAGTTGCGAGATGCGCCCCAGCAGTCGGCCCAGTGCGTCCAGGCCCGGGATCTCGATGGTCAGCGACATCAGCGCGGTGTTGTCTTCCTTGTTCGAGCGGGTGTTGACCGCCAGCACGTTGATGCGCTCGTTGAGCAGGATCTGCGAGACGTCGCGCAGCAGGCCGGACCGGTCGTAGGCGCGGATGATGATGTCCACCGGGTAGGTGAGCACCGGCACCGGGCCCCAGCTGACCTGGATGATCCGCTCGGGTTCGCGCCCGCCCAGTTGCAGCACCGAGGCGCAGTCCTGACGGTGAATGCTCACGCCGCGGCCCTGGGTGATGTAACCGACGATCGCATCGCCCGGCAGCGGCTGGCAGCAGCCGGCCATCTGCGTCATCAGGTTGCCGACGCCCTGGATCTGAATATCCCCGCGCTTGCCCGGCTTGTAACCCGTGGCCTTGCGCGGAATCAGCTCCAGTTGCTCGTTGCCGCGTTCCGGTTCGACCAACTGCTGGGCCAGATTGACCAACTGAGCAATGCGCAGGTCGCCAGCACCAAGGGCCGCGAACATGTCTTCGGCCATCTTCATGTTGGCCTTCTCGGCCAGCTTGTCGAAGTCCACCTGAGGCAGTGCCAGACGCGCCAGTTCACGCTCCAGCAATACCTTGCCGGCGGCGACGTTCTGGTCGCGCGCCTGCAGCTTGAACCAGTGCACGATCTTCGCCCGCGCCCGAGACGTGGTGATGTAACCCAGGTTCGAGTTCAGCCAGTCGCGGCTCGGCGTACCGTGCTTGCTGGTGATGATCTCCACCTGCTCGCCGGTCTGCAGGCTGTAGTTGAGCGGGACGATGCGGCCGTTGATCTTCGCGCCACGGCAGTTGTGGCCGATCTCGGTGTGCACGCGATAGGCAAAGTCCAGCGGCGTCGCACCCTTGGGCAGGTCGATGGCGTGACCGTCCGGGGTGAACACGTAGACGCGGTCGGGCTCGATGTCGACGCGCAGCTGTTCGGCCAGCCCGCCGATGTCGCCCAGCTCTTCATGCCACTCGAGCACCTGACGCAGCCAGGAGATTTTCTCTTCGTAGTGATTGGAACCGGATTTGACGTCGGTGCCCTTGTACTTCCAGTGCGCGCAGACGCCCAGTTCGGCCTCTTCGTGCATGGCGTGGGTGCGGATCTGCACTTCCAGCACCTTGCCTTCCGGGCCGATCACCGCCGTGTGCAGCGAGCGATAGCCGTTTTCCTTGGGGTTGGCGATGTAGTCGTCGAATTCCTTGGGAATGTGCCGCCACAGGGTGTGGACGATGCCGAGCGCGGTGTAGCAATCACGCATCTCCGGCACCAGCACGCGAACGGCGCGAACGTCGTAGATCTGGCTGAATTCCAGGCCTTTGCGCTGCATTTTTCGCCAGATCGAGTAGATGTGCTTGGCACGGCCGCTGATGTCGGCCTTGACGCCGGTGGCCAGCAATTCGTTCGACAGCTGCGACATCACGTCGGTGATGAAGCGCTCGCGATCGAGCCGACGCTCGTGCAGCAGCTTGGCGATCTGCTTGTACTGCTCGGGCTCCAGGTAGCGGAAGGACAGGTCCTCCAGCTCCCACTTGATGTGACCGATGCCCAAGCGGTGGGCCAGTGGCGCGTAGATGTCGAAGACTTCCCGGGCCACGCGATTGCGCTTTTCATCGTCGGTGTTCTTCACCGCGCGGATGGCGCAGGTGCGTTCAGCCAGCTTGATCAGCGCCACGCGCACGTCATCGACCATGGCCACCAGCATCTTGCGCAGGTTTTCGACCTGGGCCTGAGTGCCGAGCACCAGGGACTGGCGCGGGCTGAGACTGGCGCTGATCGCCGCCATGCGCAGCACGCCGTCGATGAGTTTGGCGACCGTGGGGCCGAAGCGCTGGTTGACGTCGGGCAGCGAGATTTTGCCTTCGCGCACGCCGCGGTAAATCACGGCGGCGACGAGTGAATCCTGATCGAGCTTGAGATCGGCCAGGATTTCAGCGATTTCCAGGCCCGTCTGAAAACTCGACGTGCCCTCCGCCCAGAGGTTCTTGGCGGCGTTGTCCTGTTGCTCGGCGTGCCGGGCAAATTCACAGGCCTCTTTCAAGGCCTGTCGGTCCACTGCGAGGTCGACGCTGACCACGTGATCCAGCCACGCGTCGAGGTTGATACTGCCGTCTGTGTTGATCGGCTGGTGGGGTCTCACCTGTACCATGTTGCTTACCTTCCCTACGGCGCGATGAAATGCGCCTTCAGTCGCCGGCCTTCTTGAGCGCGTGCGCCTTGCGGGCCATGCAAGGTCGCGTACGCGCGGGCCAGTCGGATTAAACGAGACTCCGTGTAAGGCATCGGCATTTCCTGAGCCGCCGCCTCACTTGCTCGCTTCAAATAACGCCATCGCCTCGACATGCGCTGTCTGCGGGAACATATCGAGGATTCCGGCACGTTTTAAACGGTAGCCCTGCTTGATCAATTCAACGGTGTCGCGGGCCAGCGTAGCCGGGTTGCACGACACATAAAGGACGCGCCGAGCGCCCAGTGACTTGAGCTTGCCCACTGCTTCGAACGCACCGTCACGCGGCGGATCGAGCAGCACTGCGGCGAAACCTTCCGCCACCCAGGCCGCCTTGTCCAGTGGCTGCGACAGATCGGCCTGATAAAACTTCACGTTGTTCAAACCGTTGCTGGCGGCATTGGCCGTCGCCCGCTGAACCATGGCGTCGACGCCCTCCACGGCCACCACGTCGCGCGTCATTTGCGCCAGCGGTAGAGCGAAGTTACCAAGCCCGCAGAACAAGTCCAGCACTCGTTCGTCCTTGCCGGGAGCGAGCCAGTCCAGGGCCTGTTCGATCATCGCGGTATTGACCTGAGCGTTGACCTGCACGAAGTCGCCGGGGCGATAGGCCAGGGACAGATTCCACGGTTCCAGGCGGTAGCCCAGTTGCGCCGAAGGGTCGACCGGGTGCGGCTCGCCTTCGCCGTGCAACCACAGCTGCGCGTCATGGGTTTCGCAAAATGCCGTGAGGATTGCCAGATCGCTTTCAGGCAGCGGCGCGGTGTGGCGCAGCAGCACGGCGTTGGCCGACCCGCTGAACAGCTCGACATGCCCCAGCGCCTGAGGTTTGCTCAGGCTGCGAAGCATGGGCGCCAGCGCCGTCATGATCGGTTGCAAGGCCTGTACCAGCACCGGGCATTGCTCGATGGCGATGATGTCCTGACTTGCCGCGGCGCGGAATCCGACGTCCAGGCGTTTGGCGCGGACGTCCCAGCGCACGGCGACGCGGGCACGGCGACGGTAGGCATATTCATCGCCCGTCAGCGGCGCGGCCCATTGCTCCGGCTCGACCCCGGCGATGCGGCTCAATTGCTCGGCGAGCATGCTCTGTTTCAGGGCGAGCTGTTCGGCGTGGGGCATGTGCTGGGTGCTGCAACCGCCGCAACGGCCGAAATGCGGACACGCTGCGGGGCGCCGTATCGGGCTGGCCTGGAACACCCGCTCAGTGCGGGCTTCGACGACTTTGCCGTGGGCATTGAGCACGCGGGCCTCGACCTCTTCGCCGGCCAGACTACCCATGACAAACCAGGTGCGACCTTCGACGAAACCGATGCCGCGACCGTCGTTGGCCAGCCGCTCGATGGTCAGGCGTTGTTTTTTACCGGCAGGAACCTGCGTGGTCCGGGTGCCGCCGCTGGGCTGGAAACGCAGGCCTGCATCACGCTTGGCCATCAGTTGGGCGCATCGTAGACGCCGGTCGACAGGTAACGGTCGCCGCGGTCACAAATAATCGCGACCATCACCGCGTTCTCGACTTCCTGGGACAGCCGGAGCATCCCGGCCACCGAGCCGCCCGACGACACGCCGCAGAAAATACCTTCTTCCCGCGCCAGACGACGCATGACGTCCTCGGCTTCGGCCTGGCCCATGTCCATGATCCGGTCGACACGGTCGGCCTGATAAATGCTCGGCAGGTATTCGGTCGGCCAGCGGCGAATGCCCGGAATCGACGCGCCGTCCATAGGCTGGAGGCCGACGATCTGGATGTTCGGGTTCTGTTCCTTGAGGAAACGCGAGGTGCCCATGATGGTGCCGGTGGTGCCCATGGAGCTGACGAAATGGGTGACGGTGCCGCCGGTCTGCTGCCAGATTTCCGGGCCGGTGCCGACGTAATGCGCCTGCGGGTTGTCGCCATTGGCGAACTGGTCGAGCACCTTGCCGCGGCCTTCCGCCTGCATGCGCTCAGCCAAGTCGCGGGCGCCTTCCATGCCCTCTTCCTTGCTGACCAGAATCAGTTCGGCGCCATAGGCGGTCATGGCGGCCTTGCGCTCGGCGCTGGAGTTGTCGGGCATGATCAGAATCATGCGATAGCCCTTGATCGCCGCGGCCATGGCCAGGGCGATGCCGGTGTTGCCGGAGGTGGCTTCGATCAGGGTATCGCCGGGGTGGATCTGCCCGCGCAATTCGGCACGGGTAATCATCGATAGCGCCGGGCGGTCCTTCACGGAACCGGCCGGGTTATTGCCTTCGAGCTTGAGCAGCAACGTGTTGCTGGTGTTCCCGGCCATGCGTTGCAGACGCACCAGCGGGGTGTTGCCGACGCAATCGGCGATGGTTGGATACTGCAGGGTCATGGCGTTTTCGCGATCCAGACGTGCGGGGGTCGCCTATCATACCGGCAATCGTTGCCAGCCCATATCACGCAAAGTGAGGGGGTTATCGCTGAATGGAATAAGGCAGAGGATTTCTGCACAGGCGAACCGGAGATATCCGGGATAACACGCCATCGCCCTGCCGCTGCAAAACCTGTGGGACCGCGTTATTCGCCCGATACAGCGGCGCCTGGACCTCGAGGCGCTTCCTAAAAAGGTCGCGTCCCTCGGGCCGGCAAACGCATGATCATTCTCAAGCCCTGCCCCGTGTTTTCGGCCCACAAATCCCCGCCCTGCAGGCGCAGCGAATTGCGCGCGATGCTCAGCCCCAGCCCGAATCCACCGTCGCCGGGGCGAGCGCCGTCCAGACGGATGAACGGCGCAAAAATACGCTCGAGATCGCCCTCGTCGATCCCGCCGCCCTGATCTTCCAGCCACAATAGCCAGTCATCCCCATCGCGGCGGCCGTCGAGGCGCACGATGCCCTCGGGCGGAGAATGGCGGATGGCGTTGCGCAGAATGTTTTCCAGGGCCTGGGCCAGGGTGTTGAGATGGCCACTGACCCAGCACTCGCTGTCCAGATCGCAGCGCAACTGACGGGACGGCCAGCAGGTTTCGAAACAGGCGTCGTCCACCAGCATCTCCCACAGCGCCACGACCTGAATGTCTTCGCCGGGAAGTTTTTCGCGCTCGGTGTCGAGCCACGCCAGTTGCAGGGTGTCGTCGACCAAGCGGCGCATGCCATCCACTTCCCGGCTAAGGCGCTCGCGCAATTCGGGCAGGGTTTGCTCGCTGTCGCAGGCCACGCGCAGGCGGCTCAGGGGCGTGCGCAGTTCGTGGGAGAGGTCACGCAATAACTGCTGCTGAACCTGCACCGTCGAGTGCAGGCGCGCGGCCATGTGATCGAAGGCGCGGTTCAGCTCGCCCAACTCGTCGCGTCGCTCGGTCATTTGCGGCGACAGTCGGCTCGACAATCGGTCGGCGCGCCACGCGTTGGCCTGTTCGCGCAGTTGGTTTAGCGGACGAATCAGCAGGCGATACAACCCGATGCACAGCAGCAAGGTGAACAGCGCGGGAATCAGCACATTGGTCAGGATTTGCCCGACCCACGCATACCGACCCGGTTTGAAGCGCTCGGGCAGTTCGATCACCAGACTCCCCGCGCCCGGGTTGCCGGGAAACGCGATCTTCAGCCAGGGCACGGTCTTCTGCCGCGTGCTCATGGGCCAGTCGATGCCGCGCATGAACGTCAGCCGTTGCGACTGCTCGCGGGTCAGTGGCGTGCTGGCCAGTGACTGCAAGTCGCTGCCGATGACCCCGACCCAGCCGGCTTCCTGCAGACGGACCTGTTTCAGCCATTCGTCGATGCCGGGCTGACCGCCGCTGTTCCACGCCCTTTCGGCCTGCGCCGCATAGTCGTTGAGCACCTGATGGGCCTCGGCATTCAGATACGCGTTGCGGGTCTCGATGTAGCGGCCCCAATACCAGCTGAGCCAGATCATCAGCAGGCAGAAGCCGACCAGCAGAACCGCCAGTTTCCAGAACAGCGAATGCCGGCCGGGCATCCGTTTGCGCGGCTCAATCATTCGACACCTCAGGCATCCTGCACCGCCGCCGTCAGCACGTAGCCCTTGCCCCACACGGTGCGCAGTTGCCGCGCTTGATAGCCGACGGCCTTGAGCTTGCGACGAATCTGGCTGATGTGCATGTCCAGGCTGCGGTCGTGCTGTGAATAGCCGCGCTGCAGGACGTGCTGATAAAGGAAGGCTTTGCTGAGGACGTCTTCCTGATTGCGCCAAAGGGTATCAAGCAGGCGGTACTCGCTGCCCGTCAATTGCGCGGGGCTACCGGCGAAGAAGACATCGCAGCGCCCGTCGTCGAAGGTCAGGCCGTCTTCTTCAGGTTTCTCCACGCCGGCGTCGGGCTCGTGGGCGGTCAGGGCATGGAAACGTCGTTCCAGCTCGACCCGGCGCAGGATCGCCTCGATACGCACGCGCAATTCATCGACGCTGAAAGGTTTGGGCAGGTAATCGTCGGCGCCGTTCTGGAAGCCGGTGATGCGGTCGGCCTCGGCGCCGAGGGCGGACATGAGGATGATCGGCACGGTGTGGCGGCGGCGTAGATGGGTGAGGATGTCGAGGCCGTTCATGCCTGGCAGCAGGATGTCCATCAGCACCACATCAAAGGGTTCGCGTTGCGCACAGGCCAGTCCTTCGGCGCCGTTCTGGCACCAGGTCACCTGAAACCCGCAGCGATCCAGCTGGTCGTGGACAAAAGCACCGAGCACGACATCGTCCTCGATGGCGAGTATGTGGGGGCGGTGGATGCTGGCGGGAGTCATTGGCGTCTGCGACTGATTCTCAAGACGCGGATTATTCAAGATTGCGCGCGACGGGGCAATGCTGGCCTGCCGGTGATCCGTTCTTTAGTAGGACGGGCTTCAGCCGGGAAAGGCCAGTTTGGGCGCCATCAAATCTGCGGCGTGATGACTGCCGCTTTCCCGGCTAAAGCCGGTCCTACAAGGGAAGTGTCCACTTCCATGAGGTGCGCGCGCGCCAGTCCCACTGTGTGCATGAAGCGCAAATGACTACACTGCGCAGTGATTGTGCGTCACACGCTGCATTGGCGCAGCAATTGCCTGAATTCGTGCCGGGTTGGTGGAGAAGAAGTGTGCTGAGAAAAGTGGGCATCAAAGGCCGCGTCATGCTGCTGACCCTGCTCCCGGCCTGCCTGATGGCGGCGTTGTTGGGGGGTTATTTCACCTGGATGCAACTGACCGAGTTGCAGACCCAGTTGCTCAAGCGTGGCGAAATGATTGCCAACGAGCTGGCGCCGCTGTCCGCCGGCGCGCTGGCCAGCGGCGATCAGGCCATGCTCGAACGCATCGCCGGGCAGGTGCTGGAACAGGCCGACGTGCGCGCGGTGTCGTTCCTTGACGCCGACCGCGCGATGCTGGCCCATGCCGGCCCGAGCATGATCAACCAGGCCCCCATCGGTAACAGCACGCACATGCTGCAGCGCTCGGAAAATGATGCCACCCGCTACCTGATGCCGGTGTTCGGGCGCAGCCGTCATCTGACCGGCGATGTCGTGCCCGCCGAAGCCGACCGTCTGCTGGGCTGGGTCGAGCTGGAACTGTCCCACAACGGCACCCTGCTGCGCGGTTATCGCAGCCTGTTTGCCAGCCTGATCCTGATTGTCATCGGCCTCGGCCTGACCGCCATGCTCTCCCTGCGCATGAGCCGCACCATCAACGGCCCGATCACTCAGATCAAACACGTCGTCGCTCAACTGAAGGATGGCAATCTGGAAGCGCGATTGCCGCCCATGGGCAGTTACGAGCTGGACGAACTCGGTTCGGGCATCAATCGCATGGCGGCGACGTTGCAGAACGCCCAGGAAGAATTGCAGCACAGCATCGAGCAGGCCACCGAAGACGTGCGCCAGAACCTGGAAACCATCGAGATTCAGAACATCGAGCTGGACCTGGCGCGCAAGGAAGCCCTGGAAGCCAGCCGGATCAAGTCCGAGTTTCTGGCGAACATGAGTCATGAAATCCGCACGCCGCTCAACGGCATTCTCGGTTTCACCCACCTGTTGCAGAAAAGCGAACTGACGCCGCGCCAGTACGATTACCTGGGCACCATTGAAAAATCCGCCGACAACCTGCTGAGCATCATCAACGAGATTCTGGATTTCTCGAAGATCGAGGCCGGCAAGCTGGTCCTCGACGCGATTCCGTTCAACCTGCGCGACCTGTTGCAGGACACCCTGACCATCCTCGCCCCCGCCGCCCACGCCAAACAGCTGGAGCTGGTGAGTCTGGTTTATCGCGACACACCGCTGTCGCTAGTGGGCGATCCGCTGCGCCTGCGGCAGATCCTGACCAACCTCGTCAGCAACGCGATCAAGTTCACCCGCGAGGGCACTATCGTGGCGCGGGCGATGCTGGAGGAGGAGCACGACACCACCGTGCAACTGCGCATCAGCGTGCAGGACACCGGCATCGGCCTCTCCAGTCAGGACGTGCGCGCACTGTTTCAGGCGTTCAGTCAGGCGGACAATTCGCTGTCGCGGCACTCCGGCGGCACTGGGCTGGGGCTGGTGATTTCCAAGCGGCTGGTCGAGCAGATGGGCGGCGAGATTGGCGTCGAGAGCACGCCCGGCGAAGGTTCGGAATTCTGGATCAGCCTGACGCTGCCGAAAACCCGCGACGACCTCGAAGACCTGCCCGCCCCGCCGCTGCTGGGCCGGCGCGTGGCGGTGCTGGAGCATCACGACCTGTCGCGGCAGGCCCTTGAACATCAACTGGAAGACTGCGGCCTGCAGCCGATGGTCTTCAACAATCTGGAGAACCTCATCAATGGCGTGACCGTGGTGCACCAGACGCCCCACGCCATCGACATGGCCGTGCTCGGCGTGACTGCCCACGAGCTGCCGCCCGAGCGCCTGCGCCAGCAGATCTGGGACCTGGAAAACCTCAATTGCAAAGTGCTGGTGCTGTGCCCCACCACCGAACAGGCGCTGTATCAATTTTCCGTGCCTGACGCCTACAACCAGTTGCAGGCCAAGCCGGCGTGTACGCGCAAGTTGCGCCGCGCGCTGTCGGAATTGATTCAGCCCAAGCAACTGCGCAACGAGGTGCCGGAGCCGCTGTCGAGCCGGCCGCCGCGCATTCTCTGTGTGGACGACAACCCGGCGAACCTGTTGCTGGTGCAGACCTTGCTCGAAGACATGGGCGCCAGAGTCAAGGCCGTCGACAGTGGTTATGCGGCGGTGCAAGCGGTGCAGGATGAACCCTTCGATCTGGTGCTGATGGACGTGCAGATGCCGGGCATGGACGGGCGTCAGGCCACCGAAGAAATCCGCAGCTGGGAGAGCGAACGTCAGGCCTCGTCGCTGCCGATCGTCGCCCTTACCGCCCACGCCATGGCCAACGAAAAGCGCGCGCTGTTGCAGAGCGGCATGGACGACTACCTGACCAAGCCGATCAGCGAGCGTCAACTGGCGCAGGTGGTGCTGAAGTGGACCGGGCTGGCGCTGCGCAATCAGGCGCCGGAGCGGCACGTCGAAATCGCCCAGGGCGGTATTAATTTGCAGGTGCTCGATCACGAGGAGGGGCTTCGGCTGGCGGCGGGGAAAGCCGACCTGGCGGCGGACATGCTGGCGATGCTGCTGGCCTCCCTCGCCACCGACCGCGAAGCCATCCTCACTGCCCGCGAGGCCAGGGACAACGTCGCACTGATCGAACGCGTCCACCGCCTTCACGGCGCGACCCGTTACTGCGGCGTCCCGCAATTGCGCGCGGCCTGTCAACGCAGCGAGACCCTGCTGAAGCAGGAATCGGCGGACAGCGACAAGGCACTGGATGAATTGGAGAAGGCCATCAACCGCCTGGAAACCGAGGCCCGTGTGAGTGCTTGATCTGGGTCACTGGTTTTTTGTTCTGTGAGGGATAGGCTGCAGGGTTCGGGGTGGGTCAGGTCAAATGAGGGCACTGACAGAACGCCTTCGCGAGCAAGCTCACTCCTACAGTGGATATGCGGGGTGCCTAAATCCTACGTTCGACGCGACATTGCAGGCCCATCTATAAAGGAACAACCATGCGCACGCTTGTTTACAGCAGCCAGACTTACGACCGCGAGAGCTTTCTCGGCGCGCAGATCGCGCCGGACATCGAACTGCATTTCCAGCCCGCGCGGTTGACCCTGGACACCGTGGCGCTGGCCGATCAATACGAAGTGGTTTGTGCCTTCATCAACGACGACCTGAGCGCGCCGGTTCTTGAGCAACTGGCCGCAGGCGGCACCAAGCTGATCGCCCTGCGCTCGGCCGGTTTCAATCACGTCGACCTGGTCGTGGCCAAGCGCCTGGGCCTGAGCGTCGTGCGGGTTCCGGCCTACTCGCCCCATGCCGTGGCCGAACATGCCGTTGCGTTGATTCTTTCGCTGAACCGCCATCTGCACCGTGCTTACAACCGCACCCGAGACGGCGATTTCAGCCTGCACGGCCTGACCGGGTTCGATCTGGTGGGCAAGACCGTCGGCGTGGTCGGCACCGGGCAGATCGGGGCGACGTTCGCGCGGATCATGGCCGGCTTCGGCTGCCAACTGCTGGCCTACGATCCGTACCCGAACCCGCTGGTCGAGGCACTGGGCGCCCGCTATCTGCCCCTCGACGAATTGCTCGCCGAAGCGCAGATCATCAGCCTGCACTGCCCGCTCAACGAGCACACCCGGCACCTGATCAACCCGGATTCGTTGTCGCGCATGCAGCACGGCGCGATGCTGATCAATACTGGGCGCGGCGCGCTGGTGAACACGCCGGCGCTGATCGACGCGCTCAAAAGCGGTCAGCTGGGTTACCTCGGGCTGGACGTCTATGAAGAGGAAGCGCAGCTGTTTTTCGAAGACCGCTCGGACCTGCCGCTGCAGGACGATGTGCTGGCGCGCCTGCTGACATTCCCCAACGTGGTGATCACCGCCCATCAGGCGTTTCTGACCAAAGAAGCCCTCGGCGCCATCGCCCAGACTACGCTGGATAACGTCACCGGTTGGGCGGCGGGCAGCCCGCAGAATCTGGTGCAGTGAACGCGTTCTCTTCCGATCCCGGGCCGGTCGGCAGCGAGAATCCCCTCTCTAAAGTGTTAGCATGCGCGCCTATTTGGAGACCCCCATGGCCGAACACGATTTCCGTTACAGCATGCTCACCCCGCAACACACCCTGATCGAATGCCGCAGCCTGGCGGTCGGTCGCTACCAGGTCACCGGCAACGGCGGCTCGATCAAGCCCGACGACGTGCTGCTGGTCACCGTCAAAGGCAGCAAAGAGCTGTTCATGCGCTTGAACGTGGAAAAAGTCCGCCACCTGATCAACCCGACCGGTCAGTGGGTGGCCGTTGCCAATGGCCCGGCGTTCACCGAGTTGGCGATCCATCAGTGGAAAGTCAACTGCAACGACTGCGGCAAAGAGCGCGACATCGAATTCATGGTCGACGGCAAAGACGGCAAAAAAGCCCTCAAGCCTGCCGCCACCGCACGCATCGAGGAACTGGGCTGGAAGGTCGTCGGCGAGAACCACCTCTGCCCTGCCTGCGCGAAGAAAGCCGCATGAAACCGCTTTTGCTGACACTGCTGGCGGCCACGCTGCTGGCAGGATGCGCCACCAAACCCCCTGCCCTCAAGCAGGACCACGGTTACGTGCTGGAATGGATCGGTGAACGGCCGTTGATCGACAACAGCCACCTGACCATGACCCTGGGCAACGACGGCCGCGCCTACGGCAACGCCGGCTGCAACCACTGGTTCGCGTCGTACCAGTTGCAGGGTGATGCGATCAGCTTCGGCCCGGTCGGCAGCACCCGCAAACTGTGTGCGCCAGCGTTGATGGAGCAGGAACACCGATTCCTTGAAGCGATGGGTAAGGTGCAGCGGTGGGATATTTCGCCCGTTGAGCAATTGCGGTTGTGGCCGGCGCAGGGCAAACCTTTGCGGTTTTGGCTGGAAGAGGACTGAGGCTGACTGGCATTTGCGGGAGCGTGGCTTGCCCCGCGACATGGCGTGAAACGGCAGTAGAAATGGCATTCATCCTGACCATGTTCACTTGCAACACCGTCCCGACAACGTCAACTTCGGGCTCATGACTACGCCACGCTTCGAATCGACCACAACCTTCACGACCGCCACTGGCGGGTCGTGGGAGGTTGTGTGAATTAAACCAGCACACAATCCCAAAGACCCGCCAGCAATGGATCGGGTCTTTTTTTTGCCCCGGTTTTGCTGGCACCCACGTAAGGAAACGCACATGTATGCACTTCTGATTCTCGACATGCAGGTAGGGCTTGTTCATGGCCCGGACAAACCTAGGGAAGTCCGGGCGCTTATCAATACATTGAATGAACTCATGAGGAGTGCCCGAGCAACAGGAGCCCCCATCTTTCTTGCCCGCCATATAGGTCCAGCAGGGTCTCCAATTGAGCCGGGCAGCCCGCTCACCGAGCTTGTCCAGGAGTTGCAGCTAATAGGTAACGAAGTCATTTTCGAGAAAAAACGCCCCAACGCCTTCGCTCAGACTGACCTGGCAACTCTGCTACGTGAGCGCGAGTGTGACGGCGTCGTCGTTACAGGCATGAAAACTCAATACTGCGTAGACAGTACCTGCCGCGCCGCCCGCGATTGCGGATTTGATGCTGTCCTCATCGCAGACGGACACACCTGTTCCGATACTCCAGGACTCACAGCAGAGGCCATCGTTGCCCACCATAATGCGACGTTAGGTGGACCATTCTGCCGAGTGGTCCAGGCTGAGGAATGGAGTTTTAGTTAACTCCCCTGATCGGCCCTGCCAGCGTCAACCTGCCCTTGGCGCTGTCCTTGCCACAACCCGTTAGCGGTCATAAACAGCCAATCGAGCGCCGATAGGAACGGCACTTGCACGGAATGTTGATAAGCGGTGTGACGGGCCAAATGCGGAATGTCTTCTCAGTGTTGATCAACTATGGTCGCGCGCCCTGGCGAAGCTGTTCCCAACTGGATGAGCGCGGTATCCAATATTTCTTTGAGCTCACACTCCTTGGCATCTTCGCGAGCAAGCTCGCTCCCACAATTTCGTGCATCGGCAGAGCCATCTGGGTGTTGTTTGATGAGGCTGGCTGGGCTGACGGATGCGTTTTGCATCCGTCACCTGTTCGACGACAACGGCTGGAATTCGCCGCGCTCCAGGTTTTGCACCTTGTTGCCCATGGCGTCAGTGGCATTGAGATCCGCGCCTTTGGCTGCCAGTGCGTCAAGAACATCCTTGCGATGGAACAGCGCCGCGTACATGACGGCGGTCTGACCCGCGTTATTGCGTTGATCGGGCGCGCAATTGGCGTCGACCAGTTGGCGAGCGATGCTGAGTTCGCCTTTGAAGATCGCCCCCATCAACGCCGTGTTGCCCCTCAGATCTTTGGCGCAGGGATCAGCGCCCGCATTGAGCAGTTGGGTGACAGTCGATTGTTGGCCGTGGTACGCGGCGAGAATCAGGGCGGTGTAGCCTTTTTCGTCCTGTACGTTCAGGTCGAACTTTGCGTTGATGAATTCGTTGAGCATGTCTTGGCGGCCGTCTCGGGCAGCCTGGAAAAACAGCTCCCGAAGTTGCGCCTGGGTGTCGCCGGCAGTGTCGGCAGCGGTGCCGCTATCGGATGGGCTGGCCTGGGCCACGCCCGCCGCCAGACACAGCAGCAACACATAAAGGGTTCTGCGCATTTGATGTCCTCCAGAAACCCCGACCCGCCGTGCAAACGGGTCGGGGTGATCGGTCAGTCCTGCAGTGCAGCGGCCAGTTGCTTGACCTTGGTCAGATCGCCATTGGCAACCTTGGTCACGCCGGTGCCGTATTCCGGATCTGCCTTGTAGAGGAACGACAGCATGATGTTCTTGCTCTCGGTATCGGTGGTCGCCAGGGATTCACCAAAGCTCTGGATCAGGTCCTTGCGGTCCTTCTCGCTGTAGGAACGATACAAGTCGCCCGCCTGCTTGAAGTTTTGCTCTTTCTGGATCTTCGCTTGCTGTGTGCTGCCGGACAGTGGCAGTTGGCTGTAGCGCGCCTCTTCAGCCGCTGGACGCGGATTGAGTCGGCTTGGCTCGTAGTTCACGCCAGTCGTAGTGTGACCGGTGTTGAGCGGGCCGTCCTGGTTGCCGTTGTTGACCTTGACCCGTGGCGCGTTGATCGGGAGGCTCAACACGTTAGGCCCCACGCGATAGAGCTGGGTGTCCGCGTAGGAAAATACCCGGCCTTGCAGCAGGCGATCTTCCGAAGGCTCGATACCCGGCACGACGTTGGCGGGCGCCATGGCGACCTGCTCGGTCTCCTGGAAGAAGTTATCCACGTTCTTGTTCAAGACCATCTGGCCGATTTTACGCTCGGGGATATTCGGCCAGATTTTGGTAGCGTCCAGAGGGTCGAAGTCGAACTTCGCCAGGTCCTCAGGCTTGACGACCTGGACGTACAGGTCCCACTTCGGAAAATCGCCTTTGTTGATGGCGCCCACCAGATCATGGGTCAGGTGGCTGTAGTCCTTGGACTGCACTTCAGCAACCTGCTTGGGATCGAGGTTTTTCAGGCCCTGCAGGCTTTTCCAGTGAAACTTCACATAGTTGACTTCGCCCTTGGCGTTCACCAGTTTGTAGGCATGCACGCCGTTGCCGTCCATAGTGCGATAGCTGGCCGGTGTGCCTTCGTTGGAGTACAGCAAGGTCAACGTGCGCGTGGCTTCCGGGACGTGGGAGAAGAAATCGAAACGTCGCGAGTCGTCATCCAGGTTGGTGCGCGGGTCAGGCTTGAAGGCGTGGACCATGTCCGGGAACTTGATCGCGTCGCGGATGAAAAACGTAGGGAAGTTATTACCGACCAAGTCCCAATTGCCGTCGGCCGTGTAGAACTTGGTGGCGAAGCCGCGCGGGTCACGCAGGGTTTCAGGGGAGTGATTGCCGTGGACAACGGCGGAGAACCGCACGAACACCGGGGTGTGCTCGCCTTTGCGGAAGACCGTGGCCTTGCTCAGATCGGAGGCGTCGTCGGATGCAACGAATTCGCCATGCACGCCAGTACCGCGAGCATGCACGACACGCTCCGGAATGCGTTCACGATCAAAGCGCTGGAGTTTTTGCAGCAACTGCACATCTTGCAGCAGGACCGGACCGTTTGGGCCGGCAGTCTGGGAGTTCTGGTTATCGCCAACGGCGGCGCCGTTGTCGCGGGTCAGGGTGTCAGCGTACGCTGCAGAACTGACCATCAGGCTCGCGCCAATCAGGCTGGCGGCAATATGGGAGCGGGGTAAGTACATCGCGGACTCTCTCTTTCTGGTTGTTCTGAGAGTCAAAGCCTACGGCTAGAGCCCGCGATTGCTGAATTAGTTCTGGCTATGCGTTTGATAGGTTTAAAAATATTGACGGTCAACCGACGGGCATCACCATCCTGCGCCGCAACAGCTGCTTGCCCAGCGCTTGCCCTCTGAGCTCGACATAGTGATAAGTCGCGCTGGAAATCGTCACGACTACCGCCAGAATCAGCAGCACCATCAGGTTATTCAACCAGCCGTGCCCGGTGTCCAGGTAGCGGATGTCATCCAGCATCGGCGCGGCAGCAAAACCGGTTTTTTTCTGCACCACCATAAAAGCCGAAATCACGAAGAACAGCACGGCCAGATGGGTCAGGTAGATGGAGTAGGACCACCGCCCCAGACGGGCGAAGCATTCGTGCTTGAGCACCCGCGACAGCGCCCCGCCATCAAAGGCAAACAGCACGATGGTGACGCAAAACACCGCGCTCGCCGCCAATACCTTTTGCGGCAACTCACTGGTCAGCACCCACCAGATGCAGATGGCTGCCAGGGCTTCCAGCACGCTAAGCAGCGCAAAGCCCGGCGCAATCCAGCGTCTGAGGCGGTTGAAAAAGCCGTAGGCCAAGGCCCCGGCAAAGAAACAGCCCAGGCCTTTTTGCGCGTAGACGGTCAGTACATCAATCTGGCTGTACAGCAGCGCAAATCCGCCGAGGGCGATGACGGTCCACAGCAGGTATCGGCGAGTGGACGCCATGAACAGGGTTGCGGCGAAGACCATGTAGGTCCAGTACTCGATGCTGATGCTCCAGGACGCGGTGTTGAATGACAGGTTTTCCGTCAGGTGCGTCCAGCTTTGCAGCAGCAGGAGATTGGGCAGGATCTCCGACGGTGCATAGATACCGGTAAACGGCGGCTGGTTAAAGGAAAAACCTTTTTTGTAGGCGGCGTATTTGAGAAATTCCAGGCCAATGAATACCGCCAGCATGAAGACATGCAGGGGTAGCAGGCGAAAGGTGCGGGAAACCAGGAAGTGGCTGACGTCCAGATGAGGCTTGCTGCCGTAGGCGTGAGCCATCACGAAGCCACTGAGGACAAAGAAGAACTCGACGAACAGGTCGGCGTTGGAGAAGAACGTCCACTCCGTGATGCTGCCGACGACATGGGTGTGATAAAGGACGACCGCTATTGCGCAGAGACCGCGCAGGCTGTCCAGCGCGTGAAATCGTGTCACTTCTTGCATGTAAACCCCCGATTGGTTGCCATCGCTCGAAAGCGCCTAAAGCAACCCATCGGGTTCGGTCGCGTACTACCTCAGGCAGAACCATAGTGCAGGGATGGGTTTGTGCAAGGACGTTGGTCGAAGATGTAACCGAGTTGAATCCCGGGGCCGCAGGTATCTAGGCAGAGATAAGCCGCTAGGGCCGATCGGCGCCCCTTGGAGCGCCAAATCACAAATGCAGTGCTGGCCCTTTAAGCACAGCGCCATCTGCCGAAGGAACTCGTACACGCAGTGCAATCAGCAACGCGGCCAGCAGCATCAGCACGGCCGCCGCCAGAAAAACGCCTGCGCTGCCACCGACGCTGAACATGGCACCACCCGCAGCTGCGCCTGTGGCGATGGCCGATTGTACAGACGCCACCACCATGCCCCCGGCGCTTTCCGCCTGGTCAGGGACCGCGCTGGCGACCCAGTTCGACCACGCCACCGGCACACCGCCAAACGCCAAGCCCCAGACCGCCAGCAGGACGGCCTGCCCTGGCACAGAGGCTGGCAACAGGACCAACGCCAGTGCCGCAACGCCTACCAGCGCGGGCATCAACACCAGGGTGGCCAGCGGGTGACGAGTCAGCAACCACCCCGCCACCAACGTGCCGACAAAGTTCGCCACACCAAAACCCAGCAGCATCAGCGACAGCCCCTGCGGGCCAACCCCAGTCGTGCCTTCGAGGAATGGCCGGATATACGTGAACATCGCAAAGTGGCCGCTGTGCACCAGCACGCAACCGAACATCCCCATGGCGATGCCCGGGCGCAGCAGCACTTCAAGTACCGTGCGCAGACGGGCCGGACGGCGTGGCGCGAGACTCGGCAGCGTGAACGACTGGAATGCCAGGGTCACCACCCCCACCGCTGCCGCTGCAAAGAACGCGCTGCGCCAGCCATATAGCCCGCCCAGATAACTGCCCAGCGGGACTGCAACCACTGTCCCGATGGCGATGCCGCTGAAAATGATCGAGAGCGCTCGCGGCAACAAGGCCCCCGGCACCAAGCGCATCGCCACCGCCGCCGCCATGCTCCAGAAGCCGCCAAGCGCGATGCCCAGCAGGATACGCATCGCCAAAAGCACCGCGAAACTGGAGGAAACCGCGACCAACAGATTGGAAGCGATCATCAACGTGGAAAAACCCAGTAGCACCCAGCGGCGATCAATGCTGCGAGTCAGGCCGGGCATCAACAGGCCCGCGAACAGTGCCACCACAGCGGTTACCGTTACCGCTTGGCCAGCCAGCGCTTCGGACACCGCCAGCTCCTTCGCCATTGGCGTCAACAGGCTGGCCGGGAGGTACTCGGCAGTCAGCAAACCGAATACGCCCATGGCCAACGAGAACACGGCCATCCACGCGGGGGTTGCAGGTTCTACATCCGGCCCGGTGCCGGAACGGCTGTCGGGTACGGCATTGCATGTAAGGTCGGTCATTGCACAGATCTCCCAATCTTCAATTGCGACCCGCAGTCTAGGCGGGTGAATCCGGATGATCTATGATCGAAAAACCCGTTTTTTTAACTGAAACTCCTGAACAATGCTACCAGATCAATTTGCTCTTTCTTCCGATCTCATCAACGAGCTGTTGCGCGGCATGCGCCTGCGCGGTGTCGAGTACCGGCGCATCCAGGCGGGCCCGACCTTCGGCCTGGGCTTCGATGCCAAACCCGGACATGCCTGGTTCCACTTCCTGGCGGTCGGCAATGCGGTGCTGCGCATGGATGACGGGACGACCTATGCGCTGTCCGCCGGTAACGCCGTGTTCATCTCCCACGGCGCAGCCCATCAGTTGCTCTCGCATGCGCACGCGCCCGTGCAGGACATCGACCTTCTGAACGGCGAGCCCCTCGGCGACACCGTCAGCGCCGTAGATACCGGAACCGATGCCGGCTCCACGCCGACCACGCTGGTGTTCAGTGGCTGCATGGAATTCGAGTTGGGTAGCCTGCATGGCCTTGGGAAGCTGATGCCGGGCCTCATGCTGATCGATGCCGGCGGCCAGCGTTATCCCGGGCTGGTGCCTATTCTCGCCACCATGGAGCGCGAGGTCAGCGCCGCACGCGTCGGCTTCGCCGGCATCCTTGCGCGACTGGCCGACGTGGTCGCCGCCATGGTCGTTCGCGGTTGGGTCGAGTGCGCTTGCGGCAACGCTTCCGGCCTGGTCGCCGCTCTGCGCGATCCGCGGCTGGCAGGTGCCCTTCTGGCGCTGCATCAGCAACCGGGCCGCGACTGGACCGTCGAGCAACTGGCGGCGCACTGCAATACGTCCCGCTCGGTCTTTGCAGAGCGTTTTCAACTGACGATTGGCATGACCCCGCTGCGCTACGTCACTGAAGTGCGAATGCGGCTTGCCAGCCAGTGGCTGACGCTGGAAAGGGTACCGATTGAAGAGGTCGCGCAGCGTTTGGGCTATACGTCTCAAGCGGCGTTCAGTCGGGCGTTCAAGCGTGTTACGGGTAAAACGCCCGGGTTGAGCCGTAGGTTGAGGCAGGCGGCTGCGACCTGACGCTGGATGAAGGTAGCGTTACTACCTACGTCCACCTGATGGAACATTGACAATCGGTAGACGGCACGCTGGCTGAAGCGTGCCTTCAGCATCCCACCGCAGCCTTCGCGCTGGACATTTACAGGCACGCATCGCTTCTTCAATCAGCCCATGTAGGGCGGATAGTCGACATAGCCTTTTGCATCGCCGCCGTAGTAGGTGTCGCGATCCGGCTCGGTCAACGTCCAGCCGTTTTTCAGCCGGGCGACCAGATCAGGATTTGCAATGAAGGGCTGCCCGAATGCCGCCAGATCGATCAGGCCGGCGTGGAGCAGCTCTTCAGCGCGTTCACGGGTCATGTCCCCGGCAAGAATCAATGCGGTCTTACCCAGCTGTGTTTTGCAGTCTTTGAGCAGGTCACGAAGCGCTTGCTCCTGCGCAGCCGAGCCTTCCTCTGCCATGAAGAAGTGGGTCTGATCCATTACGTGAACGTAAGCGATGCCGCGCTGGCTCATGCCCGCACAGAGCGCTGAGTAGGTTTCGTCGATCTGCGGATACAGCGGCATATCGAACAACTGGCCGTATGGCGAAATCCGGATACCCACTCGATCAGCGCCGATTCTGGCGGCTGCCGCATCGACGACCTCGAATACGAAACGCAAACGATTTTCCAGCGTGTCTGCTGAGTAGCGATCGGTTCGGTCATTCACCAGCGGATTCAGGAATTGCTCAAGCAGATAGCCGTTGGCGCCATGAATTTCCACCCCGTCGAACCCGGCCGCGATAGCGTTTTCAGCAGCCTGGGCGAAATCTTCAACCACGCGTGCTACCTCTTCGGTGGTCAACGGTCGTGGCGTGGATGTGGCCACAAAACCCGGCTCCCCGTCTTCCGTGTAACCAAAGGCAACTGCGCCTTGGGCTTGTTTGCTGGTAGCGCTGACGGGCGCTTTGCCGTCGATCTGAATGGAAGTGTGGGACACGCGGCCAACGTGCCACAGCTGGGCGAACATCTTCCCGCCGACGCTGTGGACCGAGTCGATGACCAGCTTCCATCCTTTGATCTGCTCTTCGGTATAGATGCCCGGGTTGAAGAGATAACCCTGGCCCTCACGAGAGATCGGCGTGCCTTCCGAAACAATTAAACCGGCGGTGCCGCGTTGGGTGTAGTGCAGGGCGATTTGCTCCGTCGCAATGTCGTCAGGGGCGCGCGACCGGGTCATCGGTGCCATGACGATGCGGTTGCCAAGCGTTGTGCCGCCGAGTTCGTATGCTTCAAATAAGGTCATGATTAGTTCTCCTGAAGTGCCCGCTGTGGGGCGCGAAGGTTGGATTCGTTGTTGGCGCGAGCGAGCAGCTCGATAGCACGCTGTCGGTTTGCTTCGCCGGGGATCATGGGGATGACCATCATCTGATCGGTCTGATACTGCGACGCGATGCGCTGCAGTTGCTGAATCGCCAACGGACCGTCGCCAACAACCACGCGCATGCGGTTGAGCGCGACTCGATCGCGTGCTTCAGCGCTGTATTGCGTAGGGTCGACCGCCTCGGGCAGCGCCAACGCCTCGGCTGGGGCAACAGACTCTGCCCGCAGCAACCAGTCATCAAAGCTGGTCGCCAGCCGCTCGGCCTGCTCGACGGTGTCGGCCACTACTGCGAATACAGCAACGATGACACTGGGCGCGGCATGCAGTTTTGATGGACGAAAGTTGGCGCGATAATGCTCGGCGGCCAGCACACCTTGCTGATGATGGGGGTTGATGAAGTGCGCAAACGTGAAGCCCATCCCTTCCAGAGCGGCCAGTTCAGCGGTACTGCCGCTGGCACCCAGTATGTGCAACTCAGGGAGGGTCGTGATCCGAGGTGCAGCGTAGATCGGCTGCGGCTGATCGCCTGCCCCCTCTTTGTCATCAAGGAGCAGAGCCTTGAGGTCCTTGAGCTTGGCCGGGAAAGGAATCTGGTGTGTCTTCTCATCATTGAGGGCACGGGTGACGCGTTGGTCCGCTCCGGGCGCCCTCCCTACTCCCAGGTCTATCCGCCCCGGGTACAACGCCTCCAGCACACGCGCTGTCTCGGCAACTTTGTACGCGCTGTAATGCGGCAGCATGATGCCACCCGAGCCAACCCTGATCGTCTCCGTATGGGCGGCAATCTGCATCATCAACAGCTCGGGGCTGCTTCCCGCCTGAACCCTGGATTGATGGTGCTCCGCCACCCAGTAGCGTTCGTAGCCCAAAGACTCGGCTGCTTGCGCCAGCCGCGTAGTGGCCCATAGCGCATCGCCGGCGGTAAAGCCGTCGTCTACTGGGGAATGGTCAAGAATGCTAAGTCTCACTGCGCCCTCCGGACAAAGAACACAGCCTATTGGAGAAACGATGCGAGATTTCGGCTCGTTTTTACCGAATAACATGAATTCAATTCACCAATGAGCTTTTCTACCCGGCTAGAGGACCTTCACAGTGGTATCACCGCAACTGGCGAACCTGCTCGTCTACAAAAACGCATCAAGAAGACAGGACATGGGGCAATTGGAGGCGTGGGTCAGGCTCCATTTCCCTTTAGTATTACGTCCGTCACTTCATCACTGCCTGAAGAGGAATACGCTATGCCGCTTGTACGGATTGATATCTCCGCCGACACACCCGATGAGACAGTTGCCGCAATCGGTGACGTGATTTATGAAGCAATGATCAGCACGGCGAACGTGCCCGAACATGACCGATTTCAGATCATTCACCGCCATGCCAGCGATGAACTGGTGTACCCGGCTGAGGGCTATCTGGGCATTACCTACACAAAGAACATCGTGTTCATTCAGGTGGCCTGGAACGAAGGGCGAACCATTGACGTGAAGAAGGCGTTTTATAAGGCTATCGCCCAAGGCATTCATGACAGGACCGGGCACAGACAGGAAGACATCTGGATCAGTCTGATTGATAACAAGAAGGAGAACTGGTCCTTCGGAAACGGGGAAATGCAGTACGCGCCCTGAAATAAACAAGTAGACGTGCGGACGGGCCGCTAATGGGCCGATAGCCGGCAGCTATGGCCGGCTTCATCCAGTCGCCCGCAGGAACTATGCGGGTCGGCGACTACCGATACCCACGCGCCTGGATGTCGAACAGGCTGGCATAGCGCCCGCCGCCCGCCATCAGCTGCGCGTGGGTCCCCTGCTCCAGAATCCGGCCCTGATCCAGCACGATGATGTGGTCAGCGTTGCGCACGCTGGAGAATCGGTGAGAAATGAGCAACGTCATGCGCCCCTTCGCGTACTCGCGGAAGTGCTCGAACACGGCGGCCTCGGCGGCAGCGTCGAGGGCGGCCGTCGGTTCGTCCAGAATCAGCAGATCGGCATCACGGCGCATATACGCCCGCGACAGCGCCAGCTTTTGCCATTGCCCACCGGACAGTTCCTGCCCACCGGCGAACCAGCGCCCCAACTGCGTGTGATAGCCGTTGCTCAAGCGTTCGATGAACTCGGCGGCGATCCCTTGAGTGGCCGCATCGCGCCAACGTTCCTGGTCATCGAACGCGTCGACGTCACCCACCCCAAGGTTTTCGCCGACGGTCATCTGGTAACGGATGTAGTCCTGAAAGATCACCCCGATGCGCTGGTGCAAGGCCTGTTCGTCCCAGTCCTGCAAATCGCTGCCGTCCAGCAGGATCCGGCCTTCGCCAGGCGTATAGAGCCGCGTCAGCAGTTTGATCAAGGTGGTTTTACCCGAGCCGTTTTCGCCCACCAGGGCCAAGCTCATGCCAGGCGTCAGGTGCAGGCTGATGTCGCTGAGCGTGGGCTGCGCGGCACCCGGGTAGCGGAAACCCAAGCCCTCGCAGCGCAGGCCGTCGCCCGGGCGAGCACCGGCCTTCAGCGTGCCGCGTGCAGCTGCCACCGGCACCTCAAGGTATTCGTAGAGGTCAGACAGGTAGAGGCCATCCTCGTACAAACCGGCAATCGCGCTGAGGCTGGCCGTGATAGCGACCTGGCCTTGCTTGAACAGCACCAGGTACATCGTCATCTGCCCCAGTGTGGTCTGGCCGCGCACGGTGTCCATGACCACCCAGGCGTAGGCCACGTAGAACGCGGCTGTGCCCAATAGCCCGAGGGCAAAGCCCCAAGTGTCGCGTCGCACGGTGAGTCGGCGGTCTTCGGCGTACAGGCGCGTGAAATTGTCGCGATAGCGTTGCAGCAACAACGGCGCCATGCCGAACAGCTTCACTTCCTTGGTATGCGCCTCCTGGGACAGCAAGGCCTCCAGGTAATTTTGCTGGCGGGTTTCCGGGGCGCGACGCTGAAACAGGCGGAAGGCATTACCGGAGAAATGCGTCTCGGCGAAGAACACCGGCAGCGCACCGAGCACCAGGATCAGCAGCGCCCAAGGGGAAAAATGCACCAGCAGCACCGCAAAGCTGACCAGCGAGATCAGGTTTTGCGTCAGCCCCAGGCCTTTGGTGACAAGGCCCAGTGGCCGTGTCGATGCATCGCGGCGCACGCGCACCAACTTGTCGTAAAAGGTCGAGTCCTCGAACTGCAGCAGCGAAAGGGTCTGGGCCTTTTCCAGGATCATCAGATTGACCTTCTGCCCCAACTGCACCCGCAGCAGCGCCTGTTGCATTGAAAGCGCCCGTTGCGCCGCGGCCAGCAACGCCAATACGCCCGCCTCGGCCAGTACGTAACGCAGGACAGGCCATACCGGCGCCTGGCTGCCATTGGCGTGGATCTGCATCGCCTGAACCACCGCATCGACGATCCGCTGGCCGATCCAGGCAGCCAGCGCGGGCAAAATGCCGGCGATCAGCGTCGCCACGATCAAGCCGGCGAACAAGGGGCGGGAAGTCGCCCAAACAAGGCCGACCGCCCTGCCGCTCTGGGTTGAAAATGCAGTCAAACGATTGAACAACGACATCAAAGGCGCAGGCTCCGGATTGGCGGTGACGGGGGATTGTAGCGGCTAGTTCGGCACGCTTCGCCGGTCTTGTTGATGGCTATAGCGCGCTCTGCGGATCAGCCCGCTCCGTCTGGAGGGATGAGCGATGCGGTTTTGGTGAATAGGTTAAGGCTATCGATCCTTGAGCAGCCCACAGCGCCGACCGTTCGGGCTTCCAGCGAGGATTTCTGTTTCTCAACACTTGAGGGCAGACTGATTGAGTTCCCCGTCTGGAGGTCAGGTCGCCTTGGACACACCGGGCACCGATAGCTTCTCTCAACGAGCTTCTTCCCGAACAGGTGCCCGCGCTCAGTCACATAATCTGGCCTCCCACTTAATATCGCATGCTGTTTTGCTGTTGCGTCGAGTGCACTCCAATCCCTGTCAAAATAGGCTTTGACGGAGCTTTGCTTCTCCTTACTTCGGCCCACTGCAACCCTTACAGACCGGGAGAAATCGGCGTAAACCGGGCGTTGATATAAAGCAGCAGGACCTAGCGGTGCTTCGGCAGCACTAATGCTGGCCGGGCTTCAGTGCTTGCAGCAAAATTGAAGCTTGACTGTCTAGCAATCTAGGCTACCTTTTTCTTCACCTCTGAGTTACCAGTGTGACATCATCAGAGTTATCCTTTACTCAATCATGGATGGACATAATGCAAGCTTCGAATGTAGATCTGCTGGACGAACTAATCCCCGATGACCAGCAGGAAGACGAAAGTGACTTGATGAATAAGGACATATCATTCAAAGATGCTGTCGTCATGAATGCTGACTGGACTATCGAGACGATTAACGGTCAAGTTACTAAGGGAAATATAGATCTTGATCCGGGCTTTCAGCGAAGATCTGCATGGGACAGTATTAGACAGAGCAGACTCATAGAGTCCTTGATTGTTAGCTTGCCTATTCCCAATATCGTATTGGCAGAAAACAAAACCAGCCGTGGACGTTTTCTAGTTATTGATGGCAAGCAGCGCCTATTAACAATTAATAGCTTTATGGCTGACAATCTCGTCCTCAAAGGACTTGATCTCCGAAAAGATCTGAATGGGAGGATCTTCTCGACACTTGATATCGAAGATCGGGAATTTCTTGAAAATAGCACCCTGCGCTCCACTGTGATAAAAAACTGGAACGATGAGAATTTTCTCTTTATCATGTTTTTCAGGTTAAACAGTGGAAGCTTACCTCTCTCACCTCAAGAACTTAGAAAAGCGCTTATCGGCGGGAAAGTTTTAAATGCTATTGAAGCTTACATCAGCCAGAGTAAAAGTTTTCACAAGATCTTTGGCGAGGTGCCCGATAAAAGGATGCGAGACTCCGAGTTGGTTCTGCGCTTCGTTGCTTTTGACATGTCGTATGCAGCTTATAACGGAAACCTGAAAGAGTTCCTTGATAAGGCCACTAAATTATTTGAAGGGGACTGGGACAATCAAAAATCCCTTTTGGACTCTACATTCGCTCGCTTGGATTTGGCACTAAATGTAAGCTTCGATATTTTTGGTCCAAACTCTTTTAAAAAGTGGCTTGGCAACAACTACGAACGTCGGATCAACCGCGCAATATTTGACTGTATAACGCGATACTTTGCAGATGCGAATGTGTCAAAAACGGCGTTAACAAACGTCGTAGCGGTTACTCAAGCATTTCAGAACACTTGCCTTAATGATCGTTTCAAAGAATCGGTTGAAAAAACAACCAAAAGCGTTGGAGCGACAAACATTAGACTCTGTATATGGGGTCAGGAGCTTGCCGATACATTAGGTTTAAAGTTTGACAATGCCAGTTTCAGGATCGTGTGAGAATGAACAATCCAAGCCCTCTATTTATAAGTTTGCAACAGAGACTTGTGAAGCTTGAGTCTACTTTTCTCGGCGCTCAATTACAGGCTGAGTCAAACGAGCCCCTTACGTTTACAGTTGATCCAGATCAACTTGCTGCGTTCAGAGTTTTAGTTCATGCAGAAATTGAGGACTACCTTGAACGTAAAGCTCGCGAATCCATCGCACACCTTAAAGCAAAAATTCTGCCTCAAACCTTTACAATAAAATCTAATATAGAGCTTTTTTTACTAGCAAGTGTGTTTGGTGTAGATCTTCAAATAAAGCTTCCCTATGACGCTAACAGCTTGCACGGTTCGGTGCAGAAGCTTATTAGAGATATAGAGAGTTTTATAGGCGATAATAACGGAATAAAGGAGGGCTCTTTTGTAAAGCTGTCTTTGATATGCGGCAAAATGGCAGATGAGATTGATATAAATCTTATCAACATGCTAAATGTGTACGGTAAGGAAAGAGGGGACGTGGCGCACCAAAGTGCCTCACGTGTAAGGACACTTCAAGCGCCATCGACTGAAAGAACCAACGCTTTAGTTCTGATAAACGCCCTCGGAGATTTCTTTTATCCTGCTATTTAGTGCTAGATAAAAGCAGGCTTAGTCAAGCCTGCTTTTGGCAGCTGTCAGCTCCGCATTCAGCCGACCAACCTACCTATCTACAATAAATCCGCAGCATTTCCTGACGTTAAACTGCACCGTAAAACCGTACATCGAGCCGCACGTATCTTTCATCTTATATAACGCGATGTCTGCTACTGGCCGTTAGCGCCCGATCTAGGAGCCCACGAGGTCCGCAATTGTCTTCCAAACAACAGAGATAAGGAGACGCCCATTTATTTGACCTGGAAAATAAATCCGTCCCTTATTTGCGAGATCAGGTTTTGCGTCAGCCCCAGGCCTTTGGTGACAAGGCCCAGTGGCCGTGTCGATGCATCGCGGCGCACGCGCACCAACTTGTCGTAAAAGGTCGAGTCCTCGAACTGCAGCAGCGAAAGGGTCTGGGCCTTTTCCAGGATCATCAGATTGACCTTCTGCCCCAACTGCACCCGCAGCAGCGCCTGTTGCATTGAAAGCGCCCGTTGCGCCGCGGCCAGCAACGCCAATACGCCCGCCTCGGCCAGTACGTAACGCAGGACAGGCCATACCGGCGCCTGGCTGCCATTGGCGTGGATCTGCATCGCCTGAACCACCGCATCGACGATCCGCTGGCCGATCCAGGCAGCCAGCGCGGGCAAAATGCCGGCGATCAGCGTCGCCACGATCAAGCCGGCGAACAAGGGGCGGGAAGTCGCCCAAACAAGGCCGACCGCCCTGCCGCTCTGGGTTGAAAATGCAGTCAAACGATTGAACAACGACATCAAAGGCGCAGGCTCCGGATTGGCGGTGACGGGGAATTGTAGCGGCTAGTTCGGCACGCTTCCCCGGTCTTGTGGGTAGCCATCTGGATAATCAGGGGCGATTCAGGCTTTGCATAGAACTGCAGGCCACTCCGTCAGGGCGGTATAACCGTGCAGAGAGACTTGAGCTACGGATGTAACGGAAATGGGAACCCGCAGACAGCGGCCCAGTCCAAAACGCACAACAAACCAGGATGGGCAAATGACAGTGTTATCAACCGTTTTAGTGGTGGAAGATGACTGGCTCATTCGCAGTTTGATCCATGAAATTTTAGAGACGGAAGGCTTCGAGGTCGTCACAGCAGAGACAGGCGACGACGCTTGGGACTGGTTGTGCAAGACCTCGGGAGGGGCGGATCTCATCCTGTCCGACATCCATATGCCGGGTGGGCTGAGCGGTATTGGCTTGGCAAACCGGGTGCAAGCTCAATGGCCCCGCATCCCGGTGATCTTGTCCTCGGGAGGACGAGGGCAACAAATCCTGGAGTCTGGATATGCTCCCCTTTTCATTCCCAAACCTTGGCATTCCCTGGATATCGGCACCATTTGCCGGCGCGCCTTGGCTCTGGCAATAAACCGAGAGTGATGCTGCCGATCCCAGAGCGGTCACGTTGGAGAGTCTTTTTCCGAACCACTTCTTTTCAGACCTCGACCTGGTTCAAGAAACCAGGGGGCGAAGCAAGTAAGGCCTAGCGAGCAATCATGCCGGCAGCCTGCTCAGTGGCTTCAGTGGTACGCGTCGCCAACTTGCGAACCTCGTCGGCAACCACTGCGAAGCCACGACCCGCCTCACCCGCACGTGCAGCCTCAATGGCCGCATTGAGGGCCAAAAGGTTGGTCTGGCTGGCGATGCTCTGAATCGTCCCCACGATCTGGGACAATTGCTCGATATTGTGCTCAAGCGTTTGCTGGTGCTTGACCTCTGTTTCCCTCAGCATCTCCTGCTCGTGCTGCAGGTTGACGTCCACAAGCGCACCGACTACTCGCAGAGGCAGGCCTGCTGGGTCACGCTTGGTCTGGCCTCGCGCACGGAACCACCGATATTCGCCGCTTTTCATCCTCAGCCGGTACTCGATATCGAAGGGTGTCTTGCCTGATCTGTCACTCAGATGAGCCCCGAAGGCGCTGAGGCTTCTGTCCTTGTCATCCGGGTGTAACCTGGATGCCCAGCTGTCCAACACATCTGGAAACTCCTCAACCGTTTCGAAACCCAGCAACCGGCGGAACTGAGGTGACCACCAGAACGGGTTTTTGGGGTTTACAGGGTCTCCGGCAATGACCTCCATATCCCAAAGCCCATCCGAGAGCATTTCCCGAGCCAGCTCGAATCTGGTGATGATGACGTCGTGCTCCTGGTCCCGCTCCAGCTGGTCATGGATATCCCGGAGCGAGCCAGCGACCCGGATGGGCGTGCCTCGCTCGTCGCGGAGTGTCTCACCCTGTGCGTGGAACCAGCGATATGAACCGTCTTTCATGGCGAGCCGGTTATTGACTTTGTATGGGGTCATTCCGGACTCGTCGTTGAGATGGCGAGCGAAGGCGGCGAGTGTTGTCTGCTTGTCCTGCGGATGGAGCCGATCGGCCCAACTGGCGAGCACATTTGGAAAGTCTCTTTCGTCCTTGAAGCCCAGCAGGCTGCGGAATTGCTGCGACCACCAAAAGCGATTTCCGGGGTTGACCGGGTCGCCGGCCACGACCTCCATGTCCCAAAGACCTTCACTGGACGCGCGATTGACCAAATCGAATCTGATCTCGTGAGCTGACGCGGAGGCTGCTGATTCGCGAAGCAACTCGCGGGCATCCTCAAGCTCCTTTTCGAGTTGGGCTATGCGGGATTGGTATTGATCATTGGAGGACTGGATCAGGCGCCAGGCATCCAGCACTGCTGGACCTTCTTTGCACTGGGCGACCTCAGGATGTTCGCCGCTCATGATCGACGTCAGCAATTGCGTCAGGGCGCGACGATCGCGGCGAAGAAGGAAAAAATTGGGCATGGTGTAAAAGCTCGAAATGCGTGACGGGCCTCCTCCATGGCACCTTGCCATTCTTATCGTCTTGAGCGACAGAAACTTTATCGGTCTGGCTGAATAAATGGCCGTCAACCCGCTGAAATTCCTCAGTAATAGAGGATCTGCTTACGAGGTGTGTGTCTAACGAGCCACGCAGAGGGAACCATGGTCAGATCTGTTTTCCTGGCTTTGGCATGCCCCGCCTGACCAAGCCGTTCGCGATGCTGGATAGCGCTTCTTATCAGGCCGTAACGGGGCAGAGAGTCAGGCAGGAATGATCGAGATCTTGCCGTTCCGCTCCAGGATCGCGTACTTGATCTGCTCCACTCGTTCGAAACCCTGCTCTATTCGTGCGGCCTCCAGGATGTCGTCTTCCTGAATGCGGGCCTCGTGCATGCGATGCCGAAGGAACGCGCCGTTTTCAACGATGATCGTCGGCCCCCCATCGATCAGCTTGGCCAAGCGTTTGGAGCGCCGCTTGACGAGGGAAAGCCCGATGTCGATCACCATCAACGTCACGATGACAAGAATCGCATTGGTCACGGAGAAGTCATCGCCCAGCAGTGCTTGCTGGGTGGCTTCGCCAATGACCATCAGCAGCACGAAATCAAACGACGTCAACTCCCCCAATGATCGTCGGCCAGAAATCTTGAAGAGCACCATCAGTGCCAGATAAATCGCGCCCGCGCGTAGTACGGCATCCATTGAGCACCTATGGGTAAATGAACTGAGTGACTGGAATGTGGCCGCCGCCCACGACACTGATCTGACTTTTGAAAAGCCCGATGCCGTCGCTGCGCCATGAGATGAAGAGCGTGACGTGCCCGCTCTTGTCGGTGGGGAAAGTAAGGCTCAAACCCTCGGGACTGCCCATAGAGCTGACCGGCTGCGGCTGGATAGACTCGATGCTGAAGCCATCCAGCATTGGCTTGCCAATCGACAGCGTGACCTCTTTGCCCGGTTGCCCCGTGGCCTGAACGATCATTGGATTGGTCCCGCCCGCTCGGTGGAAACGCTCGTACTGCACCGTCAGGTCACCCTGCTCGCTCACCGATTCGAGCGTGCTGAGCGGGCCTCTGGAAAACAAGCCGAGCAATGTCAGGACGACCACCGCCGTCAGCACATACCAGCCAACCCTCTGGAACTTCCAGACCTTGCGCTGCAGCGCAATGTCCTCGGCCACGGGGTGTTCACGGTCCTGCATTTCCTGCTCTAAGAGGCTCATACGCATCACTCGTCGGGACTAGCGATGTGACTGCTTTGGTCTGTGGGAAGTTCTGGTGGGGTAAGCGGGTGCTGCTGATTTCGTGGGGGCGTTTGAGACGCTGAGCTCGTCTTTGGATTTAGCGCTTCGATCAGGCTAGGGGCTGCCATGGCCATGGATCTGCATGGCCTGAACCACCGCATCGACGATCCGATGGCCGATCCAGGCGGCAAGCGCGGGCAATACGCCGGCGATCAGCGTCGCCACGATCAAGTTGCTGAACAAGCCGTTGAACAAGGGGCGGGAAGTCGCCCAGACAAGGCCGACCGCCCTTCCGCTCTGGATTGGGCAATCAACTTTGAGGGTAGCGTTTAAATAGCTCGGTAGCTTCCCAGCGTGTCGCATGTGCCTGCAAGGATGGGAAAGCATTCGCCCTGACCACATCAGCGACCATCAACTGAATGAACGACCAGGCGACGGCGCTGGTGATGTCGACCTGTCCCGGCCTATCTGGCGCAACCGGTTGCGGTCCCGACATTAGGGCATCCCATGCGCGACAAGCAGCCAACAACTGCTGGGTTACCCGGTCCAGCCAAGGCTGATGGCGTTTTTCCTCCGGTCGCAGTTTGTATTCGTAAACGATCTGCACTGCCTTTTCACAGGCAGCCAACGCCAGCCCCAAGATCCGCAGCGATGCGGCCAGAGGCAAAGCCTGGTGTGGCATCAATTTTTGCTCAGCCGGGCTCAGCGCCTCGAAGTAGTCGATGATCAGCGTCGAATCCATCAACACGCTACCGTCATCCAGCACCAAACTCGGTGCCTTCACCACCGGGTTGATCGCACCGAATGCTTCGTAATCGCGGAATACCGAAAGCGTCGCGTGCTCGAACGACACACCCATGACATCCAGCGAAATAGCCACACGGCGAACATAGGGGGAATCCAGCATCCCAATCAGTTTCATAAAGCGCACTCCTTTCTGGTGGGATCAATCCTATTTCTTGGCTTTGCGGCAGAGAAGCGGAATTTGGTGTTTCCAGGGAGTACAGGCGATGTCGTCAGGCTAAGAGCGTTGGTTGACGGTGGCGAAGGTACGCCAGACGGCCGGGGTAGATACCCCGAATATCACGCAGTCGGCCGCAGTCGACCCAGAGCGGCCGCTCAGCATGTGACTAAAACGGGACACAAGCAGCCGCTCGCCACCTACAAAACCATGAACACCTCAAACCAAAAATGATCAACGCCCGGCAACAGTCAATGACACGCACCGGGCGATTCAATTCACACCACCTTCAGCACGATTTTGCCGATATGGTCGCCCTGCTCCATTCGCTGATGCGCTTGTGCTGCGTCGGCGAGAGGGAAAACACGGTCAATGATCGGCAGGCATTCGCCTTGACTGAGCAGCGGCCAGACATTGGCCAGTACGGCGCGAGCAATCTCGGCTTTTTCCTCCGCGCTGCGCGAACGCATCATCGACCCGGTCACCGAGCCTTGCTTTTCCATCAGCGCCAGCAGATTGAAGTCCTTGACGGAGTTGCCGCCCAGAAAACCGATAATGACCAGTCGACCGCGTCGTGCGAGTGACGCCACGTTGCTCTCGAAATAGCTCCCGCCCATGATGTCGAGAATCACGTCCACGCCCTTCTCGTGGGTTTGCCGGGCGATCTCCTGAGCGAAGTCCACCTCGCGGTAATTGATCGCTTCGCCACCCAGCGCGCGGATTCGGTCGCACTTTTCCTGGCTGCCGGCCGTTGCAAAAGCCTTGATCCCCAAGGCCTTGCACAGCATGAGCGCGGTCGTGCCGATGCCGCTGGTGCCGCCATGGATCAATACGGTGCAGCCCTCTTGGGCACGGCCCAGCTCGAAAAGGTTGGCCCACACGGTAAAGAATGTTTCCGGAATGGCCGCGGCCTGAATCATGTCCACGCCGTCGGGGACCGGTAATGATTGGGTGGCCGCCACAACGCAGTATTCGGCGTAACCACCGCCATTGGTCAGCGCACATACCTTGTCGCCCAGCTTGAAGTCGGCCACCTTTGCGCCAACCCCAACGACCTCACCGGCCACTTCCAACCCGGGCACAGGGGTCATGCCGGGTTTCATCGGGTATTTGCCCGAACGCTGTATGACATCGGGACGATTGATGCCGGCGGCGTGAACCCTGATCAGCAGCTCGTGATCACCGGGCGTCGGCACATCGGCCTGCATTAGCTTTAAAACTTCGGGGCCACCGGGTTCGGTGATCTCGATGTAGTTCATACGGTTTGGCAGATTCATGGTTCACCTTTTGTTGAGAGGGCTAATTGTTGAGAGGGCTGAAGACTCTGAAAGCTGAACGTCAAAGACATTCAGCTTTTTTAGCGGCCCATAGAATCAACCGTCGACTGTGAACCTCAGTCCGGCTTTTTCAGTCAGTCGCTTGAGCAGCGCCTCATTCAACGCCGCCGCGGGCGTCCAGCAACCGCCCGGGGTCTCCTCACGTGTCACATCGAACGCCAGCGCCATCGCTGACTCGGCCAACATTTTGGAGGTCGACAGGTAGCCCGGATCCTCGTCGCAACTCACGGATGCCTTGAGCACCTGACCGTCTGCCAGTTCTGCGATGAACAACACATCATAAAAGCCTGCATCAAGCTCCTTCTGTGTCGGCCCTTGCCCCGGTTGCGGATGACCGCCCTCATTGAAAGAGAAGCCTGCCAGACCAAGCTCATCGTCTTCGCTCGGTTGCGCACTGAGCATGAGCATTTCGTCGTATTGAAACGACGTGCCCCACAGGTGCCCTTCCAGCAAGTTTGTGCGATGCACCGCCTTGGAATTGATGCCAGACATTATGAAAGGGCCGACCCAGCTCTGAGCCAGTTCATCCCGGTAGGGGGTCTGATCATCAGGTTGCTCGACGCCTCTGAATCCCGGTGTGTAGGCAAACGGATCGGCCACCAGTGCGCCAAGCGCAGGATCCTGCGCCGCCGCTGCCACCACAGCATCGACACTCAGGAACGTGCCACCGGACAGCACGCCTTGCATGCTGCGTACGCGACCCCGGATCCGAGGCGCGTAGCGAGCAAACTTCTTCATGACCTGCTGCTGGGTGAACCATACGCCGAGGTCGAACGGCACCGAATCGAAACCACAGGAGAACACCAGTCGCGCGCCCGATGCCTGGGCTTGGGCCTGATGGCTGCCGATCATTTGGGCAATCCAGGGAATCTCTCCCGAGAGGTCGACGTAGTCCGTTCCCGTCTCGGCGCAGGCTGCCACCAGGTCCGAGCCGTAAACCGAAAACGGCCCTGCGGTGGTAATCACGACCCGGGTCGCGGCAACCATCTCGCGCACGGACGCGCGGTCTTGGGCATCGGCCACGATCAGCGGCAGCGCTGCGGCGTCTGCCCAACTGTCCCGAATGGCTTCCAGCTTGCTCAAGCTGCGACCGGCGATGGCCCATTTAACAGGGCCGTCGACGCCGTATTGAGCGAAGAGGTATTCAGCGACCAGCCGACCGGTGTAGCCCGTAGCGCCAAAAATGATCACATCGAATGTTTGTTTGCTCATGGAAAAGATGATTCCTGAAAGTGCCGCGAAGCGAAGGCGACACTCTAGCCATCCTGCCTACAAATGATTAGATGGTATGGTTGGAATAGACCTATAACCGCAGAGCATCAATCGTGCGCGACAATGTCACCGACCTCCTGGCCCTCCTGCGGGTCGCCCGTGAAGGCAGTTTTACCAAAGCGGCGGCGCAGCTTGGCGTTTCCCAGCCTGCGCTGAGCCGCACCATCACCAAACTGGAATCGCGCCTGGGTGTGCAATTGCTGACCCGCAGTACCCGCAGCGTCGCACCGACCGAAGCTGGCGCGCGCCTGATCGACAGCATCGGGCCGCATTTTGACGGGATCGAGTCAGGCCTCAACGAGCTGAGCGAACTCAGCGGCATGCCGGCGGGTAGCCTGCGCATCACCTCCATGGAGCACGCAACCCATCTCGTCCTTGCCCCGGCTGCGCTGCAATTGATGATCGACTATCCGGGCATCAAGGTTGAAATCAACGACAGCTACGCATTGGTCGACATCGTTGCAGAGCGCTTCGATGCCGGTATCCGCCTGGGGGCGCAGCTGGCTCAGGACATGATCAGCATGCCCATCGGCCGGGATTTTCGCCTGGCACTAGTGGCCGCCCCCGCCTATCTGGAACACCGCGCTAAACCACTGACGCCACAGGATCTGACCGAGCACGCCTGTATCAACCTGCGCCAGCCCACCTCGGGAGGACTGTGGGCTTGGCCTTTCGCAAAAAACGGGAGAGAAATCAAAGTACGCGCCGACGGGCATCTGGTGAGTAACAACATCTGGCTCATGCGTGATTTTGTCAGGGCGGGCGCCGGACTGGGCTACTTCCCGGAGCATCTGGTCGAGCAGGATCTGGCACAAGGTCGCCTGGTGCGGCTGATGGAGGACTGGACTGGCACCGTCACCGGGTATCACCTTTACTACCCAAGCCGGCGCCAACACAAACCGGCTTTTCGTCTGCTTCTGGATGCGCTGCGTGAGCAGTCAGGGCGCTGAATGTCTTCTTTTGGCCGAAAGCAGACGGTCGCAGATGCGTCAGCGTAGGATAGCGGGATAAATACAGCGGGGGCGCGAACCATGCGCACTACTTTCACATGTAGCCAGGCTCGTCGAAGACTCCGTCGTCTGATCGCTTTGACCGCTAAGGGCCACACCTTTGTCATCACCAAGAATGGTCGACCGGTGTGTAGGCTCTCAGGCATCAAGAATGAAGGTTGCTGAATACCATTAGAGTTAGCTCAGGCTGTGAGTCGCCATCCGCGAGCGACGGCGATCGGCTCAAAGCAGCCAGGTGTTAGGCCACTTCCGATTTTTTAAAAGCTCGGTTGGAACAGATCACTTGCTGACATTGATCAACCAAGCATTGGTTACGCTGTCTCTAAATTTAGTGGCTAGCATGCCTCGCTTACCGGAAATTGGATCAAAATAATTTATAAACGTGAGTTTTGGAGGGCTCGTATTCCAGTTCATGAGCGCACCATAGAGCACCACCGCGTGCTCCATGTTATCACCAGTCTTGAATGTAAAAATGACTGGCCGACCCTCGTCCAATGATTTGAGAATCTTCGATATAGGCGGCATGCTTTTATAATGATCCGATTGGACCGTCCAATAGCTCCCGTCCGCTGAAAAATGCCAAGAATTTAGAAAGCTGGTCATTTGCCCTGCGTCTGCCGTCGCTGCCTCTAGGCTTCCTTTTGTGGCATTTACGACGTCAAATTGGTTCCAGTCTACACCCTGCGCCTTGATTGCCATGGCTATTGACGCCGCCCAACACCAGAAGGGCGTCTGCTGTTCCTCGGTGACTTGATAAAATGCCACCGAATCAACTACATAGAAGTCTTTAGCTGATGCATGGAGGGGAGCCAATGCCAGTAGGAGAGATACCATCCATGGGATAAGAGGTGACTGCTTCGTGCCAACGGCGGCTTTGATATCCTTATCGCGCTGCAATTATTAGTACTCTAACTTGGGGCTGGGATTCAAAATTACTCCTCCTCATATCTCTTGGCCAGCGGGATTTCATGGTGGTGATCACTAAGATGGCGTCGGTTGGATGACCGCCTGCTAGGGAACCGGCCGAGGGATCGCAAAAACCTAAGCAGTTTTCTTTAAATGCTCGTTGTAAAAATATGATATACAGCCTAGAGTAAATTCAATTAAAGCCTGCCAGTCCTCGTCGTTACATTCTAACATTTCATCAGGCCAAAACTGGTGAGCAACCTGGTTGCGTAATACATAGTACTTTTCTACGGTCCGACTAACAAAATCAGATTTCGTCATGTCACTATCATTAGTTTCAGGCTTTGTCTCGGCTGTGAAAGGCCTGCAATTTTCATAAAGAATTATAAAGGCAGAATAGTTGTGATTAGAGTACTCTTTAAATAACCGAGAAATTGAATCTCGCTCAACTCTTTTCCATCCAAGCTCTTTGTGGCAAAGTCGTGCAAAATCGAGTGCCTTTACGTCCAGGATACCCCCGGCCGTCCGTAGCCTATCAAGCAAAGCGTTTGCTCGCGGCAATACAAAAACGAACTCTAGCGTTCTGTAAACTTCTAAAAAAGCATGCTTCAAGAGCGGAGTGGCCATTGCCTCGAAAAAATTACTTTCGATCAGGCGGTCTTTTTCCTGAAGAAAAATTTCTCGAATTATAGATAATGACGCGGGCGATAAAAAATTTCGACCTCTTAAGTCCGAATCAAATGTTAGCAAGTAATTTGCAACATATTGCCCAGAAGTGTGCTTTTCGAAAACGGACGCTTCGCTCAGCTGAAAGACTGTAATCATCTCCAATGATTCAATTACTACGTCTATCTCAACTCCATCCGGCCCGCCAGCTGGCCCTACTATAAACTCGTCGATCCATTGAGGATCAAGGTTTTTTGCTCGAAGCTCCAGTTGATCGGCTAAAAAAAGATATATAGAGCCGGGAACATCAATAGTACTAATGGTTGAGTCGCTTTGCTCCTCTAGCGATTCAAGGTCTTCTTCAGAAACCCGAATTTTTAAGGCTATGCAATAATAGCCTTCATGTAAAAATTCAATTGCCTTAGAGCCGTTATAGCACTCCCAGCGATCCCCAGGAATCAAATCTCTTAGTGCTGCAATTTCCCCGCCAAGGTCTTTTGGTTTGGTTAACCTCCCTCTCACGGGATCACCATTACGGTCCGAAAATTTTGCCAACACCTCACCAGACAATTCGATCACATTTTTGCTCATCTATAGGCTGACCAGCAAGGCGTGAGGGTTTCCAGAGTTTCGGCATAAGCAAACATATGTTCAAAAGCTCTAAAGAAAAACTCCCTTTCATACTCCCCGATACGACCGGATCGAGCAGAGATTTTTTGGTTCAATGTCAAGTAGTCAATGAACTCTTCCTTGTTAGGAACTCTCAATATCTTATCGGTAATATTGGAGACACTGCTACTCAGACTCGCCAACCGTTGAGGGAGGTTGATGAAGTCAAATGGATAGCCAGGCTTTCCTAACAAATGTTGCGCGGCAGCGGCAGCAAATCCAATGCTAGCTGGAGCACTTGTAAAAATGTCTCGCCCCTCTTTAAATCTAGTACTTGAATCCAAGTGTTCAGGCGCGGTGGCGGTGGTTGAAAGTGCAACATCCAAAGCAGCTAATAGCTTCATAGTTTCTATGAAGGTGGGTAGCGCTTGTTCGTTTGCTGTTGCCTCTGTAGCCTCCATTCGTGCAAAGTCTTCAGCAACCTTTTCCTTTACTTCAATATGAGGCTTTCTTGAACTGAATGCCAAAAATAATTCTACAATTCTAGTGGATCGGTATTGGCCAGCACCACTTCTCCGTTCTTTTTCGTCGATATTAAAAACGTCAATACTTGGTACGTGCTTCTCAATCTCAATTAATACTTGTTTGTAAATTGTCTCCAACTGGCGCTTGATATCCCATGGAACTTGACCTGTATTCAGTACCAGCATTCGATATACCAAACTATCGATATTTTTTGCCAGCCAAAGATCAATTCTGATAGATTGGGAGTAATTACCTTCCTCGCAATCGTTGATAGCTGAATTCAGTGCAGTTGTTCGCTGCATCCCATCAATAATTGAAAGGCTCGCCGTCTCTATCGACCTTAGTAACTCTGAAAATTGCTCATTGGTTCTACATTTTGTCGCTTGCTCAAAGGTCTCGTCAGAAACGACAGCCCCAATAACAATTGGTGGAAGGATCGCTCCAGCCAATATGTCATCAATCATGCGTTTTCGGATATTAATACCGGTTTTCGTTTTTAGAGGAGCTCTTTGCCCAGGTATACCGCCATTTTCAGCATAGACCTCCTCAACGAGAGTCAAATACTCTCTAACATTCAAGAGGCCTAAACCCGACACACATTTAACTCGTTTATCTTCTAAAAAAATAGATTCCATGATTTTCCTTAGACCCTTAAGTCGTCACCGGATCGTTGGCCTGTGGAGAATTGCATATGCACAGCAAGTAAATGATGCCCACCATACACGAGAGCCTTACTCAAGGCCTCCATATTTGTCAACGGGGGCAGACCTCAGAATGATCATTTTGGTACCTTACAGGGAGCGCTTTTTGGTCAAGGATAGCCGGTTCAGGATTCGTCGTCAGACACGAAATACGAATGTCCGAAAGATACGGCCCAATTATTGCTGGTTGCGTTCGAGCTTTCTCTGTGGCGAAACGTCTCCGCCACAAAATCGATGAAGGCGACTGCCGACGCTACGGCTAGTCGGCGTGCCGAGGCTGAAGTCCACGATGCTGTCCATCCCGCCCGTGGCCTGTACCATATAGGCCGCGCAACTTAGCCACATTCTTGGTCAGTTGACCCGGGTTACGAAGGACCATGCGAATATTTTCCGCTCCTTTCGTCGCATCAGTGATGCTGTCAGGTACTAGCTCCCAATCGTTGTTGTTGTTGTAGCGGTGCTGGCAGATTTCCCCGGCTGCGTCCTTAAACCGACTGTCTGTCGATGGAATCTGCTGGAGATCGAACAGACGACTCAAAAACTCAACGTCATCCAACTGCCCATTCCAAGCCACATTCTCCAATCGGAGTCCATCTATGATTTTGACACAGACTTACCGCGGAAGATCTGACGCATCCAGCCGCCAATCAGCACGCTGCTCTTTGGCGGGCCCAATCTTGGCTGAGTACCAGTCTTGGGTCTCGTACTCGATGGCCGTTTTTAGCCTTGCGGTAATCTGCTCTTCCGGCTGGCTACGTTTTGCGCCGAGGCGGGCATAGTCTTGTGCAGGAAGTTTGAACTGTAGCTGCAAAATATTTGTGCCATCGTTCCATTTATCGCATCCCGTCAACTCAACCTTAGCGGGGTAATCACGCACGATAGAAGCTACGTCACTCATACCCTCTGCGCGTAGAAGCCCGTGGACGGTCGCAAATGTTTGTTCAATCTCGTCAATCTGCTCCATCATTCTGTCCCCATCCATAGTCGTTACGAAGCCTATCTTAGCTAGCGTGGCGGTGTCCGCTTTTGGCCGGTAGCGGACGCTGGTGACAACCCACTATTGGCCGCCAGCTCACACCAACGCTCTAGTCTGATTGGACTCAGTGCGGTTTCGTCATCATCATGAAATCGCAGGTTGGCAGGACACATCGTCCCGGGAAATATAGACGTCAGTGATCCGAATAAGCCATCGGGAAAGCAGTTAACGAGAAGAGGCTATGGAAATGTCAGACGTCACGCTCGCCCGGGTAACGCGCACCGATCTCGACGAGCTCCTACACGCGAATCGGGAAAGCCGGGACTACCACGGCCGCTGGGTACAGCCCTTCACAACCACTGCAGGATTCGAGGAGTGGTACTCCGCTCAAATCACAGGCGCGAGCGTTGGCCTACTGGCTCGCGATACAGAATCGGGTCAGATCGTTGGAGTGACCAACCTAAGCCAGATTTTCTATAAAGGATTTCAGAACGCGTATCTCAGCTATTGGGGCATGGTCTCGTTTGCCGGGACGGGAAGGATGTCCCAGGCGGTGGAACTGACGACGAGGTATGCCTTTGAAGAGCTGGGTCTTCACCGTATCGAGGCCAATATTCAACCTGAAAATGTGCGTTCAATCGCGCTGGTCAAGCGTCTCGGATTTCGGAAAGAGGGGTTCTCCCCGAAATACCTGCAGATCGCCGGGGTCTGGTGCGATCACGAGCGCTGGGCGCTTCTGGCCGATGAGCGTTAATCAGCGAGCAGTGCCGTTGCACATCCAAGCTCACTGCCCAATGATCTGCTTCAGCCCTTCCCCTTCAACTCCGTCAGCTTCTGCATTACCCCCGCCGCCGTCTGTTCGCCCATCAACTGCCCACGCACTTTGCCCTTGTCGTCGATGATGTAGGTTACCGGCAGGGCTTCGCTTTTCGGCAGGTCGAATTGTTCGGCCGGGTCTTGGGCCACCACGGTGAAGGTGATGCCCAGCGCCTTGCTGGCGCTCTTCAGGTCTTCGCCCTGGAGGTTGTCGAAATTGACGCCGAATACGCTGACGTTCTGGCCTTTGATCTGCTCGGACAGTGTGTTCAGTTCGGGGATTTCGGTCCGGCAAGGGCCGCACCATTCGGCCCAGTAATTGACCACCAGCCAGTGCTTGTCGACGCGGCTGCTGGCGACTTTCTCGCCATTCTGATCCGTGCCCAGGTCCACGCCGCACCCGCTGAGCAACAGACTTCCAATCAGTGCTGCTGCCGCTGCCAATCGCCTTGCCATGATGCTGTTTCCTTCTAGGTGCTCTTTTTTCCAGATGCACGCCACGCCGATTCTGCATCGCTCGCCGCGTGTTACCGGTCGTTACCGTGACGCAGGTAGAATAGCCGCCACCTCAGGCAAGATGCGACCCGCAAATGACCGATCTCACGCTTTATCACAACCCGCGTTGCACCAAATCCCGCGGCACGCTGGAATTGCTTGATGCCCGCGGCCTGACGCCAACCATCATTCATTACCTCGAAACCCCGCCCGACGCCGCGCAACTGCGGGACCTGCTGGGCAAGCTCGGCATCGGTGCTCGCGGGCTGCTGCGCACCGGTGAAGACGAGTACAAAACCCTGAACCTGGCTGACGCCAGCCTGAGCGACGAGCAGCTGATCGCCGCCATGGCGGCCCATCCCAAGTTGATCGAGCGCCCCATTCTCGTCGTTGGCGACAAGGCGGTGATTGGCCGTCCGCCGGAAAACATTCTGGAGATCCTGCCGTGAGCGCGCCCTATATTCTGGTTCTGTTTTACAGCCGTAACGGCGCAACCGCGGAGATGGCGCGGCAGATCGCCCGTGGTGTCGAGATGACCGGCATGGAAGCGCGTCTGCGCACGGTGCCGGCAGTGTCCACTGACTGCGAAGCGGTGGCGCCGAGCATTCCGGAGGCCGGCGCCTTGTACGCCACCCTCGACGACCTGAAAAACTGCGTAGGCTTGGCCCTCGGCAGCCCGACCCGCTTCGGCAACATGGCCGCGCCGCTCAAGTACTTTCTCGACGGCACCAGCAACCTGTGGCTGACCGGCGCACTGGTGGGCAAACCTGCCAGCGTGTTCACCTCCACCGCCAGCCTGCACGGCGGCCAGGAAACCACGCTGTTGTCGATGCTGCTGCCCCTGCTGCACCACGGCATGCTGATCAGCGGCCTGCCCTACAGCGAAGCGGCGTTGATCGAAACCCGTGGCGGCGGCACGCCTTATGGCGCCAGTCATCACGCCGGTGCCGACGGCAAGCGCGCGCTGGATGAGCACGAAACCACGCTGTGCCGTTCGCTGGGTCAGCGGCTGGCGAAAACCGCGCTGTTGCTCAACCCGCCGCAGGCCTAGACAGCTCAAGGCGTTGCTCGCGCTCGATTGCTGGAACGCCTTGCTCAAACCGGGTCAAACACAGAGCCCCTGCCGGGGTTCTGCGTCAGCGCTCGGAAATGCGCTAAGTCACCGATCGCGCACATGAATTTTGTTTTGGAGAGGGCATGCAAGACTACAAATGGCTCCACGAATACTGTCTCAACCGCTTTGGTTCCGTCGCCGCCCTCGAGGCGCATCTGCCGACCCCCGCTACGACTAAAAAACTCAAAGCCCTCAGCGACGACCGTTACCTGTCGACCATGGCGCTGCGGGTCTTTCGTGCCGGCCTCAAACACAGCCTGGTGGACGCCAAATGGCCGGCCTTCGAGCAGGCCTTCTTCGGCTTCGATCCGGAAAAGGTCACGCTGATGGGCGGCGATCACCTGGAACGCCTGATGCAGGACGCGCGGATCATCCGTCATCTGGGCAAGCTCAAGAGCGTGCCGCGCAACGCCCAGTTGATCCTCGACATCGCCCACGAACACGGCAGCTTCGGCAATTTCATCGCGGAATGGCCGGTCACCGATATCGTCGGGCTGTGGCGTTACCTGTTCAAGCACGGCAATCAGATGGGCGGGCTGTCGTCGCCGCGCTTCCTGCGCATGGTCGGCAAGGACACCTTCATCCCCAGCCATGACGTGGTCGCGGCGCTCAACGCGCAGAAGATCGTCGACCGCGTGCCCAGCAGTCAGCGTGATCAGGCGGCGGTGCAAGCGGCGTTCAATCAGTGGCATGCCGAGAGCGGACGGCCGATGTGTCAGCTGTCGATGATGCTGTCTTACACCGCCAACCATTGATCGTTTCTCCGGCGGAGTGAAAAGACACAGCGCGTAACAAATCGGACGTCGTATACAATATTCGCCGTCCCCTACTGCTGAGTCATTCGCGTGCCCTTCCTTCTTCCTGACGCCCCCAACCTCGGTGTCGCGCCCTCCGCGTCCGAGGTGATTGCCAAGTACCTGCGCGAGTCAATCATCTCCGGCCAGTTCGCCGAGGACGAGCCGATTCGTCAGGACGACATCGCCCGCGTGTTCAACGTCAGCAAGATCCCCGTGCGTGAAGCGCTCAAACGTCTGGAAGCTGAAGGGCTGGTGCAGTTCCAGCGCAACAAGGGTGCCGTGGTCACGCGGATTTCCGAGCCGGAGCTGGCGCAGATTTTTGAAGTACGGGTGCTGCTGGAAGTGCAAGCCATCCGCCTCGCCGTGCCGCGAATGACCACCGCTCAGCTGGATCGGGCCCGGGCCATCTGTGACGAATTCATGCGCGATGACGACATCGGACGCTGGGCCGAGCTGAACTGGGCGTTCCACACCTGCCTGTATGAGGCGGCGCAACGGCCGTTTTTGCTGAACATGATTCGCTCGATCCACGACAAGGTTGAACGCTACCTCCGCGTGCAAATGAGTTTCGACGAAGGCAAAGCGCGCGCCGACCTGGAACACCGCGAGATCCTCAAGGCCTGTGCCGATCGTGACGTGGACAAAGCCGCCGAACTGATCGAGCACCACATCATCGGCGTCTGCCGAACCCTCTACGCCCACCTCCCCCACGCGGTGCTCAGCGAGATCTGAACGACTGGCGACTGTGCCGATTTCGTCATTGGCGAGGGTGAAATCGGTCAAGACCCTGGGCGACGTACGCGCCACTCTATTGGCAATAGTGATGACGCCTTCCCGGCTGAAGCCGGTCCCACTAGGGATCGTCGTAGCCAGTTCCATCGGGTGCACGCGTTGCTTTTAGAGGGACCGGCTTTAGCCGGGAAGAGGTCAGTGTGAACACCATAAATCTCGGGTGCGACGACCGGCGCCTTCCCGGCTGAAGCCGGTCCCACAAGGGATCGTTGTAGCCAGTTACATCGGATGTACGCAGCGCTTTTAGTGGGACCGGCTTTAGCCGGGAAGAGGCCAGTGTGAACACCATAAATCTCCGATGTGGCGACCGACGCTTTCCCGGCTGAAGCCGGTCCTACAAGGGATCGTCGAAGCCAGTTCCATTGGGTGTACGCAGTCCCACCAGGGATCGTCGAAGCCAGTTCCATTGGGTGTACGCAGTCCCACAAGGGATCGTCGAAGCCAGTTACATTGGGTGTACGCAGTCCCAGCAGGGATCGTCGTAGCCAGTTCCAGACTCAGTCCAACAGGGGAATACATGAAACGCATCCAGATCCTCGATTCTCATACCGGCGGCGAGCCGACGCGGCTGGTACTCGACGGGTTCCCCGATCTTGGGCGGGGCAGCATGGCCGAGCGGCGTCAGTTGCTGGCTGAGCGGTTCGATGACTGGCGGGCGGCGACGGTGCTCGAACCGCGGGGCAGCGATGTGCTGGTCGGGGCGCTGCTGTGTGAGCCGGTGGATCCCGAATCCTGCGCCGGGGTGATCTTTTTCAACAACAGCGGCTACCTGGGCATGTGCGGCCACGGCACCATCGGGCTGGTGGTGTCGCTGGCGCATCTGGGCAAGATCGGCCCCGGCGTGCACCGCATCGAAACCCCGGTCGGCACAGTTCAGGCCACGCTGCACGACGACCGCTCGGTCAGCGTCGACAACGTGCCCTCCTACCGCTACCGCAAGGATTTCGTCATCGAGGTGCCCGAACTGGGCAGCGTGACCGGTGACATCGCCTGGGGCGGCAACTGGTTTTTCCTGATCGCCGACCACGGCCTGAGCGTCGCCGCCGACAACCTCGACGCCCTTACCGATTACACCTGGAAGGTCCGTCAGGCGCTGGAAAGCCAGGGCATTCGCGGTGAAGACGGCGGCGTCATCGACCACATCGAGCTGTTCGCCGACGACGACCACGCCGACAGCCGCAACTTCGTCCTCTGCCCCGGCAAAGCCTACGACCGCTCGCCCTGCGGCACCGGCACCAGCGCCAAACTGGCGTGCCTGGCGGCAGACGGCACACTTCAGCCCGGCACCCTTTGGCAGCAGGCCAGCGTGATCGGCAGTCAGTTCGAAGGCCATTTCGTCTGGGAGCACGGCGAGCGGCAGACGGGCGACCGCATCGTGCCGACGATTCGTGGCCGCGCTTACATCAGCGCCGAAGCCACTTTGTTGCTGGACGACGAAGACCCGTTCGCCTGGGGCATTCGCTCGTGACCGATGCGCCCACGCTGCAAGGCCATGCTGCTGATGTGATCGTCATCGGCGGCGGCATCGTCGGTGCGGCGTGTGCGGATGAGCTGGCATCCCAGGGTTTGCACGTGCTGGTGCTGGATTGTCAGCGCCCGGCCGCGACCGCTGCGGGGATGGGTCACTTGGTTGTTCTCGATCACAGTGCTGCCGAGTTGGCGCTGGGGGAATATTCGGTCAGGGCCTGGCGCGAGCTGGCGCCGCAGATGCCGGACGACTGCGCCATGCGCACCAACGGCACCCTGTGGCTGGCCTGCAACGAAGAAGAAATGCAAGAAGCCGAGCGCAAACAAACCGCGCTGAGCGAATACGGTCTGGCCTGCGAGTTGCTGTCCGGCGCCGAACTGGCAAAAGCCGAGCCGTCGTTGCGATCCGGCCTGCTCGGCGCCTTGAAGGTCAGCGGCGACGGCATTCTGTACGCGCCTAATGCCGCGCGCTGGCTGTTGCACCGTCAACCCGAACGGGTTGTCCAGCGTCAGGCCGAAGTCGTGGAAGTCCAGGGCAACCGTGTTCGGCTGGCGAATGGTGAATGGCTGCAAGCCCCCGCCGTTGTGCTGGCCAGCGGCATCTACGCCCGCGAGCTGTGCCCTGACCTGCCGTTGCAAGCGAAGAAAGGCCACCTGTTGATCACCGACCGTTACCCCGCGCAGATCACCCATACGCTGGTCGAATTGGGGTACGTCACCAGCGCCCACAAGGGCAACGGCCCGTCGGTGGCGTTCAATGTGCAGCAGCGCCCGACTGGCCAATTGTTCATCGGCTCATCGCGGCAGTTCGACACCCATGATCCGCAGGTCGATGCGGCCATGCTCGGGCAGATGCTGCGCCGGGCCATGGATTTCCTCCCAGGCCTCGGCGACATGAACGGCCTTCGCAGCTGGACCGGCTTTCGTTCCGCCAGCCCCGACGGTCAGCCGCTGATCGGCCAGCACCCGCATCAGCCCGGCCTGTGGCTGGCGGTCGGGCACGAAGGCCTCGGCGTCACCACGGCAACCGGCACCGCCCGCCTGCTCGCCGCGCAAATGCTGCGCACACCGCCGCCCCTCGCCGTTGAACCGTATTTGCCCCATCGTTTTATCGGAGCCCGCGCCCATGCCTGAGTTGAGCATCGACGGTCAGCCTTTTTGCTTCGCCCAAGGCACCACGGTGGCCGCCGCGCTGATGTCCAGCGGTGATCGTTGCAGCCGCACGTCGGTCAGCGGCCAGCGTCGCGCGCCCTTGTGCGGCATGGGGATTTGCCAGGAATGCCGGGTGAGCATCGACGGCCTGCGCCGATTGGCCTGCCAGACGATCTGCCGCGACGGCATGCGCGTCGAGACTCAGCCATGACTGAGCATGTCGATCTGCTGATCATCGGCGCAGGTCCGGCCGGCATGGCGGCGGCCCTGGCTGCGGCGCCTTACGGGCTGAGCATCGCCCTGCTCGACGACAACCCGCTGCCGGGCGGGCAGATCTGGCGCGACGGCCCGAACGCTGAGGTGCCGAAACAGGCTCACGATATGCGCGGGCAGTTGCAGGGTTTCAGCAACGTTCGCCTGCACAGCGGCTGCAAGGTGGTCGCGCTGGCGGGGCCGAAGCGCTTGTTGCTGGAAGACGCCGAGCGCGGCTGGGTGTTGAATTACGACAAACTGATTCTGTGCACCGGCGCGCGGGAGCTGTTGCTGCCCTTCCCCGGCTGGACCCTGCCGGAGGTCACCGGCGCCGGCGGCTTGCAGGCGCTGATCAAAGGCGGCCTGCAGGTGACAGACGAACGCATCGTGATTGCCGGGACTGGCCCGCTGTTGCTGGCATCGTCGGCGACCGCGCAAAAGCATGGCGCCGAGGTTGTGCGCGTTGCCGAGCAGGCGCCTTTGAGCGCCGTCGCCGGTTTCGGCGCCGGGCTGTGGCGCTGGCCGAACAAGGCGATTCAGGCGATTACCCTGGCGAGTGCCGCCTATCGAACGTCGGCCCATGTGCTGGCGGCGCTGGGCACGGATCGGCTCGAAGGCGTGCGCGTTCGGGTGGGTGAGAAGATTGAAGAGCTGGCCTGCGAGCGGCTGGCCTGTGGCTTCGGTCTGGTGCCCAACGTCGAGATCGGCCGGGCGCTCGGCTGTACTGTTCAGGATCAGGCCATCATAGTGGATGAGTGGCAGGCGACGCGTCTGGCCGATCACTTCGCAGCGGGTGAATGCACCGGTTTCGGTGGCAGTGAACTGGCATTGGTCGAAGGGCGGATTGCCGGGCTGGTGGCGGTCGGTGAACGGGAAAAGGCGCGAGGCTTGTGGGCTGAGCGGCAGCGCTGGCAGGGTTTTGCGGATCGGTTGAACACAGCGTTCCGCCTCAATCCCGCGCTGAAACACTTGGCGATGCCGGAAACGCTGGTCTGCCGCTGCGAAGACGTGCGTTACGCGGACCTGGCGGATCATGGCAGTTGGACCGGGGCCAAACTCGCCACCCGTTGCGGGATGGGCGCGTGTCAGGGGCGGATCTGTGGGACGGCGGCGCAGACGTTGTTCGGCTGGGAACCTCCGTTGTTGCGCCCGCCGTTCAGCCCGGCGCGGATCTCGACGCTGGCGTGTCTGGACGAGGGTGCCCCTGTTTAAAGCGCCTGATTTATTAAATTGCGTGAGTGAACGGGGTGGCGCTCCGCATTGCTCACAAAGACGGTGTTTCGAACGCGTAATATCCAGCGGATGTCTCGGCCCCTTCGCGAGCAAGCTCGCTCCCACAGTTTCTTCGTCTGCCGGGATCTCGGCGCTCAGAGCGCTGTTCCTAGAGGACTGATTTATTGATACGGCGGCTCCAGTCGCCCCTCGACTAGCCGCCGCATCGAACATCCCGCATCATCGACCCATCCCCGCCCGGCCCTCCTGCCCGTGAACATGATCGACCTCTTCCCCACCGAGCCTCTGCACGATCTCGAACAACTGCTCGCCAGCCTGGCATTGGTCGCGCCGTTGTTCGATGCGATTCCGGGTGTGGTCTTCTTCGTCAAGGACGCCCAGGCGCGCTATGCGCTGGTCAATCAGACGCTGGTGCAGCGCTGCGGTTTCAAGAATAAAAGCCAGATCGTCGGGCTGACCGCCGAAGAGGTATTCCCCGCCCGCTTCGGCCCGCTGTACACCGCCCAGGACCGCCGCGTGCTGGCCGATGGCAGGCAACTGAGCGATCAACTGGAGCTGCACCTGTATTACGGCAATCAGCCGATCTGGTGCCTGACCCACAAGATCGCTGTGCGGGATCGTCAGGGCGCGATCATCGGACTGGCGGGTATCTCCCGGGATCTGCAGATCCTGCAGACGACCCACCCGGCGTATCAGAAGCTGGTCGAGGTCGACGCGTACATTCGCGAGCACTTCGCGCGGCCCATCACCCTTGAGCAACTGACGGCCATTGCCGGGCTGTCCATTGCCCAGCTGGAGCGGCACTGCAAACGCATCTTCCAGCTGACGCCCCGGCAGATGATCCACAAGGCGCGGCTGGGTGAGGCGTCGCGGTTGTTGCAGGAAGACCTGTCGATCACCGAGATCGCCCTGCGCTGCGGGTACACCGATCACAGCGCGTTCAGCCGCCAGTTTAAGGCGCTGACCGGGGCGTCGCCGAGTGAGTATCGGGATTCGCAACGGCGCATATGAATCCACCGCCATCCTCCCTGAATGATCGCGGTGCTTCTGTAGGACTGGCATTAGCCGGGAAGAGGCCAGTGGGAACACCATAAATCTCGGGTGTGACGACCGACGCCTTCCCGGCTAAAGCCGGTCCTACGGTGATTGCAGTGCGGCGCAATCTGCATCTTTGCCGCACGGCAACGTGCATCAATGAAGCACGCCGCGCATTCCTGCTCCTTTATGTAACACCGCCCCGCGCGTTTAAAACACTCATCAAAACCCCGGCCCGCTGATCCAGAGCCCTGCACGCCGTACTGGCAAAACAGGCACGCTGCGTGCATATCAAATATCGTATACGAAATTACTTATCCGGCCGTTTCCCCCTTTGCACGCACCGAGGCTTCTATGAAAAACCAAGCTGTCGCCGTCGCCCTCCTCGCCGTCATGAGCTCTTCATTTATCAACACCGCGCTGGCCGATAAGCTCGATGACATCATCGACTCCGGAAAACTGCGCTGCGCCGTGACTCTGGACTTCCCGCCGATGGGGTCCCGTGATGACAAGAACAACCCGGTCGGGTTTGACGTCGATTACTGCAACGACCTGGCGAAGGTGCTGGGCGTGACTGCCGAGGTGGTGGAAACGCCGTTTCCGGACCGCATTCCTGCACTGGTTTCAGGGCGAGCTGACGTGATCGTGGCGTCGACTTCGGACACCCTGGAACGGGCGAAAACGGTGGCGATGACCATCCCGTATTTCGCCTTCCAGATGGTGGTGCTGACCCGCGACGACGCCGGCATCAACAGCTACGACGACCTCAAGGGCAAGGATGTCGGCAACACCAGCGGCACGTTCGAAGCGATCGCGCTGGAGAAGGATCAGAAGAAATGGGGCAGCGGCAGTTTCCGCGCGTACCAGACCCAGAACGACACCATCCTCGCCGTCGCCCAGGGCCACATCAAAGCGTCCGTGGTCACCAACACCGTCGCCGCCGCCTCGATCAAATCCGGCAAATACAAAGGCCTGAAGATTGCCGGTAACGCGCCCTACACCATCGACTACGTTTCTCTTGCGGCCAAGCGTAACGAGTACGGGCTGATCCATTACCTGAACCTGTTCGTGAACCAGCAAGTGCGCTCGGGACGCTATGCCGAGCTGTATGAAAAGTGGGTGGGCGGCAAGCCGGTCGACCTGACCGTGCCGGGCGTCTATTACTGAGTTGACGCACGCAAGTGATCGCTCCCTGCGGCCTGATCGTTCCCTCGCTCCGCGTGGGAATGCAGCCCCTGACGCTGATCGTTCCCTCGCTCCGCGTGGGAATGCAGCCCCAGACGCTCTGCGTCAGAAAAGCGCAACGCGGAGCGTCGCAAGCGGCGTTACCACGCGGAGCATGGGAACGATCACCGGAAACGATCGAATCCCGGAACCGGGTCATTCATTCAGGAGCCCACGATGTCTGAAGTCTCGTTGAACGGGCGCTGTCTCGTTTCCGGCAGCGCTCAGGGCGAATTGCTGTACGCCGACGTGGGCCTGAGTTTCTGGGGTGGGGTCGAGCCGTTTACCGGTGAAGTGATCGACCGTCATCACCCCCTCAGCGGCCAGTTCATCAACGGTCGGGTGCTGGCCATTCCCAGCGGACGCGGCTCGTGCACCGGCAGCAGCGTGTTGCTGGAACTGATCCTCAACGGCCACGCCCCCGCCGCACTGGTCTTCGAGCGCGTCGAAGACATCCTCACCCTCGGCGTGTTGATCGCCGAGCAGATGTTTGGCCATTCGATTCCGGTGATCAGCCTCGGCGAAGCGGGTTTTGCGGCGCTGCGGGACATCGCTTTCGTGCGGGTCGAAGATGACCGCGTGAGCGGCTTTTCCAGCCCTCCGCCTCCACTTTTTCGCGATCACCCACTTCAGGCGAACCGCCGCGCCATCAGCACCATCGCCCTGACCGAAACCGACCAAGGCTTTCTCGACGGCGCTTACGGCAAAGCCGCGCAGGTGGCGATGGGCATCATCCTGCGCATGGCCGAGCTGCAAGGCGCGACCGAACTGCTGGACATCACCCAGGCGCACATCGACGGCTGCATCTACACCGGCCCGGCCAGCCTGCGTTTCGCCCGGCAACTGGTGGCATGGGGCGCCAAGGTCCGTGTGCCCACCACCCTCAATTCCATCTCCGTGGACAAGCGCCGCTGGCGGGAACTGGGCGTCGACCCGGCCCTCGGCGAGCCGGCCAGTCAGCTGGGCGATGCCTATCTGGAGATGGGCGCGCGGGTGAGTTTTACCTGCGCGCCGTACCTGCTGGACAGCGCACCGGAGCTGGGCGAGCAAATCGTCTGGGCCGAGTCCAACGCCGTGGTCTACGCCAACAGCGTGATCGGCGCGCGCACCCTGAAATACCCGGATTACCTCGACATCTGCATCGCCCTCACCGGCCGCGCGCCGAAGATCGGCTGCCACCTGACCCAACAACGGTTGGCGACCCTGCGCATCGACGTCCCTGCACTGGACGGCCTCGACGACAGTTTCTACCCGCTGCTCGGCTATCACGTCGGGCTGCTGTGCGGCGCCACCATCCCGGTAATCTGCGGCCTCGAACACAAGGCGCCCACGCTGGATGACCTCAAGGCCTTCGGCGCGGGGTTCGCCACCACGTCCGCTGCGCCGATGTTTCATATCGCCGGCGTGACACCCGAAGCCACCACCGCCGAACTGGCGCTGGACGGGCATGCGCCGGAGAAAACCCTGAGCGTCAGCCCCGCGGATCTGCTGCACAGCTGGCGCGAGTTGAACAGCGCGCCAACGCCGGAAGTGGACGCCGTGACGCTGGGCAATCCGCATTTTTCCCTGAGCGAATGCGCGACGCTGGCGCACCTGTGTGGCAGCCGGCGCAAGCATGACAACGTGGCGATCGTGATCACCTGCGGCCGCGCCACCCTGGAACGCGCGCAACAGGCCGGCTATGTCGAGACGCTCGAAAACTTCGGCGTGCAGTTCGTCACCGACACCTGCTGGTGCATGCTCGGCGAGCCGGTGATACCGCCGACCGCGCGCAACCTGATGACCAACTCTGGCAAATACGCGCACTACGCTCCAGGGCTGGTGGGGCGTCGCGTGCATTTCGCCAGCCTGGCCGAGTGCGTCGACAGCGCGATCACCGGTGTCGCCAGCGGGCGCCTGCCAGCCTGGTTGATGGCGGCGCACCAGGCGGAGGTCAGCGCAGATGTTTGATTACAACTTCCACTGGCGCGCGGCGTTCAAGGCCCTGCCCGACATGCTCAACGGCGCGTGGGTCACCTTCGAAACCGCCGCGCTGTCGATGATCCTCGGCGTCACCATCGCGCTGTTTCTGGTGTTCATGCGCCAGGGCAAAAACCGCCTGTTCCGGGGCTTCGCCGCCACCTGGATTTCCATCGCGCGCAACACGCCGTCGCTGTTCCAGGTGTACATCCTGTATTTCGGCCTGGGCTCGTTCGGCCTGCACATCAGTTCGTGGGCCGCGTTGCTCGCCGGCATCACCATCAACAACGCGGGCTATCTGGCGGAGAACTTCCGTGGCGGTCTTAAGGCCGTGCCCGACACGCAATTGCGCGCCGCCCGTTCGCTGGGCATGAGCGCACCCCAGGCGTACCGGCTGATCGTCATTCCGCAGTTGCTGCGCATCGTTTTCTATCCGCTGACCAACCAGATGGTGTGGGCCGTGCTGATGACCTCGATGGGGGTGATCGTCGGCCTCAACAACGACCTCACCGGCGTGACCCAGGACTACAACGTCAAGACCTTCCGCACCTTCGAATTCTTCGCCATTGCGGCGGTGCTCTATTACCTGATCGCCAAGCTGATCGTGGCTGTTGCACGGCTGCTGTCCTGGCGGCTGTTCCGGTACTGAGGAGATGAGCATGTTCGAGAGCACGTTCACCTGGAACGACCTGCAATTCATGCTTCAGGGCGCCTGGGTCACGATTTTGCTGACCGTGGTGTCGATGATCATCGGCACGCTGGCGGGGGTGGTCTGCGGCATGGCCCGCGCCCTCCTGCCGCGCAGCACGATTCCGCTGGCATGGGTGCTGGACGTGTTCCGCAGCGTGCCGTTGCTGATTCAGTTCGTCCTGTTCAACGCGCTGAAAAGCATCGTCGGCCTGAACTGGAGCGCCTTCGCCGTGGCCTGCGTGGTGTTGGGGCTGTATGTCACCGCTTATTGCACGGAGATCGTGCGCAGCGGCGTGCTGTCGGTGCCGCTCACGTTGCGCCGCGCCAGCCGCTCCCTGGGCCTGACGTACTGGCAGGACCTGCGCCAGATCGTCATGCCGATGGCCACCCGCGTGGCGTTTCCCGGCTGGATCAACCTGCTGCTCGGGGTGATGAAAGACACCGCGCTGGTGATGTGGATCGGCATCGTCGAACTGCTGCGCGCCTCGCAAACCATCGTCACGCGCATTCAGGAGCCGCTGCTGGTGCTATGCATCGCCGGCCTGATTTATTACGTCATGAGTCTGGTGGTCGCTCGCCTGGGCGCCCGGCTGGAAACGAGGTGGCAGGAAAATGATTGAGATCGACAACGTGCACAAGTCATTCGGCGAGCTTGAGGTCATCAAGGGCGTGAGCCTGCAGGTGAACAAGGGCGAAGTGGTGTCGATCATCGGCGGTTCGGGCTCGGGCAAGTCGACGCTGCTGATGTGCATCAACGGGCTGGAATCGATCAAGAGCGGCAGCATTCGCGTCGATGGCACCGAGGTGCATGCCCGGGGCACGGACATCAACAAACTGCGGCAGAAGATCGGCATTGTGTTTCAGCAGTGGAACGCGTTTCCCCATCTGACGGTGCTGGAAAACGTGATGCTGGCGCCGCGCACGGTGCTGGGCAAAAGCAAGGCCGAAGCCGAAGCGCTGGCGGTCAAGCAACTGACCCATGTCGGGCTGGGCGACAAGCTGAAGGTGTTTCCCGGCAAGTTGTCGGGTGGGCAGCAACAGCGCATGGCGATAGCCCGGGCGCTGGCGATGTCGCCGGATTACATGCTGTTCGACGAAGCGACGTCGGCCCTCGATCCGCAACTGGTGGGCGAGGTGCTGGACACCATGCGCATGCTGGCCGAAGACGGCATGACGATGATTCTGGTGACCCACGAAATCCGCTTCGCCCGGGACGTGTCCGACCGCGTGGCGTTTTTCCGCAACGGGCTGGTGCACGAGATCGGCACGCCGGATCAGGTGATCGGCAACCCGCAACGGCCGGAGACGGCGGATTTTTTGCGATCAATCAACTAGAGCCATTTCAGGAGGGCCTTAGGTCATGCGCTCAACGAAAGTGATTCATGTGGTCAGTTGTCACGCTGAAGGTGAGGTGGGCGATGTGATTGTCGGCGGGGTTGCGCCGCCGCCGGGCGACACGATCTGGGAGCAGTCGCGCTGGATCGAGAAGGACAACGTCCTGCGCAATTTCATGCTCAACGAGCCGCGCGGCGGGGTGTTCCGTCACGTCAATCTGCTGGTGCCTCCCAAGCACCCGAAAGCACAAATGGGCTGGATCATCATGGAACCGGCCGACGTGCCGCCGATGTCTGGCTCCAACTCCTTGTGCGTGGCGACGGTGCTCCTGGACAGCGGAATTCTGCCGATGACCGAGCCGGAAACCCGCTTGATCCTGGAGGCGCCGGGCGGTCTGATCGAAGCGATTGCCCAGTGCCGCGACGGCAAGGTGACGAGCGTCGAGGTGCACAACCACCCGTCGTTTGCCGACCAGCTGGACGTGTGGATCGAGGTGCCGGGGCTGGGGTCGATTCAGGTGGATACCGCCTATGGCGGCGACAGTTTTGCCATCGTCGATTCGGTCAAGCTGGGCTTTTCGTTGACCGCCGATGAGGCGAAGGACCTGGTGGACACCGGCCTGAAAATCACCAAGGCCGCCAATGAGCAACTGGGTTTCAGCCATCCGTTGAACAAGGACTGGAATCACATTTCGTTTTGCCAGATCGCCGCGCCGGTGAGTTTTGACGGCGGCGTGGCCAATGCGGCCAACGCGGTGGTGATTCGTCCCGGCAAAATCGACCGTTCGCCGTGCGGCACCGGGTGTTCGGCACGGCTGGCGGTGTTGCATGCGAAGGGTCAGCTGAAGGTGGGCGACCGGTTTATCGGGCGTTCAATTATTGGCTCCGAGTTTCACTGCAAGATCCAGAGCGAGACCGAGGTGGCAGGGCGCAAGGCGATCATCCCGAGCCTGTCCGGGCGGGCGTGGATCACCGGCACGCACCAGCACATGCTCGACCCGAGCGATCCGTGGCCAGAGGGGTACAAGTTGAGTGATACCTGGCCAGTGGGGTTGAAGCTGTAAATGCTGCGGCTGCTTTCAATAAATGCGAAACCGATTTATCTGAAGGAATGCAAAACCGATTTTTTCTGGATGAATGCACAACCGATTTGGATGGACGCATGCAAAACCTGTGGGAGCGAGCTTGCTCGCGAATGCAGGGTGTCAGTCACCACATCCATCGCAGACACAACGCCTTCGTGAGCAAGCTCACTCCCACAAGGACTGTGTTTTCTGCGGGACAGCGCGGTGTCTGCACCAACGATGTCCCACATGAATTAGGAACTATCTGAAACACCGTTGGAACACCAAACGACCGGGCGTCATACGCCCAAACTAGAACGTATACGAAATACCTTTATCCAATCAGGAGTCAATCATGAGCCAGTCCGTGTCCTGGAGCGGGGTCTTCCCTGCCGTTACCACCCAATTCAACGACGATTTCTCCCTCAATCTGGAGGCCACCCATAAAGTCATTTCCAATTTGGTGCGCGATGGCGTGTCGGGACTGGTGATCTGCGGGACCGTGGGGGAAAACACCTCGTTGAGCGTCGCTGAAAAGATCAGCCTGGTGGAAGCCGCCAAAGACGCCTCGGCCGGGCGCGTGCCGGTGATTTCGGGCATCGCCGAGTTCACCAGCGCCAACGCCAGCGCCGTCGCCAAAGAGGTGCAGAAAGCCGGCGCCGACGGGATCATGCTGATGCCGGCGCTGGTGTACTCGGCCAAGCCCTTCGAAACCGCCACCCACTTCCGCACCGTGGCCGCCGCCACCGACCTGCCGATGATGGTTTACAACAACCCGCCGATCTACAAGAACGACGTGACCCCGGACATCCTCATCTCTCTGGCGGACTGCGACACCATCGTGTGTTTCAAGGATTCGTCGGGCAACACCAACCGCTTTATCGACGTGCGTAACGAAGTCGGCGACCGCTTCGTGCTGTTTGCCGGGCTCGATGATGTGTTGGTGGAGAGCGTTGCGGTGGGCGCGGTGGGCTGGGTGTCGGGGATGTCCAACGCCTTCCCGAAAGAGGGCGAGACGTTGTTCCGTCTGGCCAAGGCCGGGCGTTTTGCCGAGGCGATGGCGCTGTATGAATGGTTCATGCCGCTGCTGCACCTGGATGCGCGTCCGGACCTGGTGCAGTGCATCAAGCTGTGCGAAGCAATCATGGAACGCGGCAGCGCCCTCACCCGCCCACCCCGCCTGGCGCTGCCGGACAGTGATCGGGAATATGTGGAGAAGTTGATGAAGACGGCGTTGGCGAACAAGCCGGTGTTGCCGGATGTGGGATTGTGATGCCTGCGGTTTTAGGGTGAACGGATTTGCGTTTTTCGGCGCAGATCTATGGTGTAAAGACCGGCCTCTTCCCGGCTGAAGCCGGTCCCACAGGGTCGTGCATTCGGCCGGGGACCGGGTTTCAGCCGGGAAGGCGATTCCACGGTTTCAACGCGGTTTAGTGGGACCGGCTTTAGCCGGGAATGCGGTTTAACAGGTTCAACGCGCGTCGAGCCCTACACATTCACCACATTCACAAACCGTGAGGCGGCGGTTTCGTCAATGCGCAGGTTGGTGAAATCGAACAGGTTGCGGTCCGCCAGTTGCGAGGGCTGGACGTTCTGCAGGCTGCGGAAAATCATGTCGGAGCGGCCGGGGGTCTTGCGGTCCCATTCCTGCAGCATCTCCTTGACCACCTGACGCTGCAGGTTTTCCTGGGAGCCGCACAGGTTGCACGGGATGATCGGGAATTGCTTGAAGTCCGAATACGCCTGAATGTCCTTCTCGGCGCAATACGCCAGCGGACGAATCACCACGTTGCGGCCATCGTCGGCGCGCAGCTTGGGCGGCATGGCCTTGATGCTGCCCTGGAAAAACATGTTCAGGAAAAACGTCTCGACGATGTCGTCTCGGTGGTGACCCAGCGCCATCTTGGTCGCGCCGATTTCATCCGCAAACGTATAGAGCGTGCCGCGACGCAGACGCGAACACAGCGAGCACGTGGTCCGGCCCTCGGGCACCAGTTCCTTGACCACCGAATAGGTGTCTTTCTCGACGATGTGGTACTCGACGCCCAGTTGCTCCAGGTACGCCGGCAGGACGTGCTCGGGGAAGCCCGGCTGTTTCTGGTCCATGTTCACCGCGACGATGTCGAACTTGATCGGCGCGACTTTCTGCAAATGCAGCAACACATCCAGCAGGGTGTAACTGTCTTTGCCGCCGGACAGGCAGACCATCACCTTGTCGCCCTCTTCAATCATGTTGTAGTCGGCCACCGCTTCGCCCGCGAGCCGACGCAGACGCTTCTGCAGTTTGTTCTGATTGACTGAAAGGGTGCCCATGGCGCTGGTATCCGCTCGCTGTGGTGGGAAGAGACGTGGGGAAAGGGTCGGCATTTTACGCAAAAAAGACCGGGTCGGGTAATGGCTGTCGCGGGTGAAACCACCGTCGATATGGAGGGCCCTTGATCGCCAACCGCTATTAACAGCGCCCTTGAACGCCTCAATCGCTCTAACGCCTCCGGTTTACGGGTGCTCAGCTTTCTATACTGACCTGAGAGGTCCCAGCCATTTCCCTTGCTCGACTGTGACCTTGTCCTGACGGCATCTGCAGTCGGGCTTCGTGGGAAGCGGCGGCACACATCACGGGAGTAACGGACATGATCCATCACGTCTTGGGGCTGTTCACCCACCCCGATCAGGAATGGCAACAGATACGCGGCGAAGGTGAAGAAAGCATCGGCCATATGTACTTCACCCACACGCTGATCCTGGCGGCGATCCCGGCGGTGTCGGCGTACATCGGCACAACCCAGGTGGGGTGGCAGATCGGCGACCGCGCGCCGGTCATGCTGACCAGCGATAGCGCGGTGTGGATGGCGCTGATATCGTACATCGCCATGCTCGCCGGCGTCGGCGTCATGGGCGGCTTCATCCACTGGATGGCGCGCACCTATGACGCGACACCCAGCCTGGCGCGCTGCGTGGCCTTCGCGACCTACACCGCGACGCCGCTGTTCCTCGGCGGGCTGGCCGCGCTGTACCCGCACATGTGGCTGGGGATGATGGTCGGGCTGGCGGCGGTCTGCTACACGGTGTACCTGCTGTACGTCGGTCTGCCGGTGTTCATGGGCGTGCACCCGGACGAAGGCTTCATGTTCTCAAGCTCGGTGCTGGCGGTCGGGCTGGTGGTGTTGGTGGCGATCATGGCGTTTACGGTGGTGCTGTGGGGCGTGGGGATCGATCCTGAATTCACCAGTTAGTACCCGGTGACCATTCGGCGCTTTGGGTTTTGGCGGCACAGAAGCTTTGCGGCATACTCGCCTCCTCTGGAGACCGATGAAGCATGCTCGAACCACTCAACACCCGCGTCGAATCCTGCTACCAGCAAGCTGAAGATTTCTTCAAACGCCCTTTCAAACGTCCGGTCGTGAGCGTCAAACTGCGCGGCCAGAAGGCCGGCGTGGCACATCTGCACGAGAACATGCTGCGCTTCAATCCGCAGCTGTACCTGGAAAACCGCGAGGACTTCCTGCGCCAGACCGTCCCCCACGAGGTCGCGCACCTCGTTGCACATCAACTGTTTGGCGACACCATTCAACCCCACGGCGAGGAATGGCAGCTGATCATGCGCGGCGTCTACGAACTCCCGCCCAACCGCTGCCACACCTACGAAATCCAGCGCCGCAGCGTGACCCGCTATATCTACCGCTGCCCGTGCCCGGAGAGCGATTTCCCGTTCACCGCCCAGCGCCACAAGCTGGTGCGCAAAGGCCGGCGCTACCTGTGCAAACGCTGCCGGGAGATTCTGGTGTTCAGCGGCGAGACGCGGGTGGAGTGATTGCCCGCTTTCTCAAGTGGCTGCAAGTAAGTCTTCGCGAGCAAGCTCGCTCCCACAGGATTGGAGTGGACTCGGGACCTTGTTAAAGCCACTGAGGTTGCGCACGAGTGACCGGGGTGGACGCGGGATCTTGGTAACGCCGCTGGACTTGTGGGAGTGAGCTTGCTGACGAAGGGGCCAGGGCAGTCAGCAATTTTCTCAAGGGGCTGCAGCAAGGCTTCGCGAGCAAGCTTGCTCCCACAGGATTGGAGTGGACTCGGTACCTTGTTAAAGCCACTGAGGTTGCGCACGAGAGGCCGGGGCATTCGATTGACCCGGCCTTCAGATTTCACCCAAACACCCCCGCCTCACTCATCGATTCAATCTCCTGCGCGCTGAACCCCGCTTCGGCCAGCACCTGCGCAGAGTGCGCGCCGACGGCCACGCCGATGTGCCGGGGCGCGGGCAGTCCTTCTGAGAACTTCACCGGGCAGGCCATCTGCACCTGAGCGCTGCCGTCACCGCGGGGCACCTGCGCCAGCATCTGGCGCGCCTGAATGTGCGGGTGCTGCGTGGCTTCGGAGAAACTCAGCACGGGCTCGACACAGGCATCGATCCCGGCGAACAGCGCTTCCAGCTCATCAGAACTGCGGCGCTCGAACTCGATTTCCAGCTCACGCCTGAGCGAGGCCTGTTGTTCGGCGGCAAACGAGAGCCCAAGCCGCGCCAGTTCCGGTCGTCCCAGCGCGGCACACATCCTGTGGAGAAACGCCGGCTCCAGCCCTCCCACCGAAAACCATCGGCCGTCGCGGCTGCGGTAGTAATCGTAGAAGCTGCCGCCGTTGAGCATCTGCGTCTCCCGATCGGGCTCAACGCCGGCTGCCAGATACCCCGCGCCGGCCAGGGCATTCAGGCTGAACGCGCAATCGGTCATGCTGACGTCGACGTACTGGCCCTGCCCGGTTTGATGACGCGCCACCACCGCCGCGAGCAAACCGATGACCCCGTGCAGCGAACCGCCGGCCACATCCGCGACCTGCACGCCCAAGGGCAACGGCCCGCTGTCCTGGCGCCCGGTGTGGCTGGCCAGCCCGGCCACCGCCATGTAATTGATGTCGTGGCCGGCGCGATCACGGTAGGGCCCGGTCTGGCCGTAACCGGTGATGGCGACGTAGATCAGCCGCGGATTGATCGCCTTCAACGCCTCATAACCAATCCCCAGCCGGTCCATTACGCCCGGCCGAAACTGCTCCAACACGATGTCGTAATCCGCCACCAGTCGCTTGATCACCTCGATGGCCTGAGGCTGTTTGAGGTCCAGCGCCAGGCTGCGTTTGTTGCGGTTGAGGTAGGCGTGACTGGCCGAGATGCCATGGTCGTGGGGCGGCAATTCGCGCAGCAGGTCCCGGCGGGTCGGTGATTCGATGCGCAACACCTCGGCACCCATGTCCGCCAGCAGCAGCGAAGCGAATGGCCCGGGCAGCAGCGTCGAAAAATCGAGGACGTTGAGCGATGACAGCGGACCGTGCATGGGGCGTTCTCAGATGGCCAGCGGGTGACTCAGAGTAGGTGCGATTCGCCCATAAAAAAAGCCTGTCCGAAGACAGGCTTTTTCAACAACCCTTACCGCTGACGCGTGTTACGAACGCAGCTCACGAACGTACAACAGGGGTAGGCGCAGTTTCGGCCACACCCAGGTCGTCGGTCGGCGCGGTGTTGTCGATGGCACGACCGCCAGAAGCCAGCTCGGACTGCATCTGCGGAACGTCCAGCTCACCGACCCACTTGGCGACAACCAGGGTTGCCACGGCGTTACCGCACAGGTTGGTCAGGGCGCGGGCTTCGGACATGAAGCGGTCGATGCCCAAGATCAGCGCCAGTCCGGCAACCGGCAGATGGCCCACGGCAGACAGGGTCGCGGCCAACACGATGAAGCCGGAACCGGTCACGCCTGCCGCACCTTTGGACGACAGCAGCAGCACCAGCAACAGGGTGACCTGATGGGTGATGTCCATGTGGGTGTTGGTGGCCTGAGCGATAAACACCGCAGCCATGGTCAGGTAGATCGAGGTACCGTCGAGGTTGAACGAGTAGCCGGTCGGGATCACCAGACCCACGACGGATTTCTTCGCGCCCAGACGCTCCATCTTGATCAGCATGCGTGGCAGCGCCGACTCGGACGACGACGTGCCCAACACGATCAGCAGTTCTTCGCGGATGTACTTGATCAGCTTGAGGATGCTGAAGCCGTGGGCGCGGGCGATAGCACCCAGCACCACCAGCACGAACAGCAAGCAGGTGATGTAGAAGCACAGCATCAGTTGGCCGAGCTGCACCAGCGAGCTGACGCCGTAGGCACCAATGGTGAACGCCATGGCACCCAGCGCGCCGATCGGGGCAAGCTTCATGATCATGTTGATGATGTTGAACATGACGTGGGCGAAGCGATCGATGAAGTCCAGGATCGGCTTGCCGTAGGCACCCAGGCGGTGAAGGGCGAAACCGAAGATCACCGAGAACATCAGCACTTGCAGGATGTCGCCGTTGGCGAACGCGCCGACGATGGTGTTCGGGATGACGTTGAGGATGAAGCCGACGATGCTCTGGTCTTTACCGGCGGTCACGTAGGCCGCGACCTTGGAAGCGTCGAGGGTGGACACGTCGATGTTCATGCCGGCGCCCGGCTGGACGACGTTGACCACGATCAGGCCGATGATCAGCGAGATGGTCGAAACGATTTCGAAGTAGAGCAGCGCGTAGCCACCGGTCTTGCCCACGGATTTCATGCTCTGCATGCCGGCGATGCCGCTGACGACGGTGCAGAAGATGATCGGTGCAATGACCATTTTGATCAGTTTGATGAACCCGTCACCCAGCGGTTTGAGCGTTACGGCAGTTTCGGGGTACCAGTGACCGAGGGCGATACCGACGATGATCGCGACGATCACCTGGGCGTACAGGGATTTATAGATGGGCTGACGAGTCGTCATTGCAGTTTCCTCAAGAGCATCGGTCTGCAACATTCCGGTTGCAGAGACGCCTAAAGTGCGAACCCTCCTGCTCGGAGGGATTTGTTTTTGTCGAGCTGCGCGCGGCAGACCTCTGCCCAGTGCATCGCAAGCACCGTGCCAGAGTTGTTAAATCGTGTGACAGGCCCGGATTCCGTGAACCGGCTGGTTAACGATAGACCCGTTGGCCGAAAGAGGGTGGCGGTTTTCCGCCGTTTGCCGGCAAATCGTCCGCCACACTGGCGGGTATCCGCCTTGATGGGAGTGCCAAGTGGCGAAGTTAGATCGCGAACTGGATGCGGAACGCCGCGCCGCCCAGTTCCGAATCGCCCAGGGTGAGCCGCGCGCCGTAGCTCTCGATGATGTCCTTGACCACCGCCAGACCGATGCCCTGCCCCGGGTTTTGCGTGTCCAGCCGCTCGCCGCGTTCGAGAATCCGTGCGCGCTGGCTTTCCGGAACGCCCGGGCCGTCGTCTTCGATGCACAGCTCGTCGCCCATCATCGATGACCGCCAGCTCACGCGAACCTCACCGAGGCACAGCCGGTAGGCGTTTTCCAGCAGGTTGCCGAGCATCTCCAGCAAGGCGCCCTCTTCCATCTGCACCTGACAATTGTCCGGCAGGTCGAGCACCACGTTGACGCGCTTGTCGCGGTAGACCTTTTCCAGCGTGTTGCACAGGCTCTGCACCACGGGTTTGAGGGCCACGTGATAGCGCACCAGCCCGCTTTTTCGCAGGCTGGCGCGTTGCAACTGATAGCTGATCTGCTGGCTCATGCGTTCGATCTGCGATTGCAGAATCCGCGCCTGCTCAAGGTCTTCCGGCCGTTTGGCGATCTGCTCGCTGACGCCTTGCAGCACCGCCAGCGGGGTTTTCAGGCTGTGGGCGAGATCGTCGAGGGAGTCGCGGTAACGAATGCGTTGTTCACGTTCGCTGCGCAGCAGGCGGTTGAGGGAGTCGGTCAGGCGCAGCAGTTCGCTGGGGTGTTCTTCGCTGAGGCTTTCCCGCGAGCCGGCCTCGACCTGATCCAGTTCCTGACTCATGCCCCGCAGCGCACGCAGGCCCCAGGTCAGCCCGCCCCACAGCAGAATCAACAGGACCAGCAGCGCGCCGCCGAAACCCAAGTAGAGTTTTTCGCGCAGGCCGGAGATGGTTTCCTGGTATTCGCGCACCGGTTGCAGGGCGACGATGCTGTAGGCGGCATTGCGCCCGCCGAGCAGTTTGATTTCGACGTCGTAGACAAAGAACTCTTCGCCGTTGGGTTGGCGGATCTTGGCGAATTCGTTGCCGCGGCCGTCGTAGCGCGGCTGGTAGTCAATCGCTTCGTCCTCGGTGGCCCGGGAGCGCCACACCAGCTTGCCGGCGCGGTTATAGATGTAGCCGAGCAAGCGGCTGTCGGGCAGGGCGAACTGCTCGCCGGGCAGTAACGACGGCATCAGCAGGTGGTCGTCTTCGACGCGGGCAGCGGAGATCAGCGTGGTGACGTCGGACGCCAGACGTTTTTCGATGGAGCTTTCCAGCGCCAGGCTGAAAGCGCTTTGCAGCGCCGGCAGCATGAGGAGCATGAAGATGACGGCCAAGGTCGCGGCGCCCAGCATCAGACGCAGGCGCAGCGAACGGATCATGTACAGCGCTCGGTAAACAGGTAGCCCAGGCCGCGCACGGTGTCGATCGGTTTGAAGCCGGCAGGCCCTTCGAGCTTGCGCCGCAGCCGGCCGACCAGCACTTCGATCACGTTCGGATCGCGCTCGTCGTCATCGGGGTACAGCTGTTCCATCAGGCGTTCCTTGGGCACCACTTGCTGGTGGTGACGCATGAGGTATTCGAGAATCCGGTATTCGTAGGCGGTCAGCGCCAGCGGCTGTTCGTCCAGGGACGCCTGCTTGCGGTTGAGGTCCAGGCTCAGCGGGCCGGCAACGATGGTCGAGTGGGTGAAACCGCTGGAACGGCGCAGCAGGGCGTTGAGGCGCGCTTCGAGTTCTTCGAACTGGAACGGCTTGACCACGTAGTCGTCGGCGCCGGCGGCCAGGCCTTCGACTTTGTCTTGCCAGTTGCCGCGCGCGGTCAGGATGAGGATCGGGAACGCCTTGTTCTGCACGCGCAGTTGACGGATCAGGTCGAGACCGCCGACACCCGGCAGGCCCAGGTCGATGACCGCCAGATCGTGGTTGAACTGGCCCGCCTGATACAACGCTTCCTCGGCGTTGCCCACCGCTTCGACGACGTGACCGCTTTCGGTCAAACGGGTCTGCAGGTGGTGACGCAGCAGGGCTTCATCTTCGACAACCAGCAATTTCATGACGCTCTCCCAGGCAAAGGCAACCCTCTTTTTTCAAGAGTTTCAACGACGCTGCCGAGCGCGTGCAGTGTGACGAGCCCGGCAGCGATTGTGCAATCCAGACACCGCGAAAAACAGGCTGGCGGCTTATAAAATTGGCTTATAAAACGTGGTGGACGGGTAAATAGGTGTGCTGACTCTCGCTCAGACTCAGCGAAGGCGGTTGCTGCACGGCGCGGACCGGTAAGCGGGTGTCGAACAGTCTAGTTGTGCCTGGCAAGGACGCCTGTGGATCGTAAGCGGTCGGAAGATTGGCCGTTTGAACGCCCACACCGTTGACGCGGGCGGTGAGATTTCCATAGCCGGCGGCGTAGGGATGATCAACGGGCTGCTGGCTGAAGGTCTGGCTCCAGCTGCCGACCTGGGTGCTGCTGGCAAGGCTGCGGCGCAGGCCGTTGATGCGGTCGGCGCGCTCGGTGTTTTTGCCGAAATCGGTGCGGGACACGTCCGCATTGCCATCAGCCGCTTGCGCCGCCGCGCTGCTGCCAAGAAACGCCAGCGCCAGAAAGAGCTTGTTGAACGTCAGCATGAGCAGGTCCTCCGGCGCCAGGCGCCTTGTTGGGTACGGTTTGGAGCATACCCAGCCAGCGCTGAACCCCTCCTGAACACGCACTGGACCAGAGCATTCGTCAGCAAGCTGACTCCCACGGGTTCTGTGCATGACGCTGAAATCCGGGGCAACACACATCTCCTGTAGGAGTGAGCTTGCTCGCGATGCTTTCTGCCTGTGCCATCGACTTTGCCTGACCCACCGCATTCGTCAGCAAGCTGACTCCCACAGGTTCTGTGCATGACGCTGAAGTCTCGGGGCAACTCACATCCCCTGTAGGAGTGAGCTTGCTCGCGAATGCGGTCTGCCTGTGCCAACCACCTCGCCTGACCCACCGCATTCGTCAGCAAGCTGACTCCCACAGGTTCTGTGCGTGCCCCTGAACTCTCGGGGCAACACACATCTCCTGTAGGAGTGAGCTTGCTCGCGAATGCTTTCTGCCTGTGCCATCCACCTCGCCTGACTCACCGCATTCGTCAGCAAGCTGACTCCCACAGGTTTTGTGCTCACCTTGGATTTTGCATTCGCTGGAATGCAGTTCTGCGCATGACGCTGAAATCCCGGGCAACGCAGGCCATTGTGGGAGCGAGCTTGCTCGCGAAGACGGTTTGCCTGCCCGCAAACCAGTTTTGCGCCCAACACCGCGGTTCCGGCAGAATGCCGGGCATGACTCGATCCCCGACACTGCCCGACTGTTGCCCTGCCCTCACCGCTCACTGGCCCTTGCCCCAGGCGCTCAAAGAGGTGGTGTTGGTGAGCAGTCGGTTCGATCCGCAAAAGCTCATCGACGGCGATTTTCAGCGCTGTCTCATCGAGCCGCCCGCTTCCATTCAGCGCTCGGTGGCCAAGCGAAAGACGGAATTCCTCGCCGGTCGTCTGTGCGCGCGGGAGGCGATGCGCCAGTTGGACGGCCGCACCCACGTCCCCCTCATTGGCGAGGACCGCGCGCCGATCTGGCCGCAGGACATCACCGGTTCGATCACCCACAGCACCGGCTGGGCCGCCGCGATCGTCGCGCGCAAAACGGCTTGGCGCGGATTGGGCCTGGACGTCGAACAGCTGATGAGCAACGAGCGCGCCGTGCGCCTGGCGGGTGAGATTCTGACGCCGGCAGAAATGCAGCGCCTGAACGCCGGGCCAGAACATGAAGCAGCCAAGGTCGTCACCCTGACCTTTTCCCTGAAAGAAAGCCTGTTCAAGGCCCTCTACCCCATCGTGCTCAAGCGCTTCTATTTCGAGGACGCCGAGTTGCTGGATTGGTCAGACGACGGTAACGCGCGGCTGCGGCTGAAAATTGATCTGTCGGCGGAATGGCATAACGGCAAGGAGCTGGACGCGCAGTTCAGCGTGGAGGATGGGCAGCTGTTGAGTCTGGTGGCGATTCGGGGGTGACGGCCGCGCCCAATGGACAGGGACTGTCAGATTTTTTGTGTGCGGGCTGGTAGCGGCCTGCCGTTAGGCAGGCCGTGCTTTTACCAGGTCGGCCTGATAAATCGATCTCCGTACAGAATCGCAAATTGA